>JAHZKD010000506.1 GCA_022600605.1 Actinomycetes bacterium
ACCCCCACCCATTCCGGCCCGAATCCGCGCATCACCGAGGGCAACTGCTCCCCAGTGCACTCGATGCGGTCGTAGGTCCAGCCGTCCAATCCGAGAGCGCGATAAGCGGCCAGGTGCAGCTGTGGGGAACGCGAATGGGCAATCGGCGAGCCGAGCACCGCAGCCCGTCGGGGCCCCTCGCTCATCGTGGCCGTCTGATCTTCGCGCCAGCGCTCATCGCGGCCCTCTGCTCTTCACCGTCTGCTCTTCGCCGGGGCTGATCGTGGCCCTCTGCTCTTCGCCGGGGCTCATCGCCACGCAAGCGCTCATCGCGCCGAATCGAGTACACCGTTGCTCTTCGCCACCTTGATATTGGCCAGATGCTGGTCGTAGTCGCGAGTGAACAGCGTCGTGCCCTGCATATCGACGGTCACGAAGTACAACCAGTCCCCCGGCTCAGGGTGCTCAGCTGCGGCGAGCGCGGGCGGGCCCGGCGAGCAGATCGGCGTAGCCGGAAGCCCCGGCCGCACATAGGTGTTCCACGGCGTCGCCCGTGCGCGGTCGCCATCGGTGGTCGCAACCTCGATGTGGTCTAGCGGGTAGTTCACCGTGGAGTCGAACTCCAGCGTCCGCTGCTCTGCGAGCCGGTTGTAGATGACTCGCGCCACCTTGGAAAAGTCCTGCGGCATTGCTTCACGCTGCACCAGCGATGCCACAATGAGGATCTCGTAGGGCGACATCTTCAACGCTTCAGCGGTACTCAGTAGACCGCCCTGTTCGTACTGCGTGGCGCTGACAGAGATCAGTCTGGCCAGGATGTTCTGCGGCTCCGCCATCGGGTCGATGTTCCAGGTGCCAGGGGCGATAAGCCCCTCCAGCCGACGATGATCGTTTCCGAGCGCCACAACGGGACCCATCGCCCACCCCGGGACCGAGAGCGCCTTCGGGGAAGCCGTACCTGCGATATTGCGCAGGTCTGAGGCCGAGACGCACCTGCGCTCACCGTCAAGGTCCACACACGACGCATTAGAGATCAGCGTGAAGATACCGTCGGTGACCTCGTTGGACTTCAAATCCTCGACGTCGTCAAGTTGGCGCCCCTCGGGAATCACCAATCTGCCAACCCGGTTAGCCGGATCAGCCAGTCGGGCCACCGCACCGGCTGCCGGGATCTCAGTGCGAACCTTGTAGAACCCCGGCTGAATGGCCGAGATTGCGGGACTACCGGCAGCCGCGTCGACGAACAGCTTGTATGTCGCCACCACATTCTCGTCCTGCAGCGTCTTGCCGATTGCGGTAGTGGAATCGCCCTCTCGGACCTGGATCACCACGTCCTTGATGCCATCGCCGACGTAGTCGCTGTTGGAGTCGCCAAACATCGAATTCCACATTCTGGAACCGAGGAACACCGCACCGACGACTACCACCACCAGCATGGTCACCGCCAGCACCGCGGCGAACCGGCGTTTGCGCTGGATCCGCGCGGATCGAGCCCGATCACGACGTGCCCACCTTTGTCGGGGAGGTCCCACTGCCACGGGTTCGGCGCGTTCACTCGGCCAATCGTCAGCCATTCCCGGCCTCTCCGTGTGCGCTCAACGCTGCGCGGCGCTGGTCCAGCCAGTTCTGCAAAATCCCGGCCGCCGCAACCTGATCGATCATCGAACGCTGGCCTTTGGCCGGCACCCCGGCCTCACGCAGCGAGCGCTGCGCACTCACGGTGGTGAGCCGTTCATCGGTCAACCGAACCGGCACCGGCGAGATCTTTTCGGCCAGCTGGTCGGCCAGCTCGACGGCATCGCGCGCCGAGGACCCGGCACGATCGGCCAGCGTGCGCGGCAGGCCCACCACGACCTCGACGGCTTGGTGTTCGGCGATCAGCCGCGCGAGCCGACGGAGGTGCTTGCCGGAGCGACGATCCCTGGCGACCGTCTCCACGGGTGTGGCCAGAACACCGTCGGGGTCACTGACGGCCACGCCGATGCGTACGCTGCCGACGTCGATGCCGATGCGCCGACCATGACCCGCGTCAGTTGCCGCCCCCGGGCTGCCCGGATGGTCCGGTAGGCGGTCTTGCCACCCGTTTTGGTCGGTGTGAGCCACCTGAGCTATCTCCGGCCTATCTCGGCGCGTATCGCCGCCAGTGCCGCGTCGATACCGGCGGCCCCTTTACCGGATCCCTGCGCTAGGTCTGCCTTGCCCCCACCGCGGCCATTGAGCACCGCACCCACCTGCTTGACGAGGTCGTCGGCCCGCAGACCGAGATCCTGCGCCGATTGATTGACTGCCACCACGTAGGAGACCGAATCGTCGTCGCCTCCGTCTTTGCCGACGCGCGAATCGCCCGCGGCGACCAACGCCACTATGCCCGGCCCGCTGCCAAGCTTGCCGCGGATATCGCCGGTGAGCGAACGCAAGTCACCCGCTGACATCCCACCCGCCATTCGTTGCGCCACGACGCGGACCTTACCGACCTCCTCGGCGCCGGCCACGGCATTAGCCGCAGCCGCGCGCGCGTTGGCCATCCGCAACCGGTCAAGTTCCTTGTCCGCCGCCCGCAAGCGCTCCACCAGGTTGGCCACCCGCGCGGGAACCTCGGTCGAAGGCACCTTCAACGACGACGCCAGACCAGCCATGAGCGCGCGTTCCTTAGCCAGGTGCCGGAAGGAATCCAGCCCGACATAGGCCTCGACTCGCCGAACACCCGACCCCACCGAGGACTCGCCGAGGATGGTCACCGGGCCGATCTGTGCGGAATTGCGGACATGCGTGCCGCCGCACAACTCCAGCGAAAAGGGCCCGCCAATCTCCACCACCCGAACTTCGTCGGGGTAGGCCTCGCCAAAGAGCGCCATCGCGCCCATGGCCTTGGCCCTGTCCAGATCGGTGATAAAGCTGCGCACCTCGAAGTCGGCCTCGACCGCTTCGTTGGCGACCTCTTCAATTTGTGTTCGTTGTTCCTCGCTGAGCCCGCCCACCCAGTTGAAGTCGAATCGCAGGTACCCAGGACGATTGAGCGAACCTGCCTGAACAGCGTCTGGACCCAAAACCTGTCGTAACGCGGCATGCACCATGTGCGTTCCAGAATGCCCTTGAGTGGCGCCATGCCGCCAGCGAGGATCGACGTCCGCCACCACGGTGTCTCCCTCAACGAACTCACCAGACTCCACGGTGACGTGATGCGCCCACAACGTCTTCGCGACCTTCTGCACGTCGGTCACGGCCCCCCGCGCCGTCTCCGCTGCCCCCGTCCCGTTGATGGTGCCCTCGTCGGCTATCTGGCCACCTGATTCAGCGTAGAAAGGGGTGCGATCGAGGATCAACTCAACGCGTGACTCCGAGACGGTCGGTTCATGCGCTACCACCGGGACGCGCTTGCCATCAACGAAGATGCCGAGAATCTTTGCCTCGGTTGATAGTTCATCGAAACCGGTGAATTGTGTCGGGCCGGCATCGACGAGGCCGCGATAGGCCGAGAGGTCAGCGTGCGCTTGTTTGCGCGCGGCCGCATCTGCCTTGGCTCGCCGACGCTGCTCAGACATCAAGCCGCGGAAACCTTCCTCATCGACCCGCACATCTGCCTCCGCGGCCATTTCGAGGGTCAACTCGATCGGGAAGCCGTACGTGTCGTGCAGCGTGAATGCGTCAGTGCCGGACAACACGTCGGTGCCGGAGGCTTTCGTCGCGCGCGCCGCGCCCTCGAACAGCCGGGACCCAGATGCCAGCGTGCGGTTGAACGCAGTCTCCTCGGCCACTGCAATGCGCTGAATGCGGTCAAAATCGCTCAGCAAGTCCGGATAGGACGGGCCCACAGCGTCCCGCACCGTAGCCATCAGCTCAGCCATGATGGGCTGCTCGACGCCGAGTAATTTCGCAGCGCGGATGATGCGGCGCAACAAGCGGCGCAGTACATAGCCGCGGCCCTCGTTGCCGGGGCTGACCCCGTCGGCGATGACGATCGCCGCAGTCCGGCTGTGATCGGCGATGATCCGGTAGCGCACGTCGTCTTCATGACGACCCTGGCCATACCCACGAGGTGCGTGCGCGGCCATTAACTCGATGGCCGGGCGCAGCAAGTCGGTCTCATAGACGTTGTCGACTCCCTGCAACAGGCAGGCGACCCGCTCGACACCCATACCGGTGTCGATGTTCTTGCGTGGCAGCGGACCCAGGATCTCGAAGTCTCCCTTGGACGTCCCCTCGCCACGCTCGTTCTGCATGAACACGAGGTTCCAGATCTCTATGAAACGGTCCTCGTTGGCTTCTGGTCCACCCCCTACGCCGTATGCGGGACCTCGGTCGTAGTAGATCTCCGAAGACGGACCGCAGGGTCCGGGAATGCCCATCGACCAGTAGTTGTCGGCCATCCCGCGGCGCTGGATCCGTTCGGGCGGCATCCCGGCGATGTCCTGCCACAGTTGAGCGGCCTCGTCATCGTCTAGATAGACTGTGGCCCAAAGCTTCTCGCGATCAAAGCCATAGCCGCCCTGGCCTACAGGGTTGGTCAGCAGCGTCCATGCCAGCTCGATAGCCTCGGCTTTGAAATAGTCACCGAACGAGAAGTTGCCGGCCATCTGGAAGAACGTGTTGTGCCGGGTGGTGATGCCCACCTCGTCGATGTCCGGGGTGCGGATGCACTTCTGGATGCTGGTCGCGCGCTTCCAGGGCGGCGTGCGCTGGCCGAGGAAGAACGGGACGAACTGCACCATCCCGGCGTTGACGAACAACAAGTTGGGATCATTGAGGATCACCGAAGCGCTGGGCACCTCGGCATGGCCCGCGTTCACGAAATGATCAAGGAACCGCTTCCTGATCTCGTGTGTCTGCACGTCCCGCTTTCCTCATTCTGGTCATTGGCGATTCTGGTCATTGGCGCCAGCCACTCGATCGGTCGCCACCTGCGAATACTCGACGACCCACAGTACCGGTCCCCCATGCGGTGCCATCACCAAGCTCACACCAACCCAGCGGTGAGGGTCCGTCCACCGGGCAGGTGAGGCAGGGCAGGTAAGGCAGGGCAGGTAAGGCAGGGCAGGTGACGGGTGCCCGACAGGATCGCCGGTGGTGGACGGGATCGCCGGTGGTGATCGACCCAAACTGGGCAAGTTCACCCCGACTGGGTTCGAAACCCCAGAACTCCAGTTGCCACTGCCGCCAGAGGCCCACAACCCCGGAGTCAGGCGAAGTCGGGGCAGATCAATGCAAAATCGAGGACAATATCGAGGAAGATGCCGGCTAGAACCACGGAAACCAGCAGTTAGCCAGCAGTAAGGAGCCCCGGTGGAGCCGCCCGCGATCGGAGCCAATGAGGCCGAGCGGCTCGCCGTGCTGCGGAGTTATGGAATCCTCGACACCCCCCCGGAGCCGCGTTTCGACGCGCTTACCAAGCTCGCGGCCAATATCCTGAAGGTGCCGGTCGCGCTCATCACATTCATCGATACCGACCGCCAGTGGTTCAAGTCCCGCTACGGGCTCGACGCTCCCGAAACGCCTCGAGATGTTTCATTTTGCGGGCACGTGGTGGCCAATGAGGCGCCCCTCGTTGTCCCGGATGCCTTGCGGGACCCGCGGTTTTCTGACAACCCCCTCGTTACCGGGGACCCAATAGTTCGCTTCTACGCCGGAGTTCCCCTGAAGACTCCTGACGGCTTCTTCCTCGGGACGTTTTGTGCCATCGATCATGAGGCGCGAGAAAACGACGGTACCGAAGTCGAGACCCTTGAGCTCCTGGCCGGCCAGGTCGTTGAGATCCTGGAGCTGCAGCGCCAGCACACTCAAAGCGAACGCCAGCTGCGCGATGAGCTAGTTGTGAGTGGGTTGCGACTCGAACAGCTTGAGACACATCGCCAATTCTTCGACCTGACGCTGGACCTTCTCTGCACGGTCAACAGCTCGCTGTATTTCGAGCAGCTGAATCCCATGTGGGAAGAGGTTCTTGGCTGGACGCTGGACGAGCTGCGCGCGCGACCACTTTTAGAGTTTGTACATTCCGACGATCTTGAACGAACCGAAGCCGAGGCTGCTCGCCTTCTCGCCGAAGCCTCGACCACGATCAATTTCGAGAACCGCTACCGACACAAGGACGGCAGCTGGGTTCCGCTGTCATGGGTTGCAAGAGCGCGAGATGGTGTCTTTTTTTGCGCCGCCCGCGACATGACCAGTTACTACGCGACGGCACGCGCACTGCAGGCCAGCGAGGCACGTCTGCGTGCGATCATCGATACCGCGGTGGACGCAATTCTGACCTTTGACGAGTCGGGGTGCATCGAACGGGCCAACCCAGCCATCGAGCGCATTTTCGGTCATTCCGCTTCAGAGCTTGTCGGCCAGAATGTGACTGTGCTGATGCCCGCACCGGGCGGAGAGCCCAATGCAAGCTACCTCGCGAATTACGTCGAGGCCGGCCCAGGCGAGGCCATCGGCATCGGCCGCGAGGTCACCGGCCGTCACAAGGACGGCACCCTGTTTCCTGCCGAGCTTGTGATCAGCGAGATGTTGGTCGATGGCCAGAAATTGTTTACCGGGATCATTCGCGACGTCTCGCTGCGTAAACAGGCAGAGCGGGAGCTGAATCAATTCCGGGTGACTCTTGATCGAACGAATGAGGCCATTCTCATCTTCGATCCTGTAGATCTGCGCTTCACGTACGCAAACCATGGCGCGGTGAAACATCTTGGCTATTCCATCGACGAGCTGCTGCAAAAGACGCCGCTGGATCTCAAACCTGAGTTTGACGAGGCCCAGTACAGAGAGGTGCTCGAATCTCTCATCACGGGGCAATCTGAGGCCACCACCTTCGAAACTGTGCACCGCCACAAGGACGGCCACGATATTCCTGTCGAGATAGTCCTCCAGTTCATGGCGCCACCGGGCGAGCTCCCGCGATTTATCAACATTGTGCGCGATATCTCCGAACGAAAGCGTTTGGACAGGTTGACAGCCGAGTTCGTCTCGATGGTGAGCCACGAGCTCAGAACTCCGCTCACTTCGATTCGCGGCTCGCTCGGGCTCGTCGCCAACGGCGTTACCGGCCAATTGCCACCACAGGCTCAGGAGTACGTCGGCATCGCACTGTCCAATTGCGAACGACTCGTCCGCTTGATCAATGACATCCTCGACGTCGAGAAGATTCAGTCCGGAAAAACCGTACTGCGCTTGCAACCCGTCGATCTCGTGGAGGTCGTCCGGAAAGCACTCGCGACAAACGAGGCC
>JAHZKD010000507.1 GCA_022600605.1 Actinomycetes bacterium
AGTCCACCCACTCGGGCAGGCACAAATCCCTGGCTCGGCGTGGCGGAACCGTGGTCACAACAGCGTCTGCGCCTGTCGGGAGATGGTGAATCCGTGGACATCGAATTGGAAAATGCTGTGTCCCCGAGGCTTAATAATTGCAGCTCACGGCACGTGCAGCCGGAAACTGGCCGTGGGGTAGGACTGGACCTGCCGCCCGCCGCTGGGTCGCGTGCGCTGGGTAGCCAGGGCCACTCGTGCCTAGATGCGACGACTTTGGCCGAGGCGACCCGGTCCCCAGTGGGCGTGCGTTCGCTGGCGTCGCGGATGGTACGGGCGCCTTCGTCGGCAGCACCAATCGGTTGGCGAGTCCGGTTGTGGCTGTGTGGGGTGGCGCTGGACTGGGACTGTGGTGGCCGTGGTGGGTTCGGGGCGTCATGGTGGGGAAGAGGGCGGCGAAGCGCCTGTTCGGAGGCGGTGCGGGCCTGTATCTGGACTGAGTGCGGATTCTTGGGTGCTCTTTGCCCCGTGTTAGTCTTCTGCCTCGTTCGATTCGTCGGATTCCGGTCTCGTAGCTCAGTGGGAGAGCGTCCGCCTCACACGCGGAAGGTCGCTGGTTCGATACCAGCCGGGACCACTCTGTGCGACCTGCCTTTTACTTCGGATTGTGGACCGAGGCTAGCGACAACAGGCGACTCAAGAGGCTGCCCGGAGATCCGGCTCTCAAGGCGTCGATTACCGCTTGAGGCAACGGCGCTGTGCGCGCTCCTGCCTTCGTTTCAGACGGTCCAACAATGATGCGCCCCTCCACTTCGGGTGCTGAGCGCCGGACATAGATCCTCGACGGGCCGGTAGGTCGAGGTCCGCCACCCGAAGACCGACTAGGCCCGACCACCGCAGGCCAATGACGGCCAGGATGATCACCAAATCACCGTGGTCACCTTCGCCCAGGGCCGCCGCTCGGCCGGCTTCTTTCGGGAACGTAGCGGGGCCCTGCCCTCGTTGCCGGTCATTGACCTTGGTCGGCGAATAGCATTCCTGTTCAAGGGCTTTGGGCACGCAGGTGCCGCCGGCGCGTATATCCGAATGAATGACCGGCACAATTGGCAGTGCCTATCCCTCGAGCTCACGCGAGATGGGATCCGATCACTCTCGTTTCTCCAGGAGCTAGAGACACTGATGTTGGAGGTCGGCTACGCCTCGCGACGCCTCATTGCTCTATTATCTATTTATGAATGCAGATAACGGCGGTTGTCATCGACGACTTCCGGAGGACCAGACGGCTTTGGTCGTCGAGGTGTTCAGGATGCTGGCTGAGGCCACCCGGGTGCAGGTGCTGTGGGCACTGGTGGGACGGGAGATGTCTGTGAACGAGCTGGCCGAGCACATCGGCAAGCCAGCACCTTCAGTATCACAACATTTGGCTAAATTGAGAATGGCCCGGTTGGTGCGTACTCGCCGTGAAGGCACCACGATCTTTTACACCCTGGAAAACGACCACATCGGGCAGTTGGTGACCGATGCAGTGTTCAATGCCGAGCACGCCGGTCCCGGTACGCCCGGGCATCACCGTGACACCGCGGAACTTCGAGAACTGCACCTCACCACGGAGTCCCAAGCCACTTCGCTGGGGTCAAAAGGATCGGGCAGATGACCCACGATTCCCGCCAGCACGCACACGCCCGCGGCCACTCTCATCATGGCCACGACCATGCTGGCTCGGGGCTGGGCGGCAAGGTCAAAGCCGCACTACGTGAAGTGTTCGCTCCGCACAGCCATGACGCCTCTGACAGCATCGACGACGCGCTGGAATCCAGCGCCGCGGGAATCCGCTCGGTAAAGATCAGCCTGGTCGCCCTAGGCGTCACAGCGATGGCCCAGATCGTCATCGTGGCGATCTCGGGCTCGGTCGCGTTGTTCGCCGACACGATTCACAACTTCTCCGACGCCCTTACCGCCATCCCCCTGTGGATAGCTTTCGTGTTGGGGCGCCGAGCAGCGACACGGCGGTACACCTACGGTTTCGGCCGCGTCGAAGACCTCGCTGGCCTCTTCGTCATCGCCATGATTGCGCTGTCGGCGGCAGTCGCAGGATACGAATCGGTTCGTCGGCTCTTCAACCCGGTTGCCGTCGAACACCTCGGCTGGGTCGCCGCCGCCGGGCTAATCGGATTCATCGGCAATGAACTTGTGGCGATTTACCGCATCCGCGTCGGACGCCGTATCGGTTCGGCCGCCCTCGTCGCCGACGGCCTGCATGCCCGCACTGATGGATTCACTTCTCTGGCAGTTCTTCTCGGTGCCGGCGGCATCGCGCTCGGCTTTCCCCTTGCAGACCCCATCATCGGGATCCTCATCACCATCGCTATTCTCGCCGTCCTGCGTACCGCCGTACTCGACGTGTTCCGCCGCCTTCTGGACGGGGTGGACCCCGATCTCGTTGACGCCGCCGAAGCGGCACTGGCCGCCGAACCTGGTGTCACACGGGTACACAACGTCAAAATGCGTTGGATCGGCCACCGTCTGCACGCCGACGCCAAACTCGACATCGATCCACAGCTAAGCCTCGCCGACGCTCACAAGGTCGCGCACGACGCCGAACACACCCTCACCCACGCAGTGCCCAAACTTGCTACCGCCCTCATCCACGCCTACCCCGCCTAGCCCACAGGAGACCGTCCCCGTCGGAGATCCGCCCAGCGTGTTGATCCACCCCGGCACTGAACATGAGACGCCGATCTGATCGACCCTTGTTTCTTCACATTCGACGCGTGGCGGTCTTGTCGCCCGGTAAGACGTGAATCCCGAGTCTCTACTGCCGATTCCAGAGACTTGATTGGCGAGCCACTGGTCACACCGGTAGCCGGCACACGGCTATTGCCATCGCTCACGGCGAGCGTTATCCGTGTTCATGGTCGTGATGGTGGGTGGGTTCTAGTGGCCTGGGTGGCGGCGCAGTTGGTGGGCTGGTGATCTCACGATCTGGTGGCGCAACGCCGGGCGAGTGGTGGTGATCGTCGAACTCGGTGGTGTCATTCGGAGCGTGGGTGCTGTGATCGAGGCCGGAATCCACTCCGATGACCACAGCCACGGCCACGCCCGCGCCCGCCGTGGCAAGAACGATCCCGTAGGTCATGCCTGATAGCGCGGCAGTCTTGTGGCCCAGAATCCACACGTACGCAGCGCCGATGACGACAGTCGCCTCGAGCAGCACCGCCGCGACACCGGCTGCCCGCATCGCCTCGGCTTCACCGGCGTGCGGGCCGAACGGTATACCGGAGGTTCGAGACAGCACCCACAGCGCGATTGCGCCCAGATTCGCCACGATCCCCGTAGTGAGGACCGCTATTTGGGGACGCAGCGCCATTGCTAGCGCCCATCCGAACTGGAAAACCGCGAGTAGGGCGAAGAACACTCCTGACGGCGGCCATTCCTGCCAATGTGCGGGCAGGGTCGCAAAGTGGATGAGTGCGGCTCCCAGTGAGGCGGCCGCGGCAACACGCGCAATCAGCCCGCTCTTGGTCTTCGCCTGTAGTCTCAAAACCACTGCCTCACCGATGCGCCGGGTGCAATCCCGCACCTAGCGGTCACTGGAGAATTCTGTAGGGGCTGAAGCTGACTCCGTGATCATCGGAACGCTCAATGGCCTGCTCGGTGGCCACAAACACGACGCCATCACCTACGGCGAACAACGCCTGTGGTCGCGAAGCCAATGATTGGCGCGCTTGCCAGCCTGTGTCCGGGTCGTCACTGGTGTAGACCGTGCCAGCAGCATCCACACCGACAAGTGGACCTTGATCAGGCCAGCTCACGAACACCAACGGTGGGCTCGCGGCAAGCGGTGTGAATGTTGTCGCGTCGTCGCGGCTGCGCTGCAGCCCTTCTGCGGTGGTGGCGAGGATGTCGGTGCGGTCGTGTGGTGATACCGCCAGATCGATGGCCGAGAGCACAGCCCGGCGCTGCCACGTGCGCATATCGGTACTGATCATGACTGCGCCGCTATGACTGTCTTGGCCATAGACGCGATCATGGCGATACACCAATGCATGGAAGTCGGCTTCGCCGCTTAGTGACAACGGCTTCCATGACCGCGCGCCGTCGGTGCTCTCGATCAGCCCGAGGCTTCCCGGTTGGTCGGTGTCCTGGGCACTGGGGTGACCGCTGCCCAGGAAGTGGTCGGGCCCGATGACGGTGAATCCCATGAAGTCCTGCACGACCTTGCCGACACGTTCTGGATTCTGGTCCGCTGGAAATCGATAGACGCCGTAGTGGGTGCCGGCATACAGGGTGTCGTCGGCCGGGTTGACGCCCATCGCGTGGATATGGCCGAGTGCTGCCGCGCTGGATTGCGCTGGCGAGTTGGACTGTGCTGGTGTATTGGATTGCGGGGCAATGGGTTCAGCGTGCTGTTGCGAGCAGCCGCTTGCCAGGAGCATGAGAATGCTCAGGCAGGCGATCCCGAGTCGCTTCATGACCTCAACCCGAGCTCAACCACACTGAGGCTACGGTTCGATCTGAGCGAGATGGTGGGCTTAGGCATGGGCACCCATCACTATCGTGCTTGGGCGGGTTCTAGTACGGACTGCGGCGTGCCCCGGGCCAACAGCCACCACACCACCGGGTAGGCGGTGACGAAGCCCAGCATGATCCCGCCCCACATCACCAGCCAGAACGCCATCGTGGTGGGCCCGTAGCCCAACACGAAGGCCACAATCAGCATCGTGGCGCCCATGCCGAGGTCGAAAGCGATGATCGCCAGCACCGAGATCAGCGTGGCTACCCGCAGTCTCTTGCCGGGGGAGGACCGAGGCCCCGCCAGCATGGTCAGTGAGCGGTACTCGAAAGCGATCAGCAGCGGCAATGCGAACGCGGCAATCAGCAGGATCATCGGCCACACGTGCTCACCTGCAATCGTGATCCCAGTTGCGGCCACGATCGGCACGGCGATTGCGTGGCCAGCAAAGGAGGCGGCCCCACCTGGGATCGTCTCCACGGCGGCCCTCGCCGGCAGCGCCAACTCAGGTGCACTTCCGTTAGCGGCTTGCCATTTCTGGGTGGCCGGGCGACCCCACGTGTAGTAGGCCCATAGCCCCAACGGTCCTGCCCAGATCGCGGTGATCGGCCACACAATCTCCATGGCCCACATCCGCTGGCGATACCCCCTCAGATAGGTATCGGCGAGAATCCATACACCGAACAGCACGCCAGCGCTGGTATACACCCAGGCAAGAGTTGTCACCCACGTCGGAGCCATATCCATGGAGCCATGCTGCATTTCAGGTCCTCTCGCCGCTGACATCAACCGCAGCTCTTCTGCTTCTCGCGGTACTCAGGCTGATTCAGAACACGATTGGTCCTGAACGCGATGTGTCCTTCGACGAGAAGCGCAGATTAGCTCCGTATCTACTACGTACGTAGGTATACAGGCATGTGTCCGCAGGGTCAAGGCGGCAAGGCTGCGGTGCGCCGTCTGCTAGCGCACCTCGGCGATGCCGCGACGCCGCGATGCCGCGATGCCCATGTTGGCATGCGCCACCCCGCGGGAATCGGTGCTCTATTGCATTCCGCACATCATTAGCCCCGATGCGGCAGTGGCGAGCGCGGCAATGAGCAGTGGTCCGGCGGCCATCATCGCCACGGTGCTCATCAGCGCGGCTGTGCGCCGGGTTAGCACGGAATTGGCCGAGGGCTCGGTGAGACGTTCGGCCCGCGCTAGCACGGCGACGTCGGCAGCGCCGAGGGCGCCTGCGGGTGCGGCACCGGTCATGGCCAGCAGTCCGGTCAACAGCGCTGTGCGACCGAACCGGCGAGCGGCTGCATCGTCGGCACACATCTCCAACAAGCGGGAAACATGTTCAGCACCTTGGGTTATCAAGGTAATACGCGGGAAGGCGCCAGCCAGGCCACGTAGGGCGGCGACGATGTGGGGATGATGTCCGGCGAGATGGGCGCGTTCGTGGGCAACCACTGCGCCGAGCTGATGTTCGTCGAGTTCATTTATTGCGGCGCTGGTGAGGACGACTGCCGACGGGCGGCCGGGTACGCAGTAGGCCGCGGGATTGGCAGCGTCGAGGACGACCACATCCGGCGTGTCGGTGCGGCGTCCGACGAGACGAACGGCTTCGGCGTGGTCGTGTGACCGGCGACGCATAACGGCCAGCGCGCTAAAAAGCCGTACGCCGGCGACACCGGCCGCCAGGGCTGCGGTAGTGAGCAGGCTCAGCAGCACGATCTGAGGCAAGGTTCCGGCCTGACCGGTCGCGATAACACGCAGCTGAACAACACAAGACACGACGAGGTTCTGGCGGTGATCCCAGTGGCTGACGATCTGTGCGACAGCCGCAACCGCGGCCCCCGCACAGCTGATCAGCACCGTTGCGATGGCGGTGAGCCAGGCCGCGACGCCCAGGCGCGGGGCGTGACCGGTGCGGGTCAGCCGACGCAGCAGCCGGGGCCCGGCGACGATTACCAGGAGGCTATAAAGCAGCAGGAAGGCCGCGATGGTCATCGGTGCTCCGCCCTCCTCGACAACCGTCTCAGTGCGGCCCGCAGCCGGGCCGACTTCTCGGGACTGATCTGTTCGACGAAGTGATTGAGCACCAGATCGGGTTGCCCACCGCCCTCAAGCGCCTCGCGCATCAGCTGAGCGCTGTGCTCCTCGCGCGACAACGTTGCCCAATACTGGTAGGCCTTGCCGTCGCGCTCGCGGGTGAGCCAGCCCTTGGTGTGCAGGTTGTCCATCGTCGACATCACCGTGGTGTAGGCGATATTGCGCTCGGTGACGAGTTGGTCGAACACGTCGCGCACCGTCGTC
>JAHZKD010000050.1 GCA_022600605.1 Actinomycetes bacterium
GCTCCGAATGAGTTCAGGGATGAATTCTTGCTGCTCACATCAGCTCCCGGCTTGATCATCGCCGCGACGGGCTGTGTCGCGGCGCTCGATATCGTAACAGTACGCTTGTCCTGTAAGGGCAAGTTGGAAATTTTCGGTTGCTCGCATTCAGTCTTGTCCTCGGGCGCGCGTGTCGCTACCCCGATGACACATTCGCGCGAAATTAGCGTGTCGCCACGCCCGCTGCTTCCTGCTCATCGCGTACCGTGCTTCTGTGGCCGGACCGCACTCGACCCCTCTCCAGGTCCAATTTCTTCCGTCGTATATCCCTCCGGGGATCGACATGGAGCACGTGGTGGCCGACGTGGCGCAGGACGGCGTCAGCGTGCCGCCGGCCTATCAGGCCGATGTTCCTGCCCTGCGTGAGGTCATCGAGGGCGCGCATGAGGAAGGAATCGACCTCAAGATCGTCGTCATCGATGTGAACCCGCCGACCGAAATGCCACTGAGGGACATCGCCACCGAGGTCGGCGAGGCCAATCCGGGGGCGACGGTGTTGGCGATGAGCCCGTCCTATGCAGGTACCTACAGCCCGGCGTTCGACCGAGTGACCCTGGAAGCCGGCCAGGATCTCGCCAAGACGGGCAACGCGGTGCAGTCCTCCCAGAATTTCCTCGGCGAGTTGACCACCCCTCACTTTCAGTGGACGCCATTCACAATTGTGCTGGTTGTGGCGGTGGCTCTAGCGGTCGTTGCTACCCGACTACTGCAAATGCGTGGCAAACGGGTCGAGGCGGCGCAGGCGGCGTCTACCAGCCCTGATTAGCGTTCTGCGCACCGGAGCGCAAATTCAAATGTCACCATTCGATAACGTAAAATGTAATTACATTGTTGTAATTTGTGACTAAAGTTTCTTTGGAGTCGGATGTGACGTACGGTACATATCGCGTCTAATGGTGCAGGTGTTACAGATGTGACTTCTGAGCTGGGGCGCCCGAGATTATGCCGACACGCTTCCGTGGAGCCTTAGGAGACTTGAGTCTGATGAGACGCATTCCTGGCGGCGCCTCCGCCTCGCGGTTGTGCGCGGCATCCCTGACATTTGGCATGGTGCTGACGACGCCCAACCTGGCACAGGCACAACCCGCCGACCCCGACAGCCTCGCCACATTGGTGACTGCGGTCGCCAACGTGAACCACGAGTTGCAGAACCTCGGCGCCGCCATCCAGATCAAACAGGAGAGCGTGAACAAGGCGATCCTGGATGTGAAGAACGCACGGGACGCCGCTGCGGCGGCCCAGCTAGAGGTCGAGGCCAGCGCACAGCGCGTTAAGGACGCCAACACAGCGATCGCCGCCGCTCAGAAGACGTTCGACACGTTCGCCTCAGCGATGTACGTCGGTGGTCCGTCGAGCTCATATCTCAGCGCAACAGATCCCGTGGACATCCTCCACACCGCGGCCACGGCTCAGACGCTTGCACTGAGTGCCGAGCAGGTGATGGCGAAGCTTCAGCGTGCTCGCACCGAGCAGGTCAACAAGGAATCCGCGGCCCGGCTCGCCAAGCAGAACGCCGACGAGGCCGTCAAAGCCGCCGAATCCAGCCAGCAGGATGCGGTATCGGCGCTGACCGGCGCACAGGAGACCTTCGCGCAGCAACAAGTCGAGCTCGATCGGCTGGCTGCCGAGCGCGCTACGGCGCACTCGAAGCTGGCCGAGGCGCGCAGGGTGGCCGCTCCGTCCGGCAGTCAAGGTCAAGCCCCTACGGGCTCCCAGGCGCCGGCCCAACCGGTCGCCGCGCCCACCGGTAGGGCCAACGCAGCCGTTGACCCCGCCGCCGACTGGGACATCGACCCCAGCACAGGCAATCGCGAAACCGCCTGGGACATGACCTTGCCCCAGATTCCGAGCGCTTTCGTCAGCGGCGACCCGATCCAGATCATCAACGCGGTCATCGAGATCATCACAACGTCGCTGGAGGTGACCGCCAACCTAGGGCGCAAATTCCTGCAGAGCCTCGGGATATTGCCGACCCCGTCGGGCATCACCAATGGCGCGATCCCGTCGGTGGTTGGCCCGCAGGCAACCGAGTTCGTGATCAAGCGCGGCATGGCGCAGATGGGTGTGCCGTACTCTTGGGGCGGTGGCAACGCTGCCGGTCCGAGCCGCGGAATCGATTCCGGCGCAGGAACTGTCGGCTTCGACTGCTCGGGCCTGATGCTCTACATGTTCGCCGGCATCGGTATCAAGCTGGACCATTACTCGGGTTCGCAATACAACGCAGGCCGCAAGGTGCCTACGTCGCAGATGCGCCGCGGCGACATGCTCTTCTGGGGGCCCAACGGTTCCCAGCACGTCGCGATGTACCTCGGCAACGGACAGATGTTGGAGGCGCCCTACACCGGTTCGGTGGTCAAGATCTCGCCAGTGCGCACCAGCGGAATGACGCCCTTCGCCGTCCGCATGGTCGAGTGGTGATCAGGCTGCTTCGTGCCGTTTCCGTTCTAGTCGCAGCCGCTGCGCTGTCGCTGGGCCTAGTTGCGCCGGCGGCAGCACAGCCCGAGGCGGGCGCGTGGGATCCGACCCTGCCCAAGATCCTCAGCGCGGGCGCGCCGGGTGATCCATTGTCGGTTGCCAACGCATCGCTGGCCGCGACGGCCGAGGCCGCCAAGATCACCATGGATCTTGGTCGGAAGTTCCTCAGCAGGCTGGGGTTCGGCCCGCCGCTAGGCGCGACACCTGGGATCGTGCGCGGCCCCGCAGCCATCGAGTACGTGATCCGCCGCGGCGGATCACAGATGGGCACTCCCTACTCGTGGGGCGGCGGCAAGCCCAACGGGCCCAGCCGCGGCATCGACTCCGGCGCCCATATCGTCGGATACGACTGCTCGGGCTTCACGCAATTCGCCTTTGCAGGCGTCGGCGTGCTGATTCCGAAGTACTCCGGGGACCAGTACGACACCGGCCGCAAGGTTCCGACCAGTCAGGCTAAGCGGGGGGATCTGCTGTTCTGGGGCCCCGGGGGCAGCCAGCACGTCGCCATCTATCTCGGTGGCGGGAAGATGTTGGAGTCCTCCGGCAGCGCGGGAAAGGTCACCGTCAGCCCGGTGCGCACCCCGGGTCTGCAGCCGTATGTGGCGCGCATTATCGAGTCCTGAGTGTGTCCGGAGTCAAACGTGAGCAACCCTGGTGAATGCCGGCGCGCAACGCGGCACACCCCGGGCAACGTCGACGGATTTCGAACCAACTGGAATAGTTGACGGCGAGCGCGCGGCCAGAACCGGTCCGCGCCGCACAGACCAGCATGTACTGCGCATGTGGAAGGAACGTTGATGACCTCACCGAGTGGCCCGCCGCAAGGCGCTGGAGGATATCCCGGGCAGGCGCCGGGCTACACCGCCGGCTCTCAGGGGGCTCCGAGCTCCGCGCCGTCGGGTGGTGCGCTGTCCAACGGCAGTCTGCAGCAGGAGGTACACACCCTCGAACGGGCAATCTTCGAGGTCAAACGGATCATCGTCGGCCAGGACCTGCTCGTCGAGCGGATGCTGGTCGGCGTGTTGGACAAGGGGCACGTGCTGCTCGAAGGTGTGCCCGGGGTGGCCAAGACGCTGGCGGTGGAGAC
>JAHZKD010000051.1 GCA_022600605.1 Actinomycetes bacterium
CAGCCGGGGTTAAGCGGTCTGCAAACAGCAGCCGGGGTTTCCGAATGTGACTCCCCGAGACACCTAAGTTATTGGCCGTGGCCGAGTTATTGGCCGCTGAATCGCTGCGTCTTCAATAGCGTAGGTCGGGCTTCAGCGTAGGTCGGGCTCCATTGCGAGCGGGGCGCCATTTGGCTATTTCCCAGGTGACTCACAGGAATTTCGGAGTAATGTGAGCCCAAGCGGCCTACGTGCGACTTCGCACGATCTACCAAATCTGAAGTGTGTCTGCGTCGTTAACTTTGCTCTACATGGCAGTTAACTTTGCCCTGCGTGGCCATGCGCGGCGGATTTTCACCGGTACTCTCTGGGCTGGACCTAAAGTGCTTGACCGCCGCACACCGCGCGGTTACGTGACAGAAAAGGGGCAGGCTGATGGCCGCTATCTTCGACAAATCCGCAAAAATGGGCGCCCTTGCCATTGGTGGCCTCTTTGTCAGCGTGGCTGCCCTGACATCCGGCGCTGGAATCGCCGGCGCGAGCCCCAACGATCCGGGCATGGACCGGGTGGGCGGCGACGGAGACGTGAGCTCGCGTCAGGCTGCCTCCGTCAGCGGTGCTAGCCACTGCGACGTCAGCAGCGGCACGCTGAGCACATCCGAGGTACGAGCCAGCGACCATGGCGAGCCGATGCAAAGGGCTAGTGAGGCCGGGCCGAGTTGGGTCGGGTCAGATGGCTGGCAGGCGATCGGTTTGAGCCGTTCGAACCCCTGGGGTGGCTCGTTCAATTCCCAGAATACGAGTACCGGTTTGCAGTGCCACGACGGTAAAGCGAGCGGGTGGGGCTGACACGTTTGACGGTTTTTCTGCCCTCTGGTGATGGCGCCGGGGGCAGAATTGCGTTGAGGGGGCTAATGCAGCGTCAGCGTGACGGACTGCACTCTCACCTGACTTTGGATCTGACTGGCCGGATTTGCGAATGGAAGTGGGCTGACCTGCGGGTTCCTTGGTCTTAGTGCCCCGATTAGGGCATCAAGAGGGCAGGTTCGGGCCGGTGGTGTACGTGCGGAAGGTGGGCACGACCTCGCCGGGGGGCTGAATCGCTGCGGGCGTCGCCTTCGGGGAGGCCCTGCGTTGCGCTGACCGGATTTGCTGCCCCTGCCGGGGCGGCGTATTGAATGGCGTAGGTCGGGCCTTGTTGCAAGCGGGGCGCCATTCGTTATTTCCCAGGCCACTCACAGGGATTTCGGAGCGACGGGAGCCTAAGTGCGACTTCGCCCGATCTACGAAACCTTAAATGTTTCTGAGTAGTTAACTTTGCTCTACGTGGACATGTCACAGTCGGGTACTCTTCGGGATAGACCTTAAATCCTTGACTGCCGCGCATGGCGCGGTTACGTGACAGAAAGGGGCAGGCTGATGGCCGCCATCTTCGACAAATCCGCAAAACTGGGCGCCCTCGCCATTGGTGGCCTCTTTGTCAGCGTGGCTGCCCTGACATCCGGCGCTGGAATCGCCGGCGCGAGCCCCAACGATCCGGGCATGGACCGGGTGGGCGGCGACGGAGACGTGAGCTCGCGTCAGGCTCACGCTGTCTCCGGTGCCAACCACTGCGACGTCAGCAGCGGCACGCTGAGCACATCCGAGGTCAGAGACACCGACCACGGGACGCCGATGCAAAGGACTAGCGAGGCCGGGCCGAGTTGGGTCGGGTCAGACGGCTGGCAGGCCATCGGTTTGAGCCGCTCGAACCCCTGGGGTGGCTCATTCAATTCCCGGAAAACGAGAACCGGTCTGCAGTGCCACGACGGTAATGGGGCTAGTAAAGCATTCCGCTGACGCTTGACAATCCTGCCCTCCGGTGATGACGCCGGGGGGCAGTTTTGCGTTGAGGGGGCTAATGCAGCGTCAGAGTGACGGACTGCACTAGGGCAGCGCCGGCCACGGTGTTCGCTGCCGCGGCGGGCAGCGCCACCAGCACGATTCGGCCGCCGCCACTGGCCGGCCGTTTGTCCTTCGCCGAAACCAGCACCACCACCGCGTCAGTGGCGATCAGTCGGGCGCTTTCCGGAGCGTCAGCAGATGCGGGTGCGGCCACGATATCGACGATGTCTCCTGGTCTTACAAGGCTCACCAGGGCAGCATCGACCAAGGGGAGGGGCACGATGCGGGCGTCCGGCCCGGCGGCGGACTCTGCAAGCCGCGGTCCCAGCAGGCGCACGTCGGTCAGGACCTCGCCACGGCGCGCAGGCCCGGCCAGCGTGGCTCCCACCACCGAGTCGATGTTGACGTGCGAACCTTCGGGAATGGTCGACTCCGCATGAGTTTCAAGTCTGACATCGTCGAGGGTGAGTTCGATCCCGGGTGAAAGGTCGCGGGTTGCGACGACGATGTTGGTGTGGTCTGCACGGGGATCGTCTCGCCAGGCAGCAACGGCGGCCAGAACGACCAGTGCGCCAGCGAGTGCCCGACGGGCGGCCACCGTGCGTGACCAATCGGGCCGCATGATGCGGGCGAGCCGATCCCGCGGTGAATAGCCCAGAGATTCTCCCATCCGGCCAGGCTAGACAGCCCTGAGGCGCTCAGTCAGCCACCAAGTTCGCAGCTGTGGAAAACCTCAGTTCGAGGGCGCAGCTGCCGGCGCTGACGAGCTGCTCGACTTCTCTGACGAACTCGACTTGTCCGACGAACTCGACTTGTCTGACGAACTCGACTTGTCTGACGAGCTCGATTTGTCCGATGAGCCGGCCGACGCGGAGTCTGACGAGCTAGCCGACGCGGAGTCCGCGCCGCCATCTGAGCTGCGCGAATCGGAGTTCTTAGGTGCTTCGCGGCTGTCGTTGCGATAGAAACCACTGCCCTTGAAGACGACCCCCACCTTGCCGAACAACTTGCGCAGCCGCCCCTCGCAGCGGGGGCACTCTGTCATTGAGTCGTCGGTGAATGACTGCACCGCATCGAACTTGTTGTCACATTCGGTGCACGCATAGGAATAGGTAGGCATGAAAACCCTCCGCAGTGGTGAAACTTCTTAGCACTCTACCGGCCCAAGTGCTAGCTCCGCCAGGCGGGCGCAGTCAGTCCTGCAGCTTTAGTCGGCGTTCAAAGACCGAGTCCGACCACACCTGCCCGTGGGGTCAGCGCGTGTGTCATCGGCACATCGTGCTGTTCGGAGGGGAGATGATCGACGAGTTCGTCGTCACGCACCACGGCTATGAGCGCAGCACCAGGGTCGGCCAGTTGCAGTGTCCGATCGTAGAAACCCGCACCGCGACCCAACCGCACGCCCTGACGGTCTACCGCGAGGGCCGGCACGACGACGACCGCTGCTTCGGCCAGCGCGTCGGGCGGCAACCAAGGCTGCTTGGGTTCGCGCAGGCTGTACGGCGCCTCGACTAGCTCGCCCGGGCTGTACTGCGCCCATTGCAGCGGTAACGGCGTGCCGTCGGGGCCTTGGCGGGCGACGGGAAGGAGCACGGTTACCTCGCGGCGCACCAATACGTCGATCAGTTCTAGGGAGCCGGGCTCGGAGCCGACCGGGACGTGGGCGCAGACGGTCTGACCAGGGTCGACGAATCCCGCCAATTGCGAAGCGAGAAGGTCTGCCTCCCCGGCGCGGGTTTTCGAAGTCGCGGACTGACGGGCGGCCAGAATCTTGGTTCTCAGCTGTGTCTTTGTCGAGTGCACGCGAAGTCCTCCGGAGTCGGGCAGATAGGGACATCCAACCCGGAGAGGTTAATGTGTGAACGATGAATTGGCCTGAAGTTCCGATGCCGTACACCGCGGTTGTGCCTGCGGCGGGACTGGGAACGCGATTTCTTCCCGCCACCAAAACGGTACCCAAGGAGTTGCTGCCTGTTGTTGATACGCCAGGCATCGAGTTGGTTGCCGCCGAGGCCGCTGAAGCTGGTGCTCAACGGCTTATCATCATCACCTCCGAAGGCAAGGATGGTGTGGTCGCCCACTTCGTCGAGGATCTGGTTCTTGAGGGGACGCTGGAGGCGCGGGGCAAGAAGTCGATGCTGGAGAAGGTTCGGCGCGCGCCGGCGTTGATCAAGGTTGAGTCGGTGGTCCAAGCCGAACCCCTCGGGCTTGGGCATGCCGTGAGTTGTGTGGAATCCAGTTTGGCCCCCGATGAAGACGCGATCGCGGTGCTGCTGCCTGACGATCTTGTGCTGCCCACGGGGGTGTTGGAAACGATGTCGAAGGTGCGGGCCAAACGCGGTGGCTCGGTGCTGTGCGCGATCGAGGTGGACGAAGAACACATCAGTGCCTACGGCGTGTTCGACGTCGAGATCGTGCCGGATGCGACCAACCCCAACGTGCTCAAGGTCACGGGGATGGTCGAAAAGCCCAAGGCCCAGGACGCACCATCGCCGTACGCGGCGGCCGGGCGCTACATCCTCGATCGGGCAATTTTCGGCGCGCTCAAGCGGATTCCGCGTGGAGCGGGCGGCGAACTGCAGCTCACCGATGCGATTGCACTGCTGATTAGCGAGGGACACCCAGTGCACGTGGTGGTGCATCGCGGATCTCGACACGACCTGGGAAATCCGGGCGGCTACTTGAAGGCTGCGGTTGACTTTGCGTTGGAGCGGGACGACTACGGGCCCGAACTGCGTCACTGGTTGGTTGAACGGTTGGGCCTCGCTGACTCGACGACTCAGCACTAGCGACTGTGCCGCCGCGCGTATCCACAATGCGCCGTCGGTGCCAGCCTGCGTCGGCCGGGTATTTTTGGACGGTCGGCCGGGTGTTTGAAATGGAGAGAGGCGCGATTTGCGTTCGGTGGAGGAGCAGCAGGCTCGGGTAGCTTCTGCGGCGGTGGCCCCACGGCCGGTACGTGTGGCGATCGCGGAAGCGCAAGGTTTGATGTGCGCCGAAGAGGTGGTGACCGAGCGTCCGCTACCCGGGTTCGACCAAGCGGCCATCGACGGGTACGCGGTGCGCAGCGTGGACGTGCTCGGCAACGGTGCAGCTGAGGAGGGTGACCAAGGCGCCGATGAGGAGCGCAACCGCGACATCAGCCTGCCTGTGATGGGCACGATCGAGGCCGGCGCGCGTACTCCGAGCAGGCTGCAGCCACGGCAGGCTGCTCGAGTGCAGACCGGCGCCCCCATGCCGACGCTGGCAGATGCTGTGTTGCCGATGCGCTGGACTGATGGGGGTCAGTCGCGGGTCAGGGTCTTGCGGGGCGTCCGGTCCGGCGCGTATGTGCGTCGTGCCGGTGATGACGTGCAGCCCGGTGACGTCGCGGTGCGGGCCGGCGCGATAATCGGTGCCGCGCAGGTCGGCCTGCTTGCCGCGGTAGGACGTGAGCGTGTGCTGGTGCACCCGCGGCCGCGGCTATCGGTCATGTGTGTGGGTGGCGAGCTCGTCGACATCTCGCGCACACCTGGCAATGGTCAGGTATACGACGTGAACTCCTATGCGCTGGCGGCCGCGGGGCGGGATGCAGGCGCGGAGGTGAACAGGGTCGGCATTGTGCCGGCCGACCCCATGAAATTGCGGGCGATTGTGGAAGGCCAGTTGAACCGCGCCGAGGCCCTGGTGATCGCAGGTGCTGTCGGAGGAGCGGCCGCCGAGGGAGTGAGATCGGTGCTTGCCCAGCTCGGCGATATGGAGGTCACGCGGATCGCGATGCATCCGGGGTCGGTGCAGGGCTTCGGTCTCCTGGGACCGGAGCGTGTTCCCGTCTTCCTGCTGCCCGCCAATCCGGTCAGCGCACTGGTGGTGTTCGAGGTGATGGTGCGTCCGCTCATCCGCCTCTCGCTGGGCAAGCGGCAACCGATGCGGCGTGTCGTGCAGGCCCGCACGGTGTCGCCGATCAGCTCGGTGGCCCGACGCAAGGGGTACTTGCGTGGACAGTTGATGCGGGACCAGGACACCGGCGAATACCTGGTGCAGGCGCTGGGCGGGTCCCCCGGCGCGTCGTCGCACCTATTGGCGACCCTGGCCGAGGCAAACTGTCTGGTCGTCGTGCCTGCCGACGCGGAGCAGATCCGTACCGGCGAGGTCGTTGACGTCGAGTTCTTGGCCCAGCGCGGCTGAACAGGCCGTGGCCGCCGTCATGAACCTGTGGAGCTCCCGTTCTCAGCATCCGGGATGGCCGTTGCCGGTCGGCCCGCTGCGGGTGCCCGCAGGGCTGGTCCGACTGCGTCCGGTCAGGCTCCGCGACGCCGCACACTGGAGCAGGGCCCGGCTGGCCGACCGCTCTCACCTCGAACCGTGGGAGCCCTCTACTGAGCACAGTTGGGAAGTGCGACACTCTGTTTCGTCGTGGCCTTCGGTGTGTTCGGGGCTGCGTGCCGAAGCCCGTAAGGGCCGGATGTTGCCGTACATGATCGAGCTAGATGGGCAGTTCGCCGGCCAGCTCACAATCGGAAACGTGACGCACGGTGCGCTCCGTTCAGCATGGATCGGTTATTGGGTTGTGAGCGGGTCGGTAGGCGGCGGCGTGGCTACTGCGGCGTTGGCCCTGGGGTTGGATCACTGCTTCGGTCCAGTCATGCTGCACCGTGTCGAGGCCACGGTACGTCCAGAGAATGTGGCGAGCCGTGCGGTGCTGGCTAAGGCCGGCTTCCGCGAGGAAGGCCTGCTCAAGCGCTATCTCGACGTCGACGGCGCCTGGCGCGACCACCTTCTGGTGGCCATCACCATCGAGGAATTGAACGGATCGGTGGCTTCGGCGTTGGTCCGTGCGGGACGTGCTTCGTGGGCCTGACGGGGCCGATCGGGCCGGCCTTGTTGTTACTGATGTGACACGTGTGACGTTTGGTCCTTGTCACCAGCGAATTACACGTGTGTAATTGTCTTCGGCGCGCCGCCCTTGGATGCGCTGGTCACAGACCTAGCCTGATGGGGAAAGGAGCAGGCACTATGCCAAGCATCCCCCAATCTCTTCTCTGGATCTCTCTTGTCGTCCTCTGGCTGTTCGTGCTGGTGCCGATGTTGACGAACAAGCGCGACGCCGTCCGTCGGACCAGCGACGTCGCGCTGGCAACGCGGGTACTCAACAGCAGCCGCATGGCCCGGCTCCGTCGTCGCGGCCGCGGCCCTGCGTCGGGGCATCTCAGTGATCCGGACTGGCGTCCGTCGGCCGAGGATCTCGACGGCGACGACCGAGAAAACCAAGCGCCAGGCCGGTCGGTCGTCATGGTCGCCACCGAAGAGCAAGACGTTGACGGTGAAACCGACTACCTCGACGTGGATGTGGTGGAGGACTCCGGCGCCCTGCCAATCGGAAGTTTTTCAGCCAAGGATAAGCCGGTTGTCGTGGCTGAAAGCGATGTGCCGACTTTGGAATTCGGCGAGACCGACAACACAGATGACATCGATGGGCACGAGTCGGACTATCAGGCGGGCGACGCTGCCGATCATGAGTACGACGATCATGCTTACGACGATGACGAGTACGACGATCATGCTTACGACGATCACGAGTACGACGATCACGAGTACGACGATCACGAGGGCAGCGACGAATACGAATACGTCGCCGACTCGTCCGGTTTGGAGGCGCCGTCGGACGTCGACCTGCGCATCGCTGATTCGATGAGCGCCTCTCGCCGTCGTCGCTACGAGTCGACTACCGCCGAGGCGGTGACAGCGCGGAAGTATCGTTTCCGGGCCCGCGCCCTGACGGTGATGGCTGTGCTGTTGCTCGCCAGCGGCGTCGCGGCATTTACCTGGTCATCGACAATGTGGTGGGTGTGCGGTTCGGTCGGCGCGGTCACCGCCGTTTATCTGGCCTACCTGCGTCGACAGACGCGCATCGAAGCGCGGGTGCGCCGCCGTCGCGCTCAGCGGGTCGCGAGGTCGCGGCTAGGCGTGGAGAACACCGCCGATCAGGAGTTCGACGTAGTGCCCGCCCGGTTACGCAGGCCCGGTGCAGCAGTGCTGGAGATCGACGACGAGGATCCCGTTTTCGAGCATCTGGATTACGTCCCCGCAATGCGCCACTATGACCTGCCGCGGGCGGCGGGCCAGTAGCCGCTGGCATTATCGGCCGGTGCAGGGCTGCTGGTAGCCTGCTACCCGTATTAGGGGCTATGGCGCAGTTGGTAGCGCGACTCGTTCGCATCGAGTAGGTCAGGGGTTCGATTCCCCTTAGCTCCACAGAATTCGTGCAGTTCAGAGCTGTTTTTTGGGAACCTTGTCGTGTTGCGGTCCGCGCTGGTCCGCAGTTGCCACAATCGCTGCCTCCAATCGCTATGTCCAATCGCTATGTCCAATCGATCTGCCACCCCTTCCAGATCCTCGTCGAAGGTGTTGCGAAGGTGTCCAGAGTCATCGACCTGAGTTTGGACATTTCGCTTAGTACCCAGGTTTGAAGCCGAGATCGGTGAGGATCTTGCGTTCGGCGTCGGGGATCTCCGGTGGGAAGGTCTGGGTAGCGCCGTTGATGTTGATGGTGGCGCTACGCAGCGGTCGGA
>JAHZKD010000052.1 GCA_022600605.1 Actinomycetes bacterium
CAAGCGGGTGTTCGACGCGGCGACGCTGCTAGCGCAGAGCACCGTGAACGGCAAGCCCGCACTCGATGTCGCCGGTAATGGCCGCTACGCGCGACAGCTCGTGGAGGCCGGCGAACAGACGCGTGATATGCGCCTGGCACAGTCCTCGGATATCGATTCCCTTGCCACCGAACAACTCAGCGAGATATGCGGCGAGGACATAGCGGTGGCGATCACCTCGGTGCACAACCGTCTGAACCTGGGCGGGTAGACGATGGCAGGATTTCGGCTCACCACCAAAGTTCAAGTCAGCGGCTGGCGATTCCTGTTGCGTCGCGTCGAGCACGCCGTTGTGCGCCGCGACACCCGGATGTTCGACGATCCTCTCCAATTCTACAGCCGCGCAGTGACCGCGGGCATCGTGATCGCTGTGCTTATCTGCCTGGGAGCGGCGCTACTCGCCTACTTCAAGCCCCTCGGAAAGCGTGGCGGAGATAGCCTCCTGGTCGACCGCTCCACCAATCAGCTCTACGTCGCACTCCCCGATAGCCGCCAGCTGCGCCCCGTGTACAACCTCACGTCGGCGCGGTTGATCCTCGGCAGCAGCGGAAAACCCGTCGCGGTCAAATCCGAGGAGCTTGACAGGATGCCGAAAGGACAGCCCCTCGGGATACCGGGTGCTCCGTACGCTACGCCGGTATCCAGGTCGGTCGAGTCGCAGTGGACCCTGTGCGACACCGTCATCAAGCCCGAAAGCGTAGCGCCGAAGATCGACACTGCCGTGCTCATCACCCCGCTGTCACTGGACTCCTCGGTCGGCCCCATGCGTCCCGGGCAAGGAATGCTGATCTCCTACAAGAACCAGGACTGGCTTGTCACCGATGCTGGGCGCCATGCCATCGACCTTTCCGACCGGGCCCTCACCTCGGCAGTGGGAATTCCAGTAACGAGCCGGTCCACTCCCATTTCCGAGGGGCTGTTCAACGCACTGCCCGACGCAGGGCCGTGGCGGCTCCCCGATATCCCCGGCGGCGGTGCGCCGAACTCGGTGGGCTTGCCCCCCGAGTTGGTGATTGGCTCAGTGTTCAAGACCATCACCGAGTCCGACGCACAGAACTTCGTGGTGTTGTCCGACGGTGTCGCGAAAGTCAACGACACCACCGCCGCTGCACTGCGGGCTACAAACTCCTACGGCCTGATCTCACCGCCCTCTTTGGAACCGAGCGCGGTCGCGCGGATCGTTGAGCATGTGTACAACTCGCCGCTGCCGGACAGCCCGATGGATGTTCTCCTGCGCCAGGAGTCCCCCACGCTGTGCTGGGCATGGCAGCGCGAACCCGGAGATCACGCGCCGAAGACAGCGGTGATCGCGGGCCGGCGCCTTCCGTTGCCCGCCTCAGCGCTCGACACCGGGATCAGGCAGATCGGCGGTGATGCCACGGTGTACATCGCCGGCGGTCAATACATCCAGCTGCAATCGCCGGACCCCCGCTATGGCGAAAGCCTGTATTACGTTGACCCGCAGGGCGTGCGCTACGGGTTACCCGACACTGAGACTGCCTCAAAGCTGGGTCTCTCGTCGCCCAGAACCGCGCCCTGGAAGGTTGTCAGTCTGCTCATCGACGGTCCGGTTCTGTCGAAGGAGGCGGCGTTGATCGAACACGACACGCTGCCTGCCGACCCGAGCCCGCGCAAAGTCGAGAGCGGCCGATGACGACCCGCAAGTTCACCCCGATCCTCAAACGCGGGCCACGTCTCACCCCCGGCGAAATCAACGTGACCCCGCCGGAGGACCTCGGTATCGATATCCCGCCATCGGGCGTGCAGAAGGCGCTGCCGTGGGTACTGGGTGGGTGCATGCTCGGCATGATCGCGATCATGGTCTTCAGCGGCGTGCGCCAGCTCTCGCCGTACATGTTGATGATGCCGCTGATGATGGTGATGGCCGCAGTGGGCATGGTGGCCAGCGGCGGCAGCGGGGGCAAGAAGGTGCCTGAAATCAACGCAGATCGCAAAGAATACCTCCGTTATCTCGCGAACTTGCGGACCCGGGTTACTTCCTCAGCCGCGGCGCAGGTGACATTCTTCAATTACCACGCGCCGCATCCCGACGATCTACTGTCAGTCATTGGCACTCACCGTCAGTGGTCGCGGGCGGCCAACGCCGACTTCTACGCGGCAACCCGGATTGGTACCGGCTCCGAGCCTGCGGTCGATCGGCTGTTGAAGCCGGCGGTGGGCGGTGATCTCGCGGGCCCTGCAGGTGCCCCCCAGCCGCACCTCGAACCAGTCAGCCACATGTGGGTCACGAAGTTCCTTCGCACCCACGGGCTGATCCATGATTGCCCGAAATTGGTACAGCTGAGGGCATTTCCCACAGTGGCAGTCGGCGGTGACCTCGACGGCGCGGCCGGGCTGTTGCGGGCGATGGTCTGCCATCTGGCTGTGCTGCACCCGCCGGACTTGCTGCAGATTCGGGTACTGACGGACAACCCCGATGACGCGGACTGGGCGTGGATGAAATGGCTGCCGCACGTCCAGCACCAATCCGAGTTTGATGCGGCCGGCGCCACCCGGATGGTCTTTACCCGGCCCGACGGGCTCAGCGACCTGACCGCACGGGGCCCGCACACCGCCGACGCGGCCCCCAACGGCCCGTACGTGGTTGTCGTCGACTTGACCGGCGGCAAGGCGGGATTCCCGGTGGACGGCCGTTCCGGGGTCACCGTCGTCACCTTGGGCAGCCATCGCGGCTCCGCGTACCGGATCCGGGTCGACACGAACGGTACGGCCGACGACGCACTGCCCAAACAGACCTTCCGACAGGTTGCCAGCCAGGTGGACAGCATGACGCCCGGTCAGGCCGGCCGGGTGGCGCGCAAGCTAGCCGGGTGGTCGACAACCGGGACGATCATTGACAAAAGCACACGAGTGCACAAGAAGGTCGCCACCGAGTGGCACGAAATCGTCGGCGCGCAAACCGTCGAAGACGTCACACCGGCGCGCTGGCGGATGTTCACCGACACCGATCGCGACCGGTTGCGGATTCCGTTCGGCCACGAGCTCAAGACCGGCGACGTCATGCATCTCGATATCAAAGAAGGCGCTGAGTTCGGCGCGGGGCCGCATGGCATGCTCATCGGGACCACCGGTTCGGGAAAGTCGGAATTCCTTCGCACACTGATCCTCTCGCTAGCAGCCACCCACCATCCGGACCAGATCAACCTGTTGCTTACTGACTTCAAAGGCGGTTCGACGTTTCTCGGTATGGAGAAGCTGCCACACACCGCAGCTGTCGTCACCAACATGGAAGAGGAAGCCGAGCTCGTGAGCCGGATGGGAGAGGTTCTCACCGGCGAGCTCGACCGCCGGCAGTCCATCCTGCGGCAAGCCGGCATCCAGGTCGGCGCGGCCGGTGCGCTGTCCGGGGTGGCCGAATACGAGAAGCACCGGGAGCGCGGAGCCGACCTCGCGCCGCTGCCCACGCTTTTCGTCGTTGTCGACGAGTTTGCCGAACTGCTGCAGAATCATCCAGACTTCATCGCACTGTTCGATCGGATCTGCCGAGTCGGCCGCTCGCTGCGTGTGCATCTGCTGCTGGCCACCCAGTCGCTGAACACCGGCGGGACCCGTATTGACAAGCTCGAACCCAACTTGACCTACCGAATCGCGCTGCGTACCACCAGCTCCGCGGAATCAAAAGCCGTCATCGGGACTCCGGAAGCGCAATACATCTCCAACAAGGAGAGCGGTGTGGGATTCGTGCGGGTAGGGATGGAGGACCCGGTGAAATTCCAGAGCGTGTACACCGGAAACTCCTACGAGCCCACGGTTGTGACGACCAGCGATGGCAATGCTGCGCCGCCTACCACGGAGCGCCGCGTCCGTGTCCATCGCTTCACGGCCGCTCCGGTCCTTGACGCAACGGTGACACCATGACCTCAAGTGAACAAGATCAGAAGGTGTTGCGCGAGGTCGTCCTCAATCAGCTCACCACCGGGACGAGCCATGCCTATCGAATGTGGCTGCCGCCGTTGGCCGATCCCACACCTGTCAACGAGCTCATCTCCCGCGATTACGACCGTCGCCCCCTTCGGATTGGGCTGGGCGTCATGGACGAGCCGCGCAGACACCGCCAGGAAGTGTGGGGCATCGATTTCTCGACCGCGGCGGGCAACATCGCCGTCGGCGGGGCTCCGCAAACAGGCAAGTCGACTTTCCTGCAGACGCTCATCCTGTCCGGGGCTGGGTCCCACACGCCCCGCCAACTGCAGTTCTACTGCGTTGACATGGGAGGGGGCGGCCTGATGTATGTCGAGGACCTGCCGCATGTCGGTGGGGTCGCCACCCGGGCGGAACCCGACCGTGTCAATAGGGTGGTTGCGGAGGTTAAAGCTGTTCTGCGGCAACGTGAGCAGACATTCAAGCAGTACCGGGTCGGTTCGATGGCCGATTATCGGCTGCTGCGCGAGGATCCCGATCATCCGGCATCGGCGGATCCATTTGGCGACGTCTTTCTGGTCATCGACGGGTGGCCGGCGTTCTCCGTAGAGTTCCCCGACCTTGAAGCCGTGGTCCAGGACATTGCGGGGCAAGGCCTGGCGTATGGCGTACACACAGTGATCTCGACGCCACGTTGGACCGAACTCAAGGCGCGAGTACGTGACTACCTCGGCACGAAGGTGGAGTTTCGTCTCGGCGACGTCAACGAGACTCAAGTGGACCGCATTACCCGCGATATTCCGCTGAACCGTCCCGGGCGCGCCGTGTCGACCGACAAACACCACCTGATGATCGGTGTGCCGCGACTGGACGGGGTCCACAGCGCCGAGGAACTGGTGCCCGCGATCTCGGCTGCCGTCGAGGAGATCACGGCCCGCCATACCGACGAGGCACCGCGCGTCAGGGTGCTGCCCGACCGGGTCTACCTGCACCAGCTAGACCCCGCCCCGCCGGGGCCGGACTCGGACTACCGCACCCGCTGGTCCGTCCCGGTCGGCTTGCGCGAGTCCGACCTGACGGTTGCGCACAACCACATGCACACCAGTCCGCACCATTTGATCTTCGGCGCATCTAAATCCGGCAAAACCACGATCGCGCACGCCTTGGCTCGGGCAATCTGCGCCCGGAACAGCCCCGAACAGGTGCGTTTCATGGTCGCCGACTACCGATCGGGCCTGTTGGAGGCCGTGCCAGAGACGCATCTGTTGGCAGCCGGGGCGATCAACCGGAACCATGCAACCCTGGAAGCATCGGTCAAAGCGTTGGCAGCCAACCTAACCAACCGGCTTCCCCCGGCCGAGCTGACGCCGGCGCAATTGAGAACACGTTCGTGGTGGACGGGCCCGGATATTGTGCTGCTGGTCGACGATTGGCACATGATCGTGGCTGCCGGCGGGATGATGTCGCCGATGGCCCCACTCTCGCCGCTGATTCCTGCGTCCGCGGACATCGGTTTGCACCTCATCGTGACGTGCCAGATGAGCCAGGCGCACCGGGCCACGATGGACAAGTTTGTCGGCGCCGCCTACGGGGCGGGGACGCCGACGATGTTCTTATCCGGGGAGAAGCAGGATTTTCCGTCGCGCGAGATCGTGGTTAAAAATAGGCCTCCTGGCCAGGCATTCTACGTAACACCGGATGTTAAAGAAGTGATTCAAGCGACGTATGTGGATCCGCCGGAAGAAGAAGTGTAAGTAGCACTCTCGGACCGAGGTTAGAATTGGTCCAACGCTCAACCAGCAAATGGTGGAAACACCGCGAACGCAATACATTAAGGGACTTCCCAGCACTTTCCCAGGCATATCTCTGCTGGTTGGATGACAGTGAATAACCAGAATGCGTTTTCAACAAGTGAGGAGTGCAGCAAATGCAGCCATTAGCCCATAACGCGGGCGCCATTGGGGTCGGCGGTCAAGTCACTGCTAATGGTGCCCGTGGCTTAGCCACCGGTACCGCCGCGACCGCCGAGGTCAGCGCGCTCGCTCCGGCCGGTGCCGATGAAGTGTCAGTGATGGCGTCAGCAGCGTTCATAGCCGAAGGCGTACAAACCCTGGGCATCAACGCGCTGGCTCAGGAAGAGATCGCCCGCGCCGGTGCCGCAGTTGTCCAGATTGCCGGCGTCTACCAGGCCGTCGACGGTGAAAACGGCGCAACGCTCATCTGAGCCGCCGGATACCCGAAACGAGTCGAGCACGTTATGGTTGTGCCCCCATTGCCCATCCCACCTATCTGGGTGGCGTTCCCGCCAGAGGTGAACACGTCGCGCCTGATGGTCGGCGCAGGCGCTGCACCCATGATGCAGGCCGCCGCAGGATGGGAAACCCTAGCGATCTCGCTGGAAACGCAAGCTGACGAGTTGGCGGCCAGCTTGGCGTCGCTGGCTCAGATGTGGCAGGGCATGGGCAGCGAGCGTGCCATCCAGGCTTCGATGCCGATGGTCATCTGGCTCAGAATGCTGTCGTTGCAGGCCCACAAGCGGGCCATTCAGGCGGCCGCCCAGGCCGGTGCGCACTCGACTGCCCTGGCGACCACGCCACAGTTGCCGGAGATCGAACTCAACCACGTCAATAATGCAGTGCTGAACGCGACGAACTTCCTGGGTGTCAACGCCGTTCCCATCGCCATGAACGAAGCCGACTACGTGCGGATGTGGGAGCTGGCGGCCACCGTGATGAGCACATACGAGGCCGAGACGATGCTCAACTCGACGTTCGAACCGATCTCCCCGCCAACGCCCATCGTGTTGCCCGGGGCCGCCGAATCCGCCATGGCCATGGGCATGGCCGGCGCAGCCCCCATGACGGGAGGCGCCGCGGTTCGCAATGCAGTGTTCGCCCACGTCAGCGGCCAGGGTAAGGCCGACGAGGCTGCCCTCAAGGGGGGCCGGGCCAATCAGCTTGCAACCGAGGCAGCCAACCAGGGCCGTTCGCATACCAACCAGACGCAAGCGCTGCAGCAAGATCCATCGCAGGGCATGCAGATGGGCATGCAAATGGCTTCCCAGCTCGGGTCCACGCTCGGCCAACTGCCTCAGCAGATGATGCAGGGAGTGACCCAACCGTTCCAGCAGCTCACCCAGCCGCTGCAGCAGGTGTCGTCAATGTTCGGTCAGATGACTGGCGACAAGGGCGCCCAAGTGGGGATGCTCGGCGCAACCCCGTTCTCCAACCACCCCGCGATCGGAGGAACCGGCGCGGCAGCCGGGGCGGGACTTGTCCGCGCTGCATCGCTGCCGGGAGCCGGCGGAACTTCCGCGCGCACACCCTTGATGTCCAATCTCATCGGGAAAGAACTGCAGCCCACCCTTTCCCCGGTGGCCGTCGGCGCGGGTGCGGCCCCTGGTGCGGCAGCGGGCGGGCTGGCACCCGCCGGGGGCGGAGGCATGGGCGGAGGCGCTCCGATGGGAATGCTCGGCCAGCGCGGGACGAGCGGCGGCAGTAAGACCGGTCTGAACGCGCCCGCGCCACTGGAGCACGACCTCAATGAGGACGAAGAGGACGACTGGTGACCGTCCCCCAAAACTTGCCGGCCATCTGGGTCAGGCGGGCTCGCCACGCTGGCGAGAGCACAGGTAGAAAGAGAGAAGGTCAGCAATGAGTTTGGTGAATGCGGATACTCCGCAGCTCATGGCGGAGGCGGCGAACTTCGACCGAATCTGCGGCGAGCTGTCGTCGGTCCTCGCTCAGGTCGAATCGACCGCAGCGAGTCTTCAGGCCAGTCTGAACAGCGAGGGCGCGGGGGCTTCCGCGCAGTCAGCGCTGCTTCGCTTCAACGAGGCGTCCAGCCAGCAGATCCGTCTGCTCAACGACATCTCGCAGAATATCCACACTAGTGGTACTGCGTACCTCAACACCGACGCGAACAACGCTGACGACCTCGCGTCGCAGATGCAGATCAACTAAAAGACCACTGGGAAAAGGAGAACAGACGTGGGACAGATCGAATACAACTTCGCCGGCATCGAAAGCGGCGCTGGCGAACTCCAGTCCGCGGTTGCCCGCACGCTGGGGTTGCTCGAAGAGGGTCAGGGTTCTCTTTCACGGCTCCAGGGCGCATGGATGGGTGACGGATCAATGTCATACCAGGCGGTTCAGCAGCGCTGGGACAACAACTCCACGGAGCTGAACCAGGCGCTGCAGAGCCTTGGGCATGCGGTCAGCAACTCTGGTTCCACCATGGGCACCACCGAGAACGGTGTGATCGGCACCTTCACTTAACCGCAATGGAGCGCGTCGGTGGGCGAGCAGTTCGACGATGGCTCGCCCACCGCCGCTTCATGTCACAACCTTGAGAGGTACATATGTCGGCCGACTATGACCGGCTCTTCCACTCCCCGGATGCCGTACCAACGGTCGAGGAGAACGCTGAGCGCGACATCCCAACCGGCGCGCCGAGCGGCGACGCTACGCCAACTCCGATGCCGGTCGCACCAACACGAATTCAGGCGACCCAGGCTCCCCCGCCACGGCAGACCGAGGTCACTAGCCAAATTCCGCCCACTCAGGTCACGGGGTCTCAACATATTCCGAACAACGGAATGATGCGCGCCTCACAGACTTCGTCGCCTTCGGGTGCTCAGCATGATCGACAGAGTCCGCCCACCACCGCTACGCCACGTCCGACGCCCGACCCGGTGCCTTCTCAGCAATTAGTGGACCGAGAGGAGTCTCGGCCATCTATTGCGCAACCCGCACCGACATCGGCAGCGACGATGGGCGGTCACCGCGCGATCGACGCGCTGGCACACGTCGGTGTCCGCAGCGCGGTGAAGATGCCACCGCAGCGAGGCTGGCGGCATTGGGTCTACCTGGTGACCCGGATCAACCTCGGCCTCTCGCCCGACGAGTTATACGAAATGGCCCTGTACCACCGCATCCGCCGCAACGCCCGCGACTCCTACCAAATCGGGGTGTTCGGCATGAAGGGTGGAGTGGGGAAGACCGCATTGACGGTGGCGCTCGGCTCGGCGCTAAGCAAAGTCCGCGGCGATCGGATCCTTGCAGTCGATGCTGATCCTGATTGCGGCAACCTCGCCGACCGAGTCGGCCGGCAGTCGGCAGCCACGATTTCGGATCTACTGACCGACCAAGAGCTGCACCGCTACAACGATATTCGCGCATACACGAGCATGAACAACTCGAACCTCGAGGTGCTGTCGTCCGAGGAATACAGCGCGGCTCAGCGCGAATTCAATGACGAGGACTGGAGGGGTGCGACCGAGATCGCATCACGCTATTACAACCTCGTGCTCGCCGACTGCGGTGCCGGCCTCTTCCGGCCGGCCGCGCGCGGCGTTCTGTCGACTGTGTCAGGTCTGGTCATCGTAGCCAGCGCCTCAATCGACGGCGCCCGGCAGGCGGCGGTCACCATGGACTGGCTGCGCCAACACGGATATCAGGATCTGTTGGGCCGGTCGTGTGTGGTTATCAACCATGTCGTGCCGGGTAAACCGAGCATCGACGTTGAGGACCTGGTGCAGCAGTTCGAGAGGCACGTGCCGCCGGGGAGAGTGCTCGTGCTCCCGTGGGACCGGCACATCGCGGCGGGTACTGAGATCCAATTAGGGCTGCTGAGTAAGGGCTTCCAGCGCAAGATTGTCGAGTTGGCTGCGGCGCTTTCCGACGATTTCGACAGGCTCGAACGGCGTTGACCGCTACCACCTCCTCTCCGTCATCCCCGGGCGCCCCACCCGCTCAGCCGTCGACCACGCGGGTGACAATCCTGACTGGTCGGCGCATGACCGATCTCGTGCTGCCGTCGGCAGCACCGATCGAGACCTACATCGATGAGACTGTGGCGGTGTTGGCCGACATTCTTGAGGACACACCGGAAGACGTATTGGCGGGCTTCGACTTCAAAGCCCAAGGTGTCTGGTCTTTCGCGCGCCCCGGTGCACCACCAATCAAGCTTGATGGATCCCTGACCGACGCTGGCGTGGTCGACGGGGCGCTACTGATTGTGGTGCCGGTCAGCCGCACCGAACGTTACCGGCCATTGGTCGAGGACGTGATAGACGCAATCGCCGTGCTCGACGAAACACCGGAGTTCAATCGTCAAGCGCTGTACCGATTTGTCGGTGTAGTACTGCCATTGACGGCTTCGGTAACCGCCACGGTGGCGGTGCTGTCCTGGGCGACGACCGGACGCCACTGGTGGTGGGCGCTCGCGCTGTGCGTGCTGGGCCTGGGTCTCTTGGGCGGCAGCTTGTTGGCACAGAACCGCTACCGCAACCTCGATATGGCCGAGAGTCTGATGGTGTCGTCGTTGGTGACACTAGGAGTTGGGGTGACGCTGGCTGTGCCGCTGCCACGCGGGGTGGAAACACTTGGGGCACCACAGATCGCGGGCGCCGGCTCCTTCCTGCTGTTGTTCGTGCTGGCAACGCGCGGCGGCCCGAAGCGACGAGCCGAGGTTGCGGCGTTCCTTGCGGTGATCGCGACAGTGGTGACTCTGGCAGCTGTAGCCTTCGGGTACGGCTGGGACAGCTGGGTGCCGGCGGGAGCGATCGCCTTTGGACTGATCATCGTGACCAACGCAGCCAAACTCACGGTCGCCGTTGCCAGGATCGCGTTGCCGCCGATACCAGCACCGGGAGAGACGGTATCCAATGATGAGCTGTTGGATCCCGTTGCGACAACGGATACGTCAGAGGAATCAGAGACCTGGCGGGCAATCATTGCGTCGGTCCCGGACTCCGCGGCCCGCTTGACCGAGCGAAGCCAACTGGCCAGACGGCTACTGATCGGATTCCTGGCGGCAGCGGCGTTGACCCTGTCAGCCGGATCGATAGCAGTAGTGGTCCAAGGACACTTCTTTACGCACAGCCTGATCGTTGCCGGCCTGGTGACGGTGGTGTGCGGATTCCGCTCACGGCTCTACGCCGAACGCTGGTGTGCATGGGCATTGATGGCAGCGGCGTTAGCGATTCCGACTGGCGTGATGGTGCGACTATGTCTGTGGTATCCCGAGCAAGCATGGCTGGTCCTGGCTCTGTACACGGCCCTGGCGCTGGTCGCGGTGATCTTGATCGGGGCTACGGACGGCATCGGGCGGGTATCCCCGGTCACCAAAAGAATTCTGGAGCTGTTCGACGGCGCCGCAATCGCCGCGGTGATCCCGTTGCTGTTGTGGATCGCGGGCGTGTACGACCTCCTGCGCAACCTGAGGTTCTAGAGACCATCGAGGGTAACCGTCATCCGCCACAACAGTTAGGCACCGGCCCCCAGCCGTTCAAGCCGGTCTGACAGATCTGGGTAACCCACCTTTCCCAACACCCGGAAGTG
>JAHZKD010000508.1 GCA_022600605.1 Actinomycetes bacterium
GTGGCCGAACACTCGCGCGGGTAACCGGCGAGCTATATGGAGGCGATATCCGTCGGGCCGGTACCCGAACAGTTGGGAAAGGTCACGAGCTCTTTTGAGTTCGTGACCTTTTCGCGTTCAGCTAGTAGAACCGCTCGTGGTGGTGGGCGAAGGGGGACTTGAACCCCCACGTCCCGAAGGACACTGGCACCTGAAGCCAGCGCGTCTGCCATTCCGCCACTCGCCCGAATGACCGAGGGAGCCTATCACGCACGTAATCCCTAGCCCCAACGCTACGGGCAGGCCGCCCGCACCGCCTAGGCCGATTTTCGCACAGCGTTGACCAGCGGCGATCCGATTCTCAGAGTTCTGTTGGTCCCGCATTGGCCGCAATGCCCGATACCATGCATATACGCACTGCTGCCTGCTGAAATGCGGGTCGCATAACCGTGTGAGCAGAACCACCGATACAAGCCGAGGGAGACGATCGCAGACCATGGGGATAGTCGACCGATTCGAGCGCAAACTCGAGGACTCGGTCGGCAATGCGTTCGCGAGAGTCTTCGGCGGATCCATCGTGCCGCAGGAAGTTGAGACTCTGCTTCGCCGCGAGGCTGACACCGGTGCCCAGGAGATCGGGGGTGGCCAAATTTTGGCCCCGAACGCCTTCGTCATTACCCTCAGTGAGCCTGACTACCGCAAGGTGAGTGCCGACGACGACATCACCTCGAACACTTTCGCCAAGCACTTGGAGGGGTACATCCATGAGCAGGGTTGGCAAACGTATGGTGATGTGGTTGTCAGATTCGAGCAGTCGCCCAACCTGCACACCGGACAGTTTCGCGCGCGCGGTGCGGTCAACCCCGACTCCACCACAGGCGGACACGCCCAACCTCGAGAGCTTTCGTCCAACGCAGAACCAGGAGTTCCACCGATGACCGACAATCCGAGCTACGGCGGCCAGGGACAGGGTCGGCCCGCAGACGAGCGCCATCCGCATCCCGATGACGAGCGCCACCCCCATCCCGATGACGAGCGCCAGCAGCCCCCGGGCGACCAGGGTGGCTACCCCCAGCAAGGTGAGCCCAATTATCCACCGCGTGGCGGCTACCCCGAACAGGGCTATCCGCCTTCGTCCTACGAGCAGCGCCCGCCCGCAGGCTACGGCCCGCCGCAAGGCGGCTATCCCGACCGGGGCTATCGCCAACCGCCCCCCGGCTACGGCCCGCCTCCCGGTGGGCAACCCGGCTACGGCTACGGCCCGCCTCCCGGTGGGCAACCCGGCTACGGCTACGGCCCGCCTCCCGGTGGGCAACCCGGCCACGACTACGGCCGCCCACCGGGCCGGCCCGAAGAAGGCGGCTACGCCCCCCAAGGGCGTCCCGGCTACCCCGACCAGGGCGGATACCCCGATCAAGGCGGATACCCCGACCAGGGCGGCTATCCCGATCAAGGCGGATACCCCGACCAGGGCGGTTACCCCGATCAAGGCGGCTACGGGGGCCAGCCTTACGGCCGGCAGGAGTACGCCCAGCCCGATTACGGACGCTACGGCGAGCCTCCGGCCGGTGCCGGCTATCCCGACCAGGGTTACGGCAGCGAGGACTACGGGGCCGGCCAAGGCGACCATCCGTCGGCGGGTGCAGCGGTCACGCTGCAACTCGATGACGGCAGCGGGCGCACCTACCAGGTCCGCGAAGGCGCCAACGTGATCGGTCGCGGGCAAGAGGCCCAATTCCGGTTGCCCGACACGGGAGTGTCCCGCAGGCATCTGGAGATCCGCTGGGACGGGCAGGTCGCGCTACTGTCAGACCTCAACTCCACCAATGGCACAACAGTGAACAACGCTCCGGTGCAGGAGTGGCAGCTGGCTGACGGTGACGTCATCCGGGTGGGACACTCCGAGATCGTCGTCCGCGTTCACTGAAAAGACGCCCACCGGGGAGAGCGGTCAGCTGCTTGACCCTCGCGTCGATCGCTAGCCAAGTATGGTGGCGGTGCCGAAAGGACGGGACGGAGAGGACGTCAGATGCAGGGGCTGGTTCTGCAGCTGACCCGCGTCGGCTTTCTGTTGCTGTTGTGGCTTTTCATCTGGTCGGTGCTGCGCATCCTGCGTACAGACATCTATGCGCCCACCGGCGCCGTGATGGTGCGACGCGGGCTGGCGCTACCGGCTTCGCTGCTGCCCAAACGTGGCCGCAGACACATCCCCCGCCAACTGGTGGTCACCGAGGGCGCACTAACCGGCACCCGCATCCCTCTGGGAACCCAGCCGGTGCTGATCGGTCGCGCCGATGACTCCGCGCTCGTGCTGACCGACGATTACGCTTCGACGCGCCACGCCAGGCTCTCGCCGCGAGGGACGGACTGGTACGTCGAGGACCTAGGATCGACCAACGGTACATACCTCGACAGGGAAAAGGTGACGACCGCAGTACGAGTTCCTATGGGGACACCTGTGCGGATCGGCAAAACGGTGATCGAGTTGCGCCCATGACGCTGGTTCTTCGATACGCCGCGCGCAGTGACCGCGGGCTGGTCCGCGCCAACAACGAGGATTCCGTCTATGCCGGTGCTCGCCTGCTGGCGCTCGCCGATGGCATGGGTGGTCACGCAGCCGGCGAGGTGGCCTCCCAGCTGGTGATCGCCGCTCTGGCCCACCTGGACGACGACGAGCCGGGCGGCGACCTTCTCAGTAAGCTCGACGCCGCAGTCCGCGCGGGTAACTCGGCCATTGCCGAGCACGTCGAGGCCGACCCCGAGCTCGATGGCATGGGCACCACGCTGACGGCGATCCTGTTTGCCGGTAACCGACTCGGTCTCGTACACATCGGCGATTCCCGCGGCTACATGTTGCGCGACGGCGAGCTCACCCAGATCACCAAGGACGACACCTTCGTCCAGACGTTGGTTGATGAAGGTCGGATCACCGCCGAGGAGGCTCACAGTCACCCGCAGCGTTCTTTGATCATGCGTGCGCTGACCGGTCAAGAGGTGGAACCGACACTAACCATGCGCGAGGCCCGCGCCGGTGACCGGTACCTGCTGTGCTCCGACGGCCTGTCCGATCCTGTCAGCCACGACACCATCCTGGAGGCGATGCAGATCGCCGACGTCGCCACAAGCGCCGATCGGCTCATCGAGCTAGCCCTGCGAGGCGGCGGACCCGACAACGTAACGGTGGTGGTGGCCGACGTCATCGACCATGGCTACGGCCAGACCCAGCCAATCCTGGCTGGCGCGGTGTCCGGTGACGACGACCAAAGCGCCCCGCCCAATACTGCGGCCGGGCGGGCATCGGCGTTCAATCCCAAGCGCAACGTCGCCAAGCGCGTTGTGCCACAGACCGAAGAGCCTCCGCCGCGACCCCGGTACCGGCGCCGCATAGTCATCGGGGCCGCGGTACTGGTCCTGCTGCTGCTGGCGGGCCTGGCCATCGGTCGGGCGATTGTGCGCAACTACTACTACGTGGGCGGCCACGACGGCACCGTCGCAGTCATGCGGGGCGTCCAGGGCTCCTTTCTTGGATTCTCGCTGCAGGAGGCCTACCTTGTGGGCTGTTTGAACGACCGCAACGAACTCTCGCTCATCAGCGCGGATCAGGCCCCGGGGGGCCTGGACTGTCGGCTCCTCGCCGTAAACGACATGCGCCCCTCCGCACGGGAACAGGTGATCGCGGGACTTCCCTCGGGCACACTCGACGACGCCATCAGCCAGATCGAAGAACTCTCCCGCAGCTCGGTACTACCGGTCTGTGCACCGGCCACCCCGACATCCACCGCGCCGCGCACACCTGCTGCTGCGACGCCGCGGCCGTCCCCGCCTTCGACCACCTCGTCGCCCACCTCCGCAGCGCCCCAAACCACAGGACCAAGCCCCCATCCGCGCGCCAGCGCACCCCAAATCCCCCGCACTGCCACGGGCTCCCCCGCGACCCCTGCGCCCGCGACCCCTTCGCCTGCTAACCCGACCCCCTCGCCTGCGACCCCGACCCCTCCGCCCTCGCAGACCGTGACCGCGCTCCCGCCCCCACCACCTGAGCCGGGAACGAACTGCCGGGAAGTGTCGTGACGACACAACCCCAGGCGCCGGTTTCGGTGACGCCTCCATTGCCGACCCGGCGCAACACCGAGCTGTTTCTGCTGGGCTTCGCAGCATTGATCACCACCGTGGCGCTGCTGCTCGTCGAGGGCAATCAAGAGCAGGGCCTGCACTGGGGTCTGGCGCAGTACGCCGTCGCCTACCTTGCACTCTTTATCGGCGCACATTTGGCGGTGCGCCGATTCGCTCCCTACGCCGACCCGCTGCTTCTCCCGCTGGTGGCGCTGCTGAATGGTTTGGGCCTGGTGATGATTCACCGGCTGGACCTTGCCGAAGGCGAGCCCACAGCCCAGGGGCTTGGCGGCACCGCGAATCAACAGATGCTGTGGACTCTGGCCGGGGTCCTCGGATTCTCCGCAGTCGTGATCTTCCTGCGCGATCACCGCATGCTGTCCCGATACGGCTACGTGTGCGGGCTGACCGGACTCATCCTGCTAGCGATCCCGGCGATCCTTCCCAGCTCTCTGTCTGAGCAAAACGGCGCCAAGATCTGGATTCAGTTTCCCGGCTTCTCGATTCAACCCGCGGAGTTCTCAAAGATCCTGCTGCTGATCTTCTTCGCCGCCGTACTGGTGTCCAAGCGCAACCTGTTCACCAGCGCGGGCACCCACGTCCTGGGCATGGACCTACCCCGGCCCCGCGACCTGGCTCCGCTGCTTGCCGCATGGATCGCCTCGGTCGGCGTGATGGTCTTCGAGAAGGATCTGGGCACCTCGCTGCTGCTCTACGCATCGTTTTTGGTGATGGTTTACATCGCCACCGAACGGTTCAGCTGGGTGGTCATCGGGTTGGCCCTGTTCGCGGCAGGAAGCGTTGTGGCCTACTTTCTTTTCGGCCACGTCCGGAATCGGGTCCAGACCTGGTGGGACCCGTTCGCTGACCCAGAGGGCGCCGGCTACCAGATGATGCAGTCCCTGTTCAGCTTCGCCACCGGCGGCATTTTCGGCACCGGACTGGGCAATGGACAACCCGGTACCGTGCCCGCCGCGTCCACCGACTTCATCACGGCGGCGATCGGTGAGGAGCTCGGTTTGGTGGGGCTGGCCGCCGTGCTCATGCTCTACACCATCGTCATCATTCGCGGTCTGCGCACGGCGATCGCCGTGCGTGACAGCTTCGGCAAGCTGCTCGCCGCAGGACTAGCCACCACCCTGGCGATCCAGCTGTTCATTGTGGTGGGCGGTGTCACCAACCTGATCCCACTGACTGGTCTCACCACCCCCTGGATGTCCTACGGCGGATCGTCTCTGGTGGCCAACTACGTGCTGCTGGCCATCCTGGTCCGCATCTCGCACGCCGCTCGCCGGCCGTTCGGGACCGGGCCGGTCCCCCCGGCGCCCATCGCTGCAGCTAGCACCGAGGTGATCGAGAAGGTATGAACACCTCGCTTCGCCGCATCTCCGTCATGATCATGGGCCTGGTCGTGCTGCTGCTTGCCAACGCGACCCTGACCCAGGTCTTCACCGCCGACAGCCTCCGTTCGGATCCGCGCAACCAGCGGGTCCTACTCGACGAGTACTCCCGTCAGCGCGGCCAGATCTCGGCGGGCGGACAGCTGCTGGCCTACTCGGAGCCGAAGCCGGGCCGGTTCCGCTTCCTGCGCGTCTACCCGGATCCCCTGGTCTACGCGGCCGTCACCGGGTTCTACTCGCTGAGTTACTCGAGCACCGGACTGGAGCGTGCCGAGGACACCATTCTCAACGGATCCGACTCACGTCTATTCGGTCGCCGTCTCGCCGATTTCTTCACTGGCCGTGACCCCCGCGGCGGCAATGTCGCCACCACGATCAATCCTCCAGTGCAGCAGGCGGCTTGGGCTGCACTGCGGTCGGGCTGCGACGGGCCGTGCGATGGCGCGGTGGTGGCGCTGGAGCCGTCCACCGGAAAGATCCTGGCCATGGTGTCGTCGCCTTCCTATGACCCGAATCTGTTGGCCACCCACGACATCGCTGAGCAGACGGCGGCGTGGGCGGCGCTGCGAGACAACCCCGCCTCACCGCTGCTGAACCGGGCAATCTCGGAGACCTACCCACCAGGGTCGACGTTCAAAGTCCTCACCACTGCGGCGGCCCTCCAGGCCGGGGAAACCCCTGACGCCGAGCTCACCGCGGTGCCAGCGATCACCTTGCCGAACAGCACCGCGATGCTGGAAAACTTCGGCGGCGAACCCTGCGGCGATGGCCCGACCACCACCTTGAGCTATGCATTCGCCCATTCCTGCAATACCGCCTTCGTGCAGCTGGGTATCCACACCGGCGCGGAAGCACTGCGCTCCACGGCACACGCGTTCGGGATCGACGTCGTGCCCGCGCCCATTCCGTTGCAGGTGGCCGAATCCACCATCGGTCCGATCGCTGATGATGCGGCGCTGGGGATCTCGAGCATCGGCCAGAAGGATGTAGCGCTCACGCCGCTGCAGAACGCGATGATCGCGGCAACCGTCGCGAACAAAGGGATCACGATGCAGCCGCACCTGGTCGAAAGCCTGATTGGGCCCGACCTCGTCAACATCGCGACGACCGCTCCGAGCACAGTGCGTCGAGCGGTCCCGGCGCAGGTCGCCGATACACTCAAGGAATTGATGGTCGCCGCCGAGCAGGTGACTCAGCAGGAGGGAGCCCTCGCCGGCGTGCAGATCGCATCCAAGACCGGCACCGCAGAGCACGGCACAGACCCCCGCAACACCCCGCCGCATGCCTGGTACATCGCGTTCGCACCCGCGCAGGCCCCCAAGGTTGCGGTCGCGGTGCTGGTCGAAAACGGCGGGAACCGGCTTTCGGCGACCGGCGGCGCAGTGGCAGCTCCCATCGGACGCGCAACCATCGCAGCAGCATTGCGGGGGGCCTCATGAGCCCGCGAAGGCGACCCCGAGTGAGGATCGCAGCGAGGAACGAGCGCGGACCGGTGGGCTCACGCCCGAAAGGCAGGGAACGAGTGGGAGGCGAGCCATGAGCCCCCGCGTCGGAGTGACCCTGTCTGGCCGCTACCGGCTGCAACGACTGATCGCCACCGGCGGTATGGGCCAGGTCTGGGAAGGCCTGGACTCCCGGTTGGGAAGACGCGTCGCGGTCAAGATACTCAAGGCCGAGTACTCCACCGACGGCGAGTTCGTCGAGCGCTTCCGCGCCGAGGCGCGCACGGTGGCAATGCTGAACCACCCGGGTATCGCCGGGGTGTACGACTACGGCGAGACCGACATGGACGGCGAGGGCCGCACCGCCTACCTGGTGATGGAACTGGTCAATGGTGAGCCGCTGAACTCGGTGATCAAGCGGACCGGGCGGCTCTCGTTGCGGCACGCGCTGGACATGCTCGAGCAGACCGGCCGAGCGCTGCAAGTTGCCCACACCGCAGGGCTGGTGCACCGCGACGTCAAACCAGGCAACATCCTGATCACCCCCACCGGCCAGGTGAAGCTGACCGACTTCGGCATCGCCAAAGCCGTCGACGCCGCGCCCGTCACCCAGACTGGCATGGTGATGGGCACCGCGCAGTACATCGCGCCCGAGCAGGCCCTGGGCCATGACGCAACCGCCGCCAGCGATGTGTACTCCCTCGGCGTGGTCGGCTACGAATCGGTGTCGGGCAGGCGGCCGTTCACCGGCGACGGTGCGCTCACCGTGGCGATGAAGCACATCAAGGAGAACCCTCCCCCGCTGCCCGCCGACCTGCCGCCCAACGTCCGGGAACTGATCGAAGTCACCCTCGTCAAAAACCCCAGCATGCGCTACCAGGCCGGCGGAGCCTTCGCCGATGCCGTCGCTGCGGTCCGGGCCGGGCGCCGGCCCCCCAGGCTCACCCCAGCAGCGGCGGACCGGCGCGCATCACCCACCGCGGTGCCGGCCTCGGTCGCAGCCCATGCCGCCGAGGTCGCCCCGCGCGCCCCGGCAATCGCAGCGCGCACCCGCACCACCGGAAGCCACCACCGCCCACCGCCGGCGCGCAGCAGTTTTTCGTCGGGTCAGCGCGCATTGTTGTGGGCCGCCGGGGTGCTCGGGGCGCTGGCCATTATCATCGCGATCCTGATTGTGCTCAGCGCACAGGACCGCAGAGATCGCGCGCCCGCACCACCCACTATCACCGAAACGGCGCCACCCCAGACGTCAATCCCCGCCGCGCCGGACACTCCTGCCGCCGCGCCCCCAACAAGTGCCGATGAATTGGACCGACATCGGGTATCCCCGCTCCTCGACAATGCCTCGCATTCTATGGTGGCGTTGGACCCCCCGGCCTCAGAACAGACGGTGCCATGACCACCCCCCAGCACCTTTCCGACCGATACGAAGTCGGTGAGATCCTTGGCTTCGGCGGAATGTCGGAAGTCCACCTGGCCCGTGACTTGCGGTTGCACCGCGACGTGGCGATCAAGGTACTGCGTGCCGATTTGGCCCGCGACCCGAGTTTCTACCTACGATTCCGTCGGGAAGCGCAGAACGCGGCCGCCCTGAACCACCCCGCGATCGTCGCGGTGTACGACACCGGCGAGGCGGAGACGACGACCGGACCGCTCCCCTACATCGTGATGGAGTACGTCGAAGGCGTCACCTTGCGTGACATCGTCCACGCTGAAGGACCGATGCCCCCTCAGCGGGCCATCGAGGTCATTGCCGATGCCTGTCAGGCCCTCAACTTCAGCCATCAGCACGGCATCATCCACCGCGACGTCAAGCCCGCCAACATCATGATCAGCAAGACCGGCGCGGTGAAGGTGATGGACTTCGGCATCGCCCGCGCACTGGCCGACGCCGGCAATCCGGTCACGCAGACTGCCGCAGTGATCGGTACGGCACAGTACCTGTCACCTGAGCAGGCCCGCGGCGTAAAGGTCGATGCCCGCTCCGATGTTTACTCGTTGGGTTGTGTGCTCTACGAGATCCTTACCGGTGAGCCGCCTTTCGTCGGTGACTCCCCCGTTGCCGTGGCCTATCAGCACGTCCGTGAGGACCCTGTCCCGCCGTCGGGTAGACACGGCGGCATCTCCCCCGAGCTCGACGCAGTCGTGCTCAAGGCGCTGGCCAAGAATCCCGAGAACCGCTACCAGACGGCCGCCGAGATGCGTACGGATCTGGTGAAGGTACACAGCGGCGAGACGCCGGACGCTCCGAAGATCCTTACCGACGCCGAGCGAACGTCGATGCTTTCGGCTGCCCGGTCGCACGACCGCACCGAGCGCATTTCTCCCGTGGGCTCTTACCAGCCGGGTTACGAAGACCGCCGGCGTCGCGGTTGGGCGGCCCGATCGTTGGCGGCCATGGCGATCCTGGCGGTGCTCACCGTGGTGGTCACCATCGCCATCGGTACGTTCGGTGGCACTACTCGCGACGTCGCAGTGCCCAACGTCAAGGGTCAGGTTTCCGACGACGCCATTGCCGCACTGCAAAATCTGGGGTTCAAGACCACCGTGCAGCGAAACCCGGACTCTAAGGTTCCGCCCGATTACGTCATCAGCACAGATCCGGCCGCCGACAGCTCGGCGAAAGCGGGTGGCGAGATCACGGTGAACGTCTCGACTGGGCCCGAGCAGCGCGAGGTTCCCGACGTATCCAACCTCACCTATGGCGAAGCGGTGCGAAAGCTCACCAGCGCGGGCTTCAGCCGCTTCCGGCAGACCACCTCGGAGTCTCTGCCCGAGCATAAGGACCGCGTGATCTCCACCCTGCCGCCGGCTAACCAGACCTCGGCGATCACCAACGAGATCACCGTTGTGGTGGGGGCGGGTCCAGCCACAGCGACTGTGCCTGAGTGCGTCGGCCAGACGGTCGCGGTGTGCCAGCAGATCCTTTCGGCGTCTGAGTTCA
>JAHZKD010000509.1 GCA_022600605.1 Actinomycetes bacterium
ATTACGGTGCCACGTTGGCTACCGGAGCGCATCTGCTGGGCGCTGTCGGATGAGTACCATGCCAATGAGGGCGGGCATATTCGTATCTATCGTGCAGACGCGCTGCGCGACAAGTTCATCGCCCATGGCCTTCGGTTGACGCACACCCACCATGCGCATGCGCTGCACGCTCCGTATTGGTGGCTCAAATGTCTTGTGGGCACAGAAAAGACCACGCACCCGGCAGTTTCTGTTTACCACAAAATGTTGGTGTGGGACATGATGAGCCAACCCTGGATCACCCGGACCGCCGAGTCGGCCCTGAACCCGCTTATCGGAAAGAGTATCGCGCTCTACTTCCGCAAGCCGGGCGCGGTCGATGTTTGATATCCCCTGCTTGCCTGGGGTCTTAACCTCGGCACAGTGCAGGCAGACGGCAGAATCGATCGCGGCGACCCAGGAATCCACGGGAGCTATCCCATGGTCGGTGGGTGGCCACACAGACCCGTGGGACCACATCGAAAACGCGATGGCGTTGACCGCGGCGGGGTTGTTCACACCGGCCCGCGCCGCCTTCGAGTGGTCGCGCAGAATGCAACGCAAAGATGGTACCTGGCCGATCCAGCTGCGCGACGGCATCGTCGAAGATCCCAACAGCGACAGCAACTTCTGCGCCTACATAGCCACCGGGGTCTGGCACCATGTTCTCATCACCGACGATCGGCGATTCGCCGAGCGCATGTGGCCGGTAGTGGCCAAGGCCATCAACTTCGTTCTGGAGCTCCAGTTCGGCACTGGTGAAATCGCCTGGGCCAGAAGTCCTTCCGGCATCGCTTCGGAAGCGCTACTGACGGGTTGTGCGAGCATCCACCACAGCATTCGCTGCGCTTTGGCGCTGGCTGACTACATCGGCGCTCCGCAGCCCGAATGGGAGGTCGCAGTCGGCCGGCTGGGGCATACGATCGCCCATCATCGGGAGGCTTTCGCCGCCAAGGACAGGTGGTCGATGGAGTGGTATTACCCGGTGCTCGGGGGGGCGTTGCGCGGGTGGAGTGCACGCGCCCGGATAGACGAGCGCTGGAACGACTTCGTCGTGCCCGGTCTTGGCATTCGCTGCGTTGATGACCGGCCTTGGGTCACCGGTGCCGAAACATGCGAGCTCGTCATGGCGTTGGAGGCGATCGGTGATGTGGCGCGGGCACATGAACAGTTCGCGGCGATGCAGCATCTTCGGGAGGACGATGGTTCCTACTGGACCGGACTGGTGTACTCCGACGGTAAGCGCTGGCCGGTGGAGCGCACCACCTGGACGGGCGCGGCGGTCATTCTCGCGGCCGACGCCCTTTCGTCGACCACGCCGGGGAGCGGCATCTTCCGCGGAGCGGATCTGCCGAGAGGCCTTGAAGGCGAATACGACTGCGAGTGCGTGGTCAGCGAGCGCTAGACCCACCGAGTTCGCCCGGCTGCCCGGATACCCGCTCAAGCACCCGCATCGAACCGGTCGCCCGGACCTCGCGGAAATCACCGGTATCCAGGGCGCGGCGGTAGATGTGAAACGGCGCTTGGCCGCCGTCTGCCGGATCGGGAAAGACGTCGTGGATTACCAGCGCGCCACCGACGCCGACCCAAGGAGCCCAGCCGTCGAAGTCGTGGTTGGCAGCCTCCTCTGTGTGTCCGCCGTCGATGAACAAGAGCCGCAACGGTGTTCGCCAGCCTCGAGCTACCACGGGTGACCGCCCGATGATGGCCACAACGTGCTCATCGAGTCCGGCGGCGTCGAGCGTGTGCCTCAATGTTGGCAGGGTGTCGAACATGCCGGTCACTGAATCGACCATGGTCGTGTCGTGGTACTCCCAGCCGGCCTGGTGCTCCTCCGACCCGTGGTGGTGGTCAACGGTGTAGACCAGTCCACCGGTCTGCCTGGCGGCAGCGCCGAGGAACAGGGTGGACTTGCCGCAGTACGTGCCGATCTCGACGCCGATTCCACCTCCGAGATAGGCCAGGGCGGTGGTGTAGAGAGTGTGGCCCTCGTCAGCGGGCATGAATCCGGTGACTTCGGCGGCGAGTTCGAATAGAGCGGAGGTTGCCGCTGGCAGCGCAGGGTCGACGGGGTTCATCGCGGCCCAATTTACCGTTGTCGGCCTTAGTGGGTTGTAGTAGCGTCCGGACATGTGTCCGATACGGCCCTGGAGTCGACTCGCCGCCGACTGACCGCCCGACAAGCTGACACGGTGGACCGGTTGGGCCGGGCCGCGGTGGAACTGCTCAGTCGCGAAGGCTTCGCTGGGCTGACAGTGCGGCGAGTGGCCGCCGAGGCGGGCGTAGGTGCCGCCACCGCTTACACGTACTTCTCATCCAAAGAACATCTGGTCGCTGAGGTGTTCTGGCGCCGGCTTGCAGGTTCACCCGGTGCTACCCATGAGACCAGTGATCCAGCTGTGAAGGTCATCGAGGTACTCAGCCACATCTCATGTCTGGTTGCTGATGATCCGGAGTTCGCCGGCGCGGTGACCAGCGCGCTACTCGGCAGGGATCCCGACGTCGAGGTGCTTCGGCTGCGTATCAGGCGCGATATCCGCGATCGGCTCGCCGCAGCGCTGGGCCCCGACACCGATCCCGATGTTGTCGACGCACTCGAGATGCTCTACTCAGGTGCCTTGGTACGCGCGGGCATGGGCTACGCGTCATACCAGGAGATTGCCCAGATGTTGGAGAAGGCGGCGCGTCTGATGCTGGGCTGACCGCTACCGCGGGCCGAGGATAGCCGTCGCAGCGGCGAGGGCTGGTTCCACGATGGCGCGAACGTCGCCCCCGTCCTCGACGAGGAGCGCGGTGAGTTCGCGCAATCCGCCGAGCAGGATCAGTGCCATCGGAGGGGTGATCGGCGCCAGCTCCGCTCGGCGGAATCCGGGACTCTGGGTGAGGGTGACCAGCATGTCGGTGAGGTGATCCATAGCCAGTCGATGCAGCGGACGTGCCACCGCACCCAGCGCGGGAGCTTCGCGGATCCAGCTCAGCGTGATCGCAGGGCGCGCTTCGATGTGATGGACGTAGGCTCCAACAGCTTGACGTATCTGTAGTTGCCAATCAGCCTCGCCGTCGACTGCCGCTTGAATTGCGGCGATCAGGTCGGCGTTGTTCCGGCGAAGCAGCTCGAGCAGGCACTCTTCCTTGCCGGCAAATTGTTCATAAAACGTGCGCTTGGATGTACGGGCGTGGCGCACGATGTCGGCGACGGTGGTTTCCCGGTAACCGCGTTCACCGATCGAGGAGGACAAGCCGTCGAGCAGGCGCTCTGCCACAGGTGCGAGCGCCGACGCCGTCATGTCAGAACTTCCTCATTCCCTTCTCAGTGCACCCTTGCGCAGTCCTGGTACTAAGCGGTACCGTACCGAATATAGTCGCGGTACACAGTAGTACCATCGATTGAACGGGAGAGCCCGATGAGCGAAGCAACGATCCTCACGCCGCGTTCGTCTGCGCCGGCCACCTCGACGCAAGCGGTCGCGCCGCCGCTGCCGGTGCGACTGCCGCCTGCTCCGCGTATCCCGGCGTTCCTGCAGGGCCTGGGTTTCGCGGTATGGCGGAAGTGGACCGTCGCCCGGATCGCTCGCGCCTACGGGGACGCCTTCACGCTCACGTTGCCCATCTACGGGAGAACGGTGATTGTCACCAATCCAGCGCTGGCCAAACAGTTGTTCACGGCCAGCACCGATGACGTCGGCAACATCCAGCCCAACCTCTCGCGGGTACTGGGCTCGGGATCGGTGTTCGCCCTCGACGGCAAAGACCATCGCCGCCGACGCAAGCTGCTCAGCCCGCCGTTTCATGGAAAGAGCATCAAGAACTACGAAACGATTTTCGAAGAGGAGACCCTGCGTGAGGTCGCGGACTGGCCCGAGGGTCGGAGCTTCGAGACCCTTGGGCCGATGATGCGCATCACGTTGAACTCCATCTTGCGGGCGGTGTTCGGCGCCGACGGCGCCCATCTGGACGAGTTGCGGCAGATCATCCCGCCGTGGGTCACCCTCGGCTCGCGGTTGGCCGTGCTGCCGACCCCCTCGCGCACGTATGGACGGTTCAGTCCCTGGGGACGGTTGGCGGCCTATCGGCGCCGATACGACGAGGTCATCGGTCGGCTCATCGACGCAGTGCAGGCCGATCCGAACCTGGAGGACCGCGACGATGTTCTCGCGCTACTGTTGCGCAGCACCTACGAGGACGGCTCGCCCATGTCGCGAAAGGATATCGGCGACGAACTGCTCACGTTGCTGGCCGCCGGTCACGAAACTACCGGCGCCACCCTCGGCTGGGCGTTTGAGCGCATCAGCCGCCATCCCGAGGTGCTGGCCAAGCTGGTAGCGGAGGCCGAAACCGACCAAAACGCCTACCGGCAGGCCACCATCCTGGAGATCCAGCGGTCGCGCACCGTGATCGACTTCGCCGGCAGGCATGTCTACGCCCCCACCTTCGAGCTCGGAGAATGGGTTATCCCACAGGGGTTTTCGATTGTCGTCGGGATCTCGCGGGTGCACCACCGGACGCAGGAGTTCCCCGACCCCGACAAGTTCGACCCCCAGCGCTTCATCGACAGTAGGCCGAATACCTTCGCTCACATCCCGTTCGGCGGCGGTACCCGGCGCTGCGTCGGCTCTGCATTTGCCAACGTCGAGATGGATGTGGTTCTGCGAACAGTGTTGCGGCACTTCGTGATCGAAACAACCACCGCACCCGGGGAAAAGGCACACTCCCGGGGAGTGGCCTACACTCCGAAGGACGGCGGTCGAGTAGTGGTGTATCGCCGCCCTGGAAGTTAGGCCGCTTCGAGTGAATCAGACTTCCGCGCGCCTGGGCAGTTTCCAGCCCGGACGCGGGAAGTGGCAGGTATAGCCGCCTGGATAGCGCTCCAGGTAATCCTGATGCTCGGCCTCGGCATCCCAGAACTCTTCGGCCGGGCTGACGGCGGTGACAACCTTGCCTGGCCACAGCCCGGAGGCGTCGACGTCCGCGATGGTGTCCAACGCGATATCGTGCTGCTCGTCTCCGACGTAGAAGATCTCCGAGCGGTAGCTCGATCCCACGTCGTTGCCCTGGCGGTCCTTGGTGGTCGGATCATGGATCTGAAAGAAGAACTCCAGCAAGTTTCGGAAGCTGGTCTGCGCCGGGTCATAGACGATCTCAATTGCCTCCGCGTGTCCTGGGTGATTGCGGTAGGTCGGGTGGCTGTTGCGTCCGCCCGTGTATCCGACTCGGGTGGAAATCACACCAGGCTGCTTGCGGATCAGGTCCTGCATTCCCCAGAAGCAGCCGCCGGCCAGAATTGCCCGCTTGTAGTCGCTCACGCTTGTTCCTCTCCGGCCGACCTAGCGAATCGGCTCTACTACCCTGCATACCCCTATGCAGCGAGGCCGTCGAGGTCGATGGTGAAATCATGCACTCAGCTACTGCTCGCGGGTACCCATCGGACACATTCTGGGCAGGCAGCCGGTATCAGCAGACTCAGGCTATTGCGACGACTATTGCGACCTGTGGAAAGTGTGTGCCCGGTATCCGTCGCGGAGGCTCTTCAACGCGGTATTCAGCAGTAGGCCCGGCACCCAGATGGCGTTGAAGTCTCGGGCTCGGCCAACGATGGAGATCGGCTCATCTTGTTGCGTGTAGCCGTGGTCGAGAAAGAGTTGCTCAGGATTGCTTTCGAGCAACTTGAACTCACTGCCAAGGGCGAGGATTTGGTCGTACATCTTGCCCAGGTGTCTGTCGAAGAAGGTCTTGTCCATCAAGTCGCAGATCAACGTGTGGTTGGGAAAACTACTGGCCAGCGTGTCGAGCAGTTCGCGCACCTGCGTTCGGTCGAGATACATGAACACGCCTTCGATGACCACCAGGGTTTCAGCTTCGGGGTCGCACTGGCGTAGCGCGACCGGGAGCTCGCCGGCTCCGAAGTCAACCGCGATGCGTTGCAAAGGGTTCGGGCAGGTATCGGCCGGCACTCGGGTGTTCTTGTGTTCGATGATCGCAGGCTCGTCGAACTCCGACCATCGCCCGCCGGCCAGTCGGTAGGCGCGGCTGTCGAAGCCGGCACCGATATTGACGACCTGCAATTCCTTGTTCTGCTTCAGGTACTTGCTGATCCGGTCCTGAAATATTCGCGATCGCACCACGTTGCTGGCATTGCGGCGAGGATTGCCGGCGAACCGCGCCGAAATGGATCTTCCTTCGTCGGTCATGAAATCGTCTGCATAGATGTCGGCACAAATCGAACCCGGCGACTTCGCGTCCTCGGCGCGGATGCCGCAGCAGAAGAAGGCGGTCTTGGATATGGCGTTCACGGGGCCTCCAGCTGTGCCAGCAGGTTCGGACGTAGGTTGCTTTCGGACGTAGGTTGCTCGATAGGCCGGGTTCCTCTGATGCGAGGAGCGCACGGCGGTGTCCAAAGAGTATCGGTGCCCGACCCTTTAGCGGCCTCTTCGTGCAGACGTGCATTCGCACGCCAAAGCGGGACGGTACCCACAAAAGCTGTATCCAGGCGTAAGCCTGATACGGGTACCGTCCCGCCTCGGTCGTCGATTTCGCTTACTGCTGGACGGTGGCGGCGACCTTCTTGGCCGGCGCCTTCGTGGCGGCAGTCTTACGGGGTGCGGCCGCCTTCGTGCTACTGACAGCCTTCTTGGCCGGCGCCGCCTTCTTGGTCTGGCCACGGCGTTTCTTGAGCACCGACTCGCCGCGCTCCACCAGGGTCTTGTACTGCTCAGTGGCGGATCCGCGGTAGCGGCGCAGTTCCTCAGTGGTCAGCCGGGCACGTAGCTCCTCACGGCGCTCCGGAAGATCCTTCTGCAGCTTGAGCAACCGCTCACGGGTCTCATCGACCCTGCTGCGGGCGTCACTACGAGCCTCCTCGGCGCGCTCACGCACTGCGCTGACGGTCTCGCTGACCTGCTCCAGGGTCAGATCGGCGACGCCGACAGCAGCGAGAAGGGGAACCTTCAGATCATCGACGGTGATCGCGGTGTTCTTGGCCATTTGGTGAATCCTTTCAATTTGAGAAACTTTCAATTTGAGAAATACGTCCCCCCAGCCACAATCGGTCTCGGCGGGTATCAGCCCGGACGCCACCACCGTACGAACGTGCGCTAGCTGTGGCAAGCGATTAGCTAGCAGTGTGATTCGATTGTCCAGCGTGCGGCGATTGTGAGCCCCACCACTGCTTACCTTCCGGGTCACCCTCCGGCGGATGAGTCCGAGGCTCGGAGGTGTGCGGGTCGTCTCGGGCGTGCCCTCGACATTCATGGGTAGAACGTGTTCTAGTTTCAGACGTGACTGCCAATGCTTTCACCCGGGACGAGCTTGCCGTGGCGTTCGCCGAGTTCGAGAAAACCGTTGATCGCGCGGCGCAGACGCGTGATTGGGATCCGTGGGTTGAGCAGTACACCGACGATGTCACCTACATCGAGCACGTGGCCGGCACGATGCACGGCCGCGAGGAGGTGCGGCCCTGGATCTGGAAGACGATGGAGACTTTCCCGGGTAGCCACATGACGGCATTCCCATCGCGTTGGCGGGTCTATGACGAGGCGACCGCGCGCGTCTTATGTGAACTCGACAACCCGATGCGCGATCCCGGCGACGGCACGATCATCAGCGCCACCAACATCTCAATAATCACCTACGCCGGTGACGGGAAGTGGTGTCGGCAGGAGGACGTCTACAACCCGCTGCGGTTCGTGGCGGCAACCGTGAAGTGGTGCAAGAAGGCCGAAGAACTCGGCACGCTGCCCGATGTCGCGGCCAAGTGGATGGCCGAGTTCGGGCAACGCGGGTGACTGCTAGGCGGGTGACTGCTACGCGGGTGACCGCACTGGTGCAACCCGTTCTGGCGTGTATGGGCTAAGGCATATCTTCGGGCCTGACGGCAGGTGCGCGCGAAAGCTCGGGCGCCCCTGGTGGTTGTCTCCGCTTCCTTGCTTGATGAAGGCCGGTGACTGCCAGGATTCCCAGCGCCAGCAATGGAGCGATGATTGTCACGCTCAGTGTGGCGGCGTCGGGCACTTCCTGTCCGCGCGCATGCGCGAGCACCCCGATCAGCGGTTGGAAGATCAATCCGCCGATGCCCACAATCAGCATGTTGGTCAGGCCCATTGCCACACCGGAAAGGTGGGCCGGCGTCTCATCCTTCACCATGGTGAAAGACAAGGCGTAAAACGAATTGAAGACTCCCAGAACGAACATCGCCGCGGACAGAACCACGTGGCCATGGACGACGAACAGGATGAGCCCCATCATTGCGGCCGTCCCGGCGGCCCCCAGGGCAAGCAGCGGTGCAGGTATGCGGTATCTGGAGCACAGCCAGGCGGAACCGAGCATGCCGGGCAGGCACCCCCAGAAGTAGAAGGACGCGATCACCGAAGCCGCCGACAGGCTGAGGTGGTGATAGGTCTGGAAGAAGGAGACGCCCCACAGCCACGCAAACGCCACCCCGGCCGACGCCACCAAACCCCCCGCCATGGCGGGGGAGAGTATCGGCAATGAAATCAGCAGCCGAGCTATCGCTCCGGGTCGGGGCCAATCCTCAGGACCGCTTCCGGAGACTGTTCGGTTCCTGACGAACGCGACGATGAGAAAAAGAAGGACCGCCGAGAACACCCCGCAGGAGATCATCGCGACGCGCCACCCTGCGTGCTCGACGATGAAGCCCAGCGTCTCCTGGCCCAGCGCCGCGCCGACCATGCCGAACACCTCGGTCAGCGCCGCCAAAATGGGGAAAAGGCGTCTGGGGAACCATTGCGCGGCGAGCGCCATCGCGCACACCACTGTCGGCGCAGCGCCAAAGCCCATGAGGATGCGGGTCAATTCGGCAGCATTCGCAGTATGCGACATCGCGAATAGAAACGACGCAACCGTGCAGAGGAGCGCTCCGCCGATGAGCACCGACCGTGCGCCGAAGCGCGACACCAGGATTCCTGCCGGGATCTGCAGAAGGATGTAGGGGTAGTAGAAGCTGGAAGACAGGCCGCCGAAGCCCGCTTCGTTCAGCGAGAGATCAACGACCAAACCTTCCCGCATGACACTCGGGAACGTTTGCAACACCATCTGGAAGAAGACGAACAAAGCCGCCGCGCCGAAGATCAGGCTGCTGCGCCACGGCGACCAACCGGTCCAGGGAGTGTCCCCCGGCGCACTGCTCTGCGTGCTCGCCATGCCATCAGCGTAAATGCTCAGCGTTGACGCGGATCAGAAAACGGGCTGCCAAGCGGCTAGCCGCCTTCGGCGCGGCGCTTGAGCCGCTCCAGTGTGAGCTCGATGTGCTTGGCGTTCGTCCCTTTTCGATCGCTGACGCCGGTG
>JAHZKD010000510.1 GCA_022600605.1 Actinomycetes bacterium
CTGGTAAGGAATTCGGTGTGGGAGCCGCAACAGCCCGCCCCCTGCGGCGACGAGTCCGCGCTTGACCTCAGGGATACCGAACTTCGCATTCTTGGCTGCCACCACCATGTCGGTGGCCAGTACGATCTCGGTGCCGCCTGCCAGCGCATACCCCTCAACGGCTGCGATGACGGGCTTGCGCGGCGGACGCTCGGTGAAACCGATCCCACGGCCCGGGATGGCGGGCACCTCGCCCGCCATGAAGGCCTTCAGGTCCATTCCTGCGCAGAAGTTACCGCCGGCACCGGTCACAATCGCCGCTGACAATCCGGCGGTGTCGTCGAGTTCGTCCATCGCGTCGGCGAGCCCTCTGGCTACCGCGAGGTTGAACGCGTTGCGCACCTCGGGCCGATTGATGGTGATGACGAGCACCCGATCGTGGTGTTCTACAAGAATTTCCTCTGACACTGTATCCCTTTCACTTGTCGCCCTTATTCTTTCGCGTACTATCGCCGCATCACGTTGGAACGCCCGCTAATCAGAACCCACCGTATCGAGTGCAAGGACGGTGGAACGGAAGTGGGTCATTCCAACACACCGCGGCTGGTCAGATGTTCGATCAGTGGTGCTGCGCCCGCGACCAGATGTTGGGACATCGCGGTTCGCGCGAGTGCCTGGTCGCGTCGCGCCAGCGCTTCGAGCAATCGACGGTGATGTCGGTTGGACTCGTCGGGCCAGCCGGCGATCGTCGGGAACACCGACTCCGGTGCATACCGAGTAACCTGCGACATCAGTTGCGCCAGCTTGGGTGAGTCGGCTGCGACGTTGATCGCCCGATGGAACTCGTGGTTCAGCCGCACAGCCCGTTCGCCGTCATCGGCGGCGTAGGCGGCCTCCAGATCGCTTTGGATACTTGCCAGCTCGTCGAGCTGAACATCGGTGATGCCGGCCGCGGCCCTGGCCGCGAGCTCACCGCCGAGATAGGCCTGCACATCTGAGACGTCGGCGATGTCGCGAACGGTGACCGGCCGCACCACGAAACCGCGTCGTGGTTGCTGCTCAAGCAGTCCTTCGGCCTTGAGCTCGACCAGAGCCTCCCGAACCGGGGTGACGCTGATGCCTAACCCGGCGGCCAGGTGGTCGAGCCGCACATACGTTCCGGCGGCGTAGGTTCCGTCGAAGATCCGCCGACGAACAATCCTCGCCACGTCCTCAGCCAATTGCGGCCTAGCCGCGAAATCGGAGACGCCCACATCAAACCCGGTAGTCCGACAGCAATCGCTTGCTGATGATATTTTTCTGGATTTCGCTAGTGCCCTCGCCGATCAGCAGGAACGGGGCATCCCGCATCAGCCGCTCGATCTCGTACTCTTTCGAGTACCCGTACCCGCCGTGAATCCGGAAACTCTGCTGGGTCACTTCGGCGCAGACCTCACTGGCAAAGTACTTCGCCATACCGGCGGCCACGTCGTTGCGGTCCCCGGAATCCTTCAGCCGCGCTGCGTTAACCATCATCAAGTGTGCGGCCTCAACTTTGGTCGCCATCTCGGCCAATTGGAATGCGATGGCCTGGTGCTCGGCAATGGGTTTGCCAAACGTGCTGCGCTGCTGGGCATACCGGACGGCCAGCTCGAATGCCCTGATGCCGACGCCGCAGGCTCGGGCGGACACATTGACGCGGCCGACCTCCACGCCGTCCATCATCTGGAAGAACCCCTGCCCCGGGGCCTCACCGAGGATGTGGGCCGCCTTCGCGCGGTAGCCATCAAAGATCAGTTCGGTGGTGTCGATACCCTTGTACCCGAGCTTGTCGAGCTTGCCGGGGATCGTTAGTCCGGGCACGACCTCACCGAATCCGGTTGGCTTCTCGACCAGGAACGCGGTCAGATTGCGGTGGGGCTTATCAGCACCTTCGTCGGTTCGCACGAGGGTTGCGACCAGCGTCGAACTACCCCCGTTAGTCAGCCACATCTTCTGGCCATCGATGCTGTAGGTACCGTCACCATTGTCCTTGGCCCGGGTGCGGATCGCAGCCACGTCGGAACCGAGCTCGGGCTCTGACATCGAGAAGGCGCCGCGGGTCTCACCGGTCGCCATCTTCGGCAGGTAGTAACGCTTCTGCTCGTCGGTGCCGTGCTGGCGGATCATGTAGGCGACGATGAAGTGGGTGTTGATGACGCCGGACACGCTCATCCAGCCGCGAGCCAACTCTTCGACGCAGAGTGCATAAGTGAGCAGCGACTCCCCCAGCCCGCCGTATTCCTGCGGGATCATCAGCCCGAACAAACCCATCTCGCGCATCGCGTCCACGATCGCCTGTGGGTAGGTGTCAGCGTGCTCAAGCTCTTTGGCGCTCGGGATCACCTCTTTGTCAACGAATTGCCTTACGGTGGAGACGATCTCGGACTGAAAATCGCTGAGCCCCAACGTCTGCGCCAGTTTGGTCACGCGCTTACCCTTTCGAAGACGGCCGCAAGGCCCTGTCCGCCGCCGATGCACATCGTCTCCAGGCCGTAGCGGGCACCGCGGCGATCAAGTTCGCGCGCCAGTGTTGCGAGCATCCGGCCCCCGGTCGCTCCGACCGGGTGACCGAGCGAGATCCCCGAGCCGTGCACATTGGTGCGTTCCAAATCTGCTGTGCTGAAATCCCATTCGCGCATACATGCCAAGGCCTGGGCGGCGAACGCCTCGTTGAGCTCGATGAGGTCCATGTCGTCGACCTTGAGTCCAGCCTTGCTCAGGGCGACAGCGGTAGCGGGCACCGGGCCGATGCCCATGATGTCCGGGGCGACTCCTGCCACCCCCCAGGACACCAGTTTCACCAGCGGCGCAAGTCCGAGTTCAGCGGCCTTCTCCGGAGTGGTAACCAGGCACATCGACGCGGCGTCGTTCTGGCCACTGGAGTTTCCCGCGGTCACGGTGGCACC
>JAHZKD010000053.1 GCA_022600605.1 Actinomycetes bacterium
ATCGGTGGTGTCCGCCGACCACGAAGCGCACTCACCGGTCTCGCGTAGCCGCCATCGGAACAGATCGCCGATACCGACCAGCATCTGCGCATCGGCCTGGTTCTTAGCCCGCCAAGAAGACCGGATCAGGTCCACGGTCGAACGTGCCACCATCTGAGACCCCACCGTCTGAGACCCCACCGTCTGAGACCCCACCGTCTGAGACCCTTCGGTCTGAGATACCTCCGCCTGAGATAGTTCGAACATACATTCGATTATGCCCCAGCCCACCGACACATCAGGTCACCCGGTTGGACAGCTCTCTGCAGCCTCACGCAGCACCACCGCCGACGGCGCATCGACGGGCAGCGCGTAGCCGCGCAACACCGCGATGAACTGCATCGCGTACTGGCAGTGGAACGCAGTGTTGGGCGGCATCCAGTCAGCCGGCTGCTGGTCACTCTTGTCCTGATTGGTCGGGCCGTCGACGGCCAACAGATTGGCGGGATCGTTGGCGAAGCGAATCCGCTTCTCCTGGCTCCAGTCCCGCGCGCCGAGGTCCCATGCCAACGCCAACGGGACGATGTGGTCGATCTGCACGGCGGCTCCGACCTTGTGGCCGCGGGTAAACGGCACCACCTCGCTGGTGTAAGGATCGATCAGGGTCCCGGTGCCAACGGCGTTGGGACAACGCTTAATCGACACATAGGTTTTGTCAACTAGGTCCCGGTTGAGGATGTCATTTCGGGTGTCACAGCCGTTGTAGCCGCCCGGCGCGGACGTGTCGTCGGTCCATGACCTGCCGAAGGCATCACGGCGATAGTCGTGCCAGCGAACGCGCGCGGGAATCTCAGTGACACCGGCGAGCACCTCGGCCCCGGGCGCGACAGTGGGCACGCCGGCCTGCTCACTGAGGGGCGATGAATCCCGCGATGTCAACGTGACCTGGACGGCGACGACAACCGCCAGCGTGGCGCCAACCGCCAACCACAGGATCCGCTTGCGGTTCATGATTTGTCGAGAAACTGGACACGGTCGGTATTGGTGAACTGAGCAGACAACAGCGACATTCCCGGGTCCAGCGGGTCGGCTTCGTAAACCGCCTCACAGAGCTCACGTGCAGCGCGAATGATGTCGTAGTGATCGCGAAGGGACAGGAAGCGCAGCGTGATCGGCCGGCCGGACTGATGGAGTCCCAAAACGTCGCCCTCACTGCGCTCGCTCAGGTCGAGATCGGCGAGTGCGAAACCGTCTTGGGTACTCGCCACCGCTTTGAGGCGTTGTCCCGCTTTGGATTCCTCGGGCAGTTTGGTGGCCAGCAGGCACAGGCTTGGATGATCGCCGCGGCCGATACGCCCGCGAAGCTGGTGGAGCTGACTGATTCCGAACCGGTCTGCGTCCATCACCACCATGACAGTCGCATTGGGAACGTCGACCCCGACCTCGATGACCGTCGTGCACACCATTACGTCGATCTCGCCGGCGCGGAACGCCGCCATCACCGCATCTTTCTCATCGCTGGATAGACGGCCGTGCATGAGGCCCAACCGTAAGCCGGCCAGTGGGCCCCGCTGCAGCCGCGCAAGCAGCTCCACCACGGTGATCGGTGGCGGACCCTGCTCTTTCGCCGCCTTTTTCGTCTTCGTGTTGGCGGTGTTGTCATCCTCGTCGATGCGGGAGGCGACCACGTAGGCCTGACGTCCAGCGCGAACCTCTTCGACGATCCGGGCCCATGCCCGCTCGAGCCAGGTCGGCTTCTGATTGATGAAGATCGTGTTCGTGGCGATGGGCTGTCGTCCACGGGGCAACTCCCGCAGCGTGGATATCTCAAGATCCCCGTACACCGCCAGCGCCACGGTCCTCGGGATCGGTGTCGCGGTCATCACCAGCAGATGCGGAGTTATTCCATCAGGAGCCTTGGCCCGCAATCGATCTCGCTGCTCGACTCCAAAGCGGTGCTGCTCGTCGACGACTACCATTCCGAGCTGGTGAAATTCGACCGCGTCCTGCAGCAAGGCGTGGGTACCGATGACGATACCGGCCTCACCGGAGATCACCTCGTCACGTACTAGCTTCTTCTGCTGCGCCGACATCGATCCGGTCAGCAGCGCCACCCTGGTGGCATGCTCGGCCCCGCCGAGCTGCCCTGCCATCGCCAGCGGACCGAGCATGCTGCGAATTGATAGAGCATGTTGTGCGGCAAGCACTTCCGTTGGTGCCAGCAGCGCACACTGATAGCCCGCATCGATCATTTGCAACATCGCCAGCAACGACACGATCGTCTTTCCCGACCCGACCTCGCCCTGCAGCATGCGGTTCATCGGCCGGGCTGCAGCAATTTCGGCTGAGATCACATCCAGCACGTCGCGCTGGCCACCAGTCAGCTCGAATGGCAACTGAGACGTCATCGCGGCCGCCAGTCCGCTGTCACGGCGCCGCGCCGCGGGGCCTGAGTCGCTCAACTCGCTATGTCTACGGGTCACCAGACCCCACTGCAGCCCGATCGCCTCGTCGTAGGTGAGTCGTTCGATGGCCCGCGTGCGATCAGCCTCGTTTTCGGCGATATGGACGGCACGTAGAGCGTCATCCTCGGAAATCAGATTATGTTCGCGGACAAACCAATTCGGAATCGTCTCAGTGACCGGGTCCAGCACGGCGAGTACCTGCCGCACACATGCGTAGATCTCCCACGTCTGCACCTTGGAGTTAGCGGCGTAGATAGGGAAGAAGTCCTTCTCGAACTCCGCAAGCAAATCGTCACCAGATGCCGTTGATGTTGACGCGATGGTCGCCAGTGACTTGGAGCCCTTCCCCGAGTTCAGCACCAAAAACGCCGGGTGCGTGAGTTGCATGGTGCCCTTGAAATGGCCGACCTCCCCGGACAGCATCACCCGGGTTCCCGCGAGCAGCGTTTTCTTGAGGTACTTGGCGTTGAAGAACGTCGCGGTGACCTTCGGTTGCCGATGACCGAGAGTCACCACCAGGTACTCACGCTTTGGTTGGCGGTTGGTCCACCTAGCCTCGGCCTTGGTGATCTCGTCGACGAATGTGACATGCTCGCCCTCCTCGAGATCGAGTTCCTCCCCCTCCCCCCGGGTGGTCATTGCGTCGCTGTACTTGCGCGGGAAGTAGCGCACTAGGTCATTGACCGTGCGGATACCGAAGTACTCCTCCAATTGGCCCGCGGCCTTCTCGCCGACGAGGAAGGGCAGCCGATCGCCTAGTGACGCCATGCTTACTCAACCCCGATCAGCAACGCGTCGCCCCGGTGGCCGGTGTGAAAGGTCGCTATCTCCGTCCCGGGATGGCGGCGGTGGACGTGGTCGACCAGCACTTCGGCGACCTGCGCCTCGACCCCGGCGCCGGTGAGCAGTGTCACCAGCTCGCCCCCGGCCGCCAGCAGCAGGTCGATGAGTCCGGCTGCAGCCTCGGCCACGTCCTTCCCCACGATCACCACCTCGTCACCCGCGATCGCGAGCCCGTCGCCGGGACTGCAGGCCCCCGCCCAGGTGAGGGCTTCGGCGGCGGCCGTTCGCACCGACCCGTGTCTGGCCCCCGCAGCAGCCCTGGCCATCGCATAGCCGTCGTCGACGGCCCCCCGTTGGGGGTCGTGGACGGCCATCGCGGCCAGGCCCTGCACCATCGAGCTGGCCGGCACCGGCACCGTGTCGATTCCCCAGCCGGATGCGACCGCGCATCCAGCGACGATTTCTTCGGCGGCTACGAAACCATTAGGCAGCACCATCACCTGCGCGGCGCCGGTGTTGACCAACGCATGCAGGAGTTGCTGGGCGCTGACCGGGACGCCTTGCTCCAGACGCAGGATTTGGGCCCCCTCACCGGCGAAGAGTCCTTCCGCACCGTCGCCGTCGACGACGGCCAGCACCGCCCGCTCGTAGCTCCAGCCCCCGGCAGGGTGACGGTCGGCTCCTGCGACCAGCGACGTGACCTGGATCTGGCTGGGCCGGCCCACCTCCAGAGCCGCTTCTAAGGCTGCCCCCGCGTCGTCGGCATGGACGTGAACCGAATAGTGACCACCCCCGGGGGGCGCGTCGCTGCCGAAACCGGATGCGGCGATAGCGATGGATTCTCCGAGTTCGTCGAGGCGGGCGCGCAATTTCTCCACGCCATCGGCATCACAATCGCTGAGCAGGTACATCACCTCGAACTCAGGCGCCCGCGGGGCCGCACCCACTGCGGGGACTTCCTTCGGCGACGGCAGGTACACATCGCGCTGCGGGGCATGCCCGGTGAGAGTGGCGGTCAGCGCGTCGAGCAACACCAACAGGCCCCGCCCACCCGCATCGACCACGCCAGCGTCGGCCAAGACCGCAAGTTGGCTCGGCGTGCGGTCCAGCGCCACCGCCGCCGCCTGCGCGCTCGCGGCGACGACATCGGCCGGCTCGGCCCCGTCCACGGCGGACTGCTCGGCCGCGGAGGCGGCTTCCTGGAGGACGGACAGGATAGTGCCCGGGATCGCCTCGCCCATCGAAGCGATGACCAGCGTGGCGGCATGCTGCAGCGAAGCCCCGAACAGGGTGCCGTCGAGGTCGGTGAGCGGGCCGCGGTCATCGGCTGCAGCCGCGGCTACTTCGGCGATGCCACGCAAGATCTGGGACAAGATCACCCCTGAGTTGCCCCGCGCACCGCGTAGCGCCCCGGTGGCCAGCGCGGCAGCGACCTCCGCGACATCTGCGGATAGGGCCAGCGCGTCGGCCTGGGCCCAGGCGGCGCGCATGGTGAACAGCATGTTCGTGCCGGTGTCAGCGTCAGCGATGGGGAAGACGTTGAGCCGGTTGATCTCATCGGTGTGACTGATGAGATCTGCGACGGCGGTGTGCGCCCAGCTCCGCAGGGCAGGTGCATCGAGCCGCCGAGCCGACATTCCCACCTCCAAACCGCAGTCGGCGCCAGCCTAACCAGTGGTGCTGACAACCCCGAAGAGGACGTCCCTGGCCTGTGGACAGCTGTGGCCGCCATGGCTTTTTTGGCGATACCTGGGGCGGCCGGTATTCTGATCGGGTTGTCGGGTCAAACCGTGGCCGATATTCGGCCAGGACCCAGACCCCCAGTACTGATTCGAGGAGTTCTACTTATGGCTGCCGTGTGCGATATCTGCGGGAAGGGCCCCGGCTTCGGCAAGTCGGTGTCACACTCCCATCGCCGGACCAGCCGTCGGTGGAACCCGAAC
>JAHZKD010000054.1 GCA_022600605.1 Actinomycetes bacterium
ACCACGAGCGGTTCTACTAGCTGAACGCGAAAAGGTCACGAACTCAAAAGAGCTCGTGACCTTTCCCAACTGTTCGGGTACCGGCCCGACGGATATCGCCTCCATATAGCTCGCCGGTTACCCGCGCGAGTGTTCGGCCACAGTGAATGCGATATCGCCGTGCCTCCGCGGCGAGACCACCGCGGAGGTTCTACATAGGCGGTGGCGCTAGTAGCGAAGGATCTTCAGCGGGAAATGACGGGCATTGGTCCGCGATCTGCTCGGCGTTGGGTTTGGATGTCACGAAAAGGGGGACAAGTTGCGGATAAAGCCGCGCCAGCTCGTCGACCTCAGCCTGTCGGTCGGCAGGAGTTTTCTCCAACAGCAGATTGAGGTGATGGACAATCGCGGGTTGCAGCCACACCGGTTCCGAGTGGTACCTGCCGACCAATTCGCCGTAGGTAACCGGCTCGACCGCTCGTGTTGCGGCCAGGAGTTGATCCAGAGAACAGTTGGTGTCGAGCAGGGCAGTCGGCACCGCGAAAGGATCCGCGGGCGGCGGCGGTGGTGGTGGCGGCAGCGGGGGTTGGGCGGCGGCGGCGCCGGAAAGGCCCACAGCTGTAATTGATAACGCGGCAGCGGCGATCGCAGCTCGGCTAAGCACCGAAACAATTGTATTCACGAGTGCTGACATTAACTTAACCGGTTCTGCGGATTTACCAGGGGTTACGCTGCTCGGCCGAAAGTGGGGCCTCTGCGGCGGGAAGGCAGCTCGAAAAAGGGTGGCGGATCGATAAAAGGCCGGCCTTGCCCTCGAACGCGCGCCAGCGGCGGAGATCACCGACGCCGAGGGTGCCCCGGCAGCAGGTCCTGCCGGTGACCTGAAAGTATCGGGACCGTGGGCAACAACCAACGTTCGAAGATCGTCATGTCCGACGAGGAGATCGCCGAATTCATCGAGCGCAGTCGGACCGCCACCATGGCCACCGTGCTTCCAAACGGTCGGCCGCACCTGGTAGCGATGTGGTACGCCGTGCTGGACGGTGAGATCTGGTTCGAGACCAAGGCCAAGTCGCAGAAAGCGGTCAATCTGCGCCGCGACCCGACGATCACCGTGATGGTCGAGGATGGTCAGACCTACGACACACTTCGCGGCGTGTCGATCGACGGACAGGCCGAGGTCATTGACGACGCTGACACCAACCTGCGGGTCGGTATCAGCGTCTGGGAACGCTACACCGGGCCCTACACCGACGAGATGCGGCCTTTTGTCGATCAGATGATGAACAACCGCATCTGTATACGGGTGGTGCCGTCGCGTCTGCGGAGCTGGGATCACCGAAAGCTGGGCATGCCGGGCATGCCGCTCTCGGGTAGCACCGCCCAGTACCTCGGCTGAGCCTGCGCGTGGCGGCGCGAATCCGGGGTGATCAGGTGCCGTCGACCAGGTCGGCGAACTCGGGATTCTTCTCGACGAATTCGGCGACCATCCAGCACTGGGGAACTATCTTCAGGCCGGCAGAGCGGGTGGCTTCCAGGGCTTCGCGCACGAGAATCGTTGCCAGTCCGCGACCTTGGAATGCGGGAGCGACCTCGGTTCGATCAAAGATTCGCCGCCCGCCACTCTCGACGTACTCGGCGAAACCCACACGGTGCCCGTCTACGGAGATGCTAAAACGGTTCGCTTCGGCGGTGACGTCGGTGGTGGCGCCGGTCCTGTCGGAAGTCATGTCTGCATCTATACCCCAGGGAGAGAACCGTGCCACGGGCGTCGAGGTCGAGCGCTCCGCGGTTTAGGCTCCGCCGAACTCCGGGCGCAGGATCGGGCTGAGCACCGCGAGCGGGATGTGCGGCTGGATGACGCCGCCGTTCATCGACCACTGGTTGAGCTTGTCGTAGCGGATCGGGGTGTCCGCTGCGACCGGGTAGTTCGGCATATAGAGGATGAGCTCGTTGGGGGTAAGCGCCCACGCCTCGTAGTTCCCGGAGAACGGCGTGGGCGGCGTCCAGCGGTCGACGGTAAACGGGTACGTCCCCGGATGGTTGTAGGGCGGCCGGGCCCGGTCAAGCGCCTCGGTAACGATCGGTGCGATCAGCGGCGGAATAGCCACCAGCGGATCTACGCCCGGCTGGGTGATGTCGGCCAGCGACAACTGCCGCCCGCTGTTCATGTCGAACGTGAACGTACGGAAGCCGTTCATCAGCTCAACTCCGGATGAGTTGTATTTCTCGTGGAACACCACGCTCAACGCGGGACCGTGGCGGAACACCTGGAAGTCCTCGGTGCCCCAGCTGTCCTGGACCATCGAGGCGCCCTTGGCCCGCCAGTTGTTGAAGAGATCACGTAAGTACGGGCGGATCGCCGAGCTGGTGGTGGGGTTGTCGATGAGATCACCGGGTATCGCCACTCTGACCTCGCGGGTCGCTTTGCGCTCGGACAGCACAGACGTTCGGCAGTACTGCCCGTCCCAGTCGCCGCCCAACTCACCACAGAACGACTGAGCCGACGCCGAGGCGGCCGGCGCCGTCGCCACCGCAACTGCGATCGCGGCTGCGGCCGCCGCCACCCTGTATACCCGCATATTTGCAGCTCCTATGGAAGTTCGACTTTGCTTGCGAGCCAACGGTTGTCGACTTTCTCCATGGTGATCTTCATCCGGCTGCTGTCGCTGCGCGCGTCGGGGCGCGCGGTGTTGCTGACGGTCTGATCCACCAACAACAGCACGACCACCTTGTTTTTGGATTCGGACTGGATCGCCGAATCCACGACAACACCCTGGGCAGTCGCCTTGTTGTCGATCAGTAATTGCCGAAGCTGCATGCTGTCCCGGCTGTACATGTCCTTGAATTCACCGGTCGCGCCGTTGAGCACCTCTGAGAAGTTCTGGTCCAGGGTGTTCGAATCGATGCTCGTCAACACCTGGGCGTAGTTGACTGCCGTTTGCTGGGCATCCTGAACCGCTTTGTTCAGCGTGTGCTGTTCCCACAACTTCCAGCCCAGAAATCCGGCGAGGCCGAACGCCCCGAGATAGACCGCTGCGACCAGCCCGATGCGGGCGTGGCGTTTCCAGCGACGGGGTGTTACCGCCGGGTGGGTGGATACCGCGGTGGGCTCGGCAGAGTTGGTTTCCCCGTCGTTTTCGCCACGGTCCGTCTCGCCGGTCTCGTCCGGCCGATCGGTGCTGTCGGTGGGGCCTGTGGCGTCTGCGCCGGTCGTCTGGGCCACGGGGGAGTCTTCCTTGTGCATTGGCATGCCGCTGGGCCTAGCGAGGTGGTTCGATCGGCAAGACCGGCCCACCGTACGGAGTGGGGATGGTGTAGCGACCCCTGGGTGTCGGATCGGTGGTCGCGCCCAAGTCCGCCCCTGGAGGTGGTCCGGCGGTGTCGTCCCCAGCAGGGCGCGGCGCATTCTTGGCCCCGCGAACCAGCACCTGGGGGTCGGTATCCCGGCAGTAGCTGTAGAGGAACGGCTCGGGGTAGTCGGCTGCCGACGAGGGGCGGCGCGGAGTGCCGTAATCGCAGGTATAGCGGGGGTAGATATCGGCGGTTACCCACACGCCTTCGTCGTGGATCGCTCTCTCGATGGCTTCCAGCGCCGAACCGCGATAACTCGGGAACAGGGCGTTCAACGCAGGCACGCGCACGTACATCAGTTGGGAGACCGACGCCAAGTTGCCCAGCAGCCCGACCATGGTGTCGGAGTTGTCGTCAAACAGACTGTCGATGGACGACATCAATCCCGGCGCCTGGTCGACGAACCTGCGGTACCCGCCGTCCATCTTGTTGACCCCCGTCATGAGTTCACTGATGTTGCGCGCCACCACGCTCATGCCGGGGGTGGTGTCGGCGAGCATGGTCAGCGGGATCCTGCTGGTCTTCAACAGGCTGACCGTCTCCGGCAGCACCGAGTCCAGCGTGGCCAACAAAAAGGTGCCCCCATCGACGATGTCGGTCAGCTTCTGCGGCCCCTCTTTGGTCAGGCTCAGTTCCTTCCTGATGATCTCGAGTTTCTTAGGATCTGACTGAGCCAGCACTCCATCGGAATTGGTGAGAAGCTGGTACAGCGGAATGGGCGTCGAGGTTTGAGTCAGCGGAACCACGCTGCCGTCGGACAGGAATGGGCCCTCAGTCGAGGTCGGCTCGAAGTCGATGTACTGTTCGCCCGCCGCGGACAAACCGGAGACGCGGACGGGGCTCGCGGCCGGGATCTCGGTGTCCGAATCGATCTGGACTATGGCATCGACACCGGTGGGAGTGAGGTTGAGGGTTTTTACCCGCCCGACGTTCACGCCGCGGACGGCGACATTGACGTTCTCCAGCAGGCCACCGGAGTTGGGCAGTTCGATCCGGACCTGGTAGGTACCGGCAAATGGGTCGACCCGAAGGGCACCGAACGTGAGGTAGGTGACCGCGACGACAGCGACCGCGGCGAGGGCTATCCCGGATAGCGTAAACCGTCGGTGGTGGCCTGCTTTGACGGCGCCGACGATTCCGCGGCTGATGGAGCTGATCACCTCGGCGGCTCCTGTCCTGAAG
>JAHZKD010000004.1 GCA_022600605.1 Actinomycetes bacterium
CCGAGGGGCACAGCGGCTAGTATCGACGACGCCGCGCAGGCGGCGATGGTGGCTGTAGTTCAGTTGGTAGAGCACCAGGTTGTGATCCTGGAAGTCGCGGGTTCGAGCCCCGTCAGCCACCCCGATGCCGGGAACGCCGCCTACTGACTGAGGCGGCGTTTTTGGTAATTACTCATCCCCGTCAGGCGTTGGCGTTTCCCCGTCAGGCGTTGGCGTTGCCGGCCTTCCACTGCCCCCAGGGAATATTCCAGTCACCCAGGCCGTCCCCGCCGGGCAACGTCGACCCGACCGTGTTGATGACTTCGACGACATCGCCCCGCTTGGAGTTGTTGTAGAACCACTGGGCGTTGCTAGTGCTGACGTTGATACAGCCATGGCTGACATTGCTGTAGCCCTGGCTGCCCACCGACCAGGGCGCGCCGTGCACGTAGATGCCGCTGTAGGAAATCTGGGTGGCCCAGTCGACCTCGGTGCGGTACCCGTCAGGCGAGTTGACGGGCACACCGTAGGTCGAGGAATCCATCACCATGTGGGAGCGACGGTCACCAACGATGTAGGTGCCATTGTTGGTCGGCGTGCTGTTCTTGCCCATCGACACCGGCATGGTCTTGATGACCTCACCGTTGCGGCGCACTGTCAGGGTCTTGGTGTTGTCATCGATAGTGCTGATTACCGCGTCACCGATCGTGAAGCGCGTGGAGACGTTGTCCTGACCGAAGAGACCATCTCCGAGGTCCACACCGTAGGTGTTTACGGTGACGTCTACCGCAGTTCCCGGCTTCCAGTATTCGGCTGGGCGCCAACGAACTTCGCGGTTGCTGAGCCAGTAGAAGGCGCCGTCGACGTGTGGGGTGGTCTCTACGGTGATGGCGCGTTCTGCTGCGATCCGGTTCGGGATGTTCTCGTCAAAGCGGATAGCCAAGGGTTGACCGACACCGACAACCTCGCCTTCGTTGGGCAGCACGTAGGGCATGGTGAGGTTGTCTGGCGAATGCGTCTCAAAGGTCATCTGCCGGCTGGTCGAGCCACCCAGACCGAGCGACTGCGCGGTCAGCGTGTAGCGCTTGTTGTAGCCGAGCGGCTCCGCTGTCTCCCAGGTCAGCCCGTCCTTGGACAGCTGGCCCAACACCGTTTTGCCAGCTTCGTTGACCATCGTGACAGAACCCAGGACACCGAACTCAGCGCTGACGGTCACAGGTGAGTCGACGCTCACACCCACCGCATTGTCCTGAACCGAAGATGTGATCTTGGGCACGAGTAAGTCGCCGAACGGTGTGCCCTTATCTGTGATCACCTGGGGCTGAGCTTGTTCGGAAGTGCCGCCGCAAGCAGATAGGGCCAACACGATGGCCGGAACCAATGCCACCGCCACCAGCCGAGCTCGGTGCCGTCGCACCTGGCCCACCGAGTTCACCTGCAACATGTTCTGCTCCACCTCACATACAGGAGTATTCGACGTACATCGCGTTTCGGCTAAGTCTACGGTCAATGTCAGCGATTGCGCGACAGCGTCATCGCTGCAGCAAACCACGCGGGGGTTGTGATTTCTCACAGTGCCGACGGGCCTGTTATCGTCTCACACGCGCGCCGTTAGCTCAGTTGGTAGAGCAGCTGACTCTTAATCAGCGGGTCCGGGGTTCGAAACCCTGACGGCGCACCAGGTCAAGGCCGGTTTTACACAATCCACTGTGCACCATCGACCACTGTGCACCATCGACCAGCACTGCCCGAGTGTGCGCGGCCGGTAGACGAGCGCCCTCAGCTACGCTACCGCCGCTGGCCCGTTGAGCACAACGCGCGCACCGTAATACAGCTGGACTCGGCACTCGACGACGTAGTCCTGGTCTGATTCAAGAACGTACGTCGTAGGTGATGCGCATTTCTTTGATGCCGTTAATCAGGTTGGAGTGCAGGCGTCGAGGCGGCGCTTCGAGCGCTATGTTCTCGACGGTCGCGAGCAACTCGGTGAACAGGATTCTGAGCGAGAGCCGAGCAAGGTTGGCCCCGAGACAGAAGTGCTCCCCGATTCCGAAGGACTGTTGGAGGTTCGGCTTCCGGTCAATGAGAAACGTATGTGGGTCGTCGAACACGTTGGGGTCGCGGTTCGAGGCCGGATACCACATCAAGACCTTGTCACCGGCAGCGATCTTCTTGCCGCCGAGCCGGACGTCGGCGGTGGCGGTCCGGCGGAAGTGGTGAATCGGCGGCTCCCAACGCAGCATCTCCTCCACGGCTAGCGGCATCAGCTCCGGATCCTGGACTAGGCGTTCGAGCGCGTCGGGGTGGTCGAGCAGCGTGAGAAGCCCGTGGGAGGTCGCGGTCCGAGTCGTCTCGTTGCCCGCAACGATCAGGAACATGAAGAACAGCGTGTACTCCATGTCGGTGAGCTTCCTGCCGTCGACCTCAGCGGCGAGCAGGTCGCTGGTCAGGCTGCCCGACGGGCTGACCCGCTCGCGGGCTGCCATCTCGCTGGCATATCCATAGATCTCGATCGACGCCTGCATCGAGGTCTCGGGGGTCGGCGCGACTTCGGGGTCTTGATCGTCGATCAGCGAATGGCTCAGCATGTAGAGCCGGTGCCGGTCCTCTTCTGGGACGCCCATGAGCTCGCTGATCGCCCACATGGGGATGCGGGCAGCGACATCGCCGACGAACTCGCAACTGTCGGCGTCCCGCACTTCCCCGATCACCCGCTTCGTCTCGGCCCGCAAACTGGCGTCAAGCCGGGCGATCATCCTCGGGTTGAACGCCTTCGACACGATGTTGCGGAAGCTGCGATGCTCTGGCGGGTCCATGCCGATGATGACCATCCGCAGCTGGGCGAGTCCGTCCTCATCGAGATCGAGACGCAACGGCCCACCGACATAACTCGAGAACTCACTCGGCGACGTCGACACCCGACGGACGTCATCATGTCGGGTGAGCGCCCAGAAACCCGGACCATCGGTCTCGGGATGCCAATGCACCGGGTCCTCGGATCGCAGGCGGTCAAGCCAGTCGTGGGGCGCCGCCGTCTCCCACACCGACGCGTCGGTGAGGTCGATGCCATCCAACGCGGTGGTCGCCGCGTTCGTCACTTCGTCCGTCACTTCGCACCAACTTCCGCCTCGTCTGTCGCTTCGCACCGACCTTCGTCGACACTCGTCATTGACGTGCCATGGCGACGCGGAGGCGCTCCTGCGGGCTGATGAGATGGTCGGAATTCTCGGCGGCCTCGGCGATGTCGATCTGCACCCACCTCACCTTGCCGTTGAAGGAGCTGGCACCCGGCGCATAGTCGTCGCTGACCGAGGTGCCGGTGTCCTCGCCGAGGTCGGTGGTCTCGTCGGCGGAGAAGATCATCGGCACCGTCGAGTCCACCCGACCGTTTCCTGCGTGCTCGCCGTCGACGAAGAGGGCGATATCGCCGCCCTTGCCAAGGCCGCCGCCGTCATAGGTGAACTCGACGCGAACCTGGCGCTCGCCCGGCGCGACCTCGCCGTCGGAATACGTCTTGTACTCCTCAAGGCCGAAAAGGTTGTAGCAGTAGGCCAACCTGCCCTCGTGCATGTACAACGACCAGCCGCCGTACTGGCCGCCCTGCGCTATGAGGGCGCCGGATCCGCCACCCTGAGGCACCACGATCTCGGCGGTCACAGCGTGCGACTTGTTCTTGAGGTTGATGACGCTGCCCTCGGACAACCGCTTCATGCCGCGGAACATGAGCTGGGAGTTGCCTTGCACGAGGACGGGTCGGCCGGCAAGGTCGCTGTTGAAGCGCTCGACGCGCCGGTCGTCGAGCGGGAAGACGTTGTACCTCGCTCCTTCGAGTATGAACAGCCGTTGCAGCTCCTCCAGCTTCTCCGGATGATCGGCGGCCAGGTCGTGTGCCTGGGTCCAGTCATCGGGGCCGTAGAGTTCCCACACGTCGTCGGCGATGTCGGGCGCCTCGCCAAGGACCCAGGGAATGCTGTGCCGGGTCACAGCTGTCCAGCCCTGGTGGTAGATGCCGCGGTTGACGAACATCTCGAAGTACTGGGTCTCGCGGCCTTCGTCCGCGTCGCCGTCGCCGAACGAGTAACGCATGCTGACGCCGTGGAGCGGTTGCTGGCCGACGCCGTGGACCTCCTGCGGCTCGGGGAGGCCGGCCGCATCGAGCACCGTCGCGGCGATGTCGATCACGTGGTGGAAGTGCTTGCGTACCTCACCCTTTGCCGCGATGCCGGCCGGCCAATGGACGATCGTTCCATTACGGGTGCCGCCCCAGTGCGATGCGATCTGCTTGGTCCACTGATAGGGAGTGTCCATGGCGTGCGCCCACCCAACGGCGTAGTGATTGAACGCCGCGGGTGTGCCGAAGTCGTCGATCCGCGACGCCATGAACTCGGTCGTCTCGACGTCGGTCACACCGTTGAGCGTGAGCAGCTCATTGAACGTCCCGTTCGGCGTGCCCTCGGCAGAGGCGCCGTTGTCACCGATGATGTAGTAGATCAACGTGTTGTCGAGCACACCCAGATCCTCGACCGCGTCGACAAGCCGACCGAGGTGATGGTCGGTGTGGTCGAGGAACCCGGCGTAGACCTCCATCTGTCTGGACAAGACGGGCTTGAGGTCGTCGGGCATATCGTCCCAAGCAGGGATCTCGTCGGGGCGCGCGGTCAGCTGCGCGTCCTCAGGGATGATCCCGAGCTGCTTCTGCCGGGCGAAGGTTCGCGCCCGCTGCGCGTCCCAGCCGTCGTCGAATCGGCCCTTGTACTTGGCCGACCACTCCTCGGGAACGTGATGTGGTGCGTGCGTCGCTCCTGGCGCCCAGTAGACGAAGAAAGGCTTGTCGGGCATCAGTGCCTTCTGCTGGCGGACCCACTCGATCGAGTGGTCGGTCATGTCCTCGGTGAAGTGGTAGCCCTCCTCGGGGGTGCGGTCGGGCTCGACCGGGACGGTGTCGTTGTAGATCGCCGGGTAGTACTGGTTCGTCTCACCGCCGATGAAACCGTAGAAGTGCTCGAACCCGCTGCCGGTCGGCCATTGCCGGAACGGCCCCATCGGGCTCGTCTCCCACACCGGCACTTCATGGCACTTGCCGAACTGGGCGGTGGAATAGCCGTTGAGCTTGAGTACCTCGGCAAGTGGAGCCGCCGTGTTCGGCCGGATCGAGTTGTAGCCTGGCGCCGACGTCGCAAGTTCGGCGATTGCGCCCATCCCTACCGAATGGTGATTGCGCCCCGTCAGGATCGCCTGGCGTGTCGGGGAACAGAGCGCCGTGGTGTGGAATCGGTTGTACTTCAGGCCCTGGCTGGCCAGCCGCTCGGCGGTCGGCGTCGCGCAAGGCCCGCCGAAGGCCGTCGAAGCACCGAACCCGACGTCGTCGATCAGGGCGATGATGACATTCGGTGCGCCAGCCGGCGGACGCACCGGCTCAATCGGCGGAAATTCCTGACCCGAATCGGTGGCGTCGTACTTGTATCCGACTGTCGGAGCACGGTCCGGGATCGGCAGGAGGACACGGCTGGCGGGGTCGGAGTTCATAGGTCCACACAGTAAGGCTGGCGCCGAAAGCTGTCGATGGTCATTTCCCGCAGATGCCCGGTAGAGCGCGTCGTCAACGGACGCCTGGGCCGCCCTGCCCACGCAACGGGTTCGTCCCGGCGCCACCCTGCGCGGTGTGTCCTCGTTGATGCTGCTGGATAGCTTGGATAAGCGGGTTGTCCTTCATCAACTGACGGCGGTCCTCATCCGAAAGCTCGTAGAAAGTCCACATCGCCCACGCCGCGGGACGGACGTAGAGGGTGACCTTCTGCCGCTTGCGGGTGCTCTGCGGCAGCATCGCTGGAATCGCCACCACCCGGTCGACTGCCACCGCGCTGACGAGTTCCTGAGCCAACTTGTCGACGTCGGCGCCGTCCTGAAGTTCGTGCACCGATGATTGATGGTTGGCCTGTGCTGGGCCTTGCAGGGCGAGAAACCACGCCATGACACGTCTCCTGTGCTAGTCGGGACAGCGCCAGCGTAGAGGACAGGCACATCAAGGCGACCCGCGGCATGTGCTGCCAGCGGAGCGCGAGCGAGCGCAGTCGGGTGTGCTGGCCTTTAGCTCACCGATACTCCAGAACGTCGGCGCGCATTTGCACCCTGATCTGCGGCGACTGTGCTAGAAATCACTCATCGTGTTCATCGCCGACATCTTCGCGACGCCGCTGATGGTAACGACAAACGTGCGAATCCTGCACAAGATGTCCATTACGCTGGGTAAAGAAGACATGTCGATGTTAAGGTCAGTTAGCTGGAATACACGGCGTCCGGACGATCCGGGACTGTGACGAGTAAATTGGGGAATTAGCTGATGCCAAGCCTGGACGAACCCGTGCCATCCGGCGGGGGCGGCGAGGCCACGGTTTGTGGCGTAGCTGCGCAACCAGTCGTGACTGCGTATTCCTGCAACCGCCTAGGCCGGGTGGCCAATCCGCCGGGATTCTCACTCACCGAGTGGTTGCTGTCGGGCCGTCGGCGCTGATCTACCCTCTCAGCGGTGCCGCACCCGGTGCACCGTCACCACAATCACCAGCACTCCCGCGCCCGCCAGCGAAATTGCCACGGCGGGCTTCTTCACGAAACGCATGACGCCCGCCTTGATGTCTTCAGCGATCCTTTGCGGGTTGGCCCGGATTGCGAGCGAGTCGACAGTCAACGCCAACTGGTCGCGCGCCTGGTCGATCTCCTGCTTGATGGTGTCGGGATCCCGATCCGCCACAGCTACCTCTCATTGCCTCGACTCTTGCACCACGCCGGTAATCGTCGCCGCCACACAACGATCTCTTGCACGATCTCTTGCACCTAGTCTGCGGTAGTACTTCTTCCTTGCCGAACTACCCTAGATCAGCCGGTGCCCACCGCAGCGCCCGGTCGACACATCCATCAGAGGAAGCAGCCAATGCCGAAACCCCACCGACTCGACGTGGGCGACACAGCCCCTGCCTTCAGCCTCCCCGACGCCGACGGGAACACCGTCAAGCTCTCGGACTACAGAGGCCGCAAAGTCATCGTGTATTTCTATCCCGCTGCAGCCACTCCGGGCTGCACGAAGGAGGCCTGCGATTTTCGGGACAACCTTGGCGAGCTGAGCGGCGCCGGCCTCGACGTCGTCGGCATCTCCCCCGACAAGCCTGCGAAACTCGACAAATTTCGCAATGCCGAAGGACTCACATTCCCGCTGCTGTCCGACCCCGACCGCGAAGTCCTCAAAGCGTGGGGCGCCTACGGCGAGAAGACGATGTACGGCAAGGTCGTGCAGGGTGTGATCCGCTCGACCTTCGTGGTCGACGAGTCGGGCAAGATCGCGTTGGCGCAGTACAACATCCGTGCCACCGGACACGTCGCGAAACTGCGACGCGACCTGTCGGTCTGAGCTAGCCGAGCCGGTCCAGCAGCAGCGCCTCGGCGGCCGCCGCCTTTTCCAGGACGCCCAAATGCAGGCTCTCGTTGATGCTGTGCGCCTGCGTATGTGGGTCCTCGACTCCGGTCACCAGAATTTTTGCTTCAGGAAAGGCTGTCGCGAACGCCGCGATGAACGGGATCGATCCGCCGACTCCGGTGTCGATCGCATCGCATCCCCAGGCCTCGCGAAAGGCTTCGCGGGCCACGTCGTAGACGGGACCGCTGGCATCGATTGCATAGGACTCGCCAATGTCGCCGGGCGTCACGCTCACCTGCGCGCCCCACGGTGCGTGTTGCTCAAGGTGACGGGTCAGCGCGGCAAGATGCTCGGCGGCGTCGCCACCGGGCGCCACGCGCATGCTGACCTTGGCACGCGCCCGCGGGATCAGGGTGTTCGACGCTTGCGCGATCGGCGTAACGTCGATGCCGATGACGGTGACTGCCGGCATGGCCCAAAGACGTTGTGCCACTGATCCGGAACCGATCTCCTGCACACCGTCGAGCAATCCGGTGTCCGAGCGCACCCGCTGCGGCGGGTAGTCGACATCGGCAGCGCAGGATTCGTGCAGGCCGGCGACCGCAACATTGCCGTCATCGTCGTGCAGGCTTGCGAGAAGGCGAACCAAGGCGGTGAGCGCGTCGGGCACCACTCCACCCCACATCCCCGAGTGCAGCCCGTGGTCCAGGGTGGCGACTTCGACCACGCAGTCCGCCAGCCCGCGCAGCGACACGGTCAGCGACGGGATATCGGTAGTCCAGTTTTCCGAGTCCGCGATGACGATGACGTCGGCGGCCAGTAGATCGCGGTGCGCCGACAGTAGTCGTGATAGCGACGGTGAGCCCGACTCCTCTTCCCCCTCGACGAAGACCGTGACCCCTACCGGCGGGTGGCCGTCATGGGCTCGGAATGCGGCCAAATGTGTTGCGATGCCTGCCTTGTCGTCAGCAGTACCGCGTCCGTAGAGTCGCCCGCTGCGCTCGGTTGGCTCGAAGGGCGGCGACAGCCACTGCGAGCGGTCCCCTTCCGGTTGTACGTCGTGGTGGGCATACAGCAGCACTGTCGGCGCTCCTGGCGGCGCGGGGTGCCGGGCGATGACTGCCGGAGCACCGCCTTCGGCGACGATCTGCACATCATCGAAGCCGGCCTCCCGCAGCAGCATCGACACGGTCTCGGCGCTGCGCTGTACTTCAGGGCGGCGGGCCGGGTCCGCCCACACGGACTCGATGCGCACCAGTTTCTCGAGATCGGTCCGTACCGTTGGCAATACTTCGCGGACTCTGGCCACCAGATCATTCATGGCATCCATCCTGCGCGAGGGTGCGCATTATTGCGCCGTGGCCGCGCGTGTCGCACGACGAATGCGCGCTCTCCCATGGAAGAAGGGTTTGCTCAGCGCTCCTCGAGCACTGCGACGGCGGCCGCGACATCGGCCTCATGGGTCATCGACACGTGAATCGTCACGTCTTTGAGGTGCTCGGCGATCGCACCCGACAGCCGCACGCGTGGGCGCCCCCACATATCGGTGATCACCTCAATGTCGCGGTGGATTCCCTCGGGCAGCACCGGCCGTTTGGAGAACCGCGACCCGGACCACGCCTTGATCACCGCCTCTTTGGCTGCCCACCTCGCGGCGAGGTGGCGCGCCGCCGACGAACTCTTGTCGGCGGCGTCGCGCCGCTCACCGGGGGTGAAGGTCTCGGCGAACACCGTGCCCGGCCGATCGACCTGTTCGGCGAAGTCGGGGATGGAGACCAGATCAATACCTATCCCGACAACGCCCACAACGCAGCACGTTATCTCACTGGTCGACGCTAGTACGCGCCGTCCTCGCCGAGTCGCGCCGCCGTGTCGAGCAGCATCGCCGCCTCCTGCACCTTCTCCGGGTGCTCGTGGTCGAAGCGACGGTCGGGCGGCCGCTCATACATCGGCCGCCCGCCGGCGATCGCCGATGCCAGCCTGCGCTGCCCGGCCAGGCTCCGCTCCTGAGCCTGCGCGGTGTACACCTCCCGCTGCTCGGCGCTCAGGGTTGCCAGGAAGGCCTCCGGGTGCACCAGGGCGACCACTCCCGAGACGTGGCCGAAGCCGAGGCTGGTCACCAGACCGGCCTTGAGTGGATATTTCTGCCCGAGCCGCAGCGTCTCGCGCGGCCACACGAAGTGGGTCGAGCTCGCGAGTTCGTCGTCGACGCAGTCGAGGCTGCGATTGGGCGGGATCACACCCTCACGCAAGATCTGGCACAGGCCGATCGTCTGAAAGACCGCCGCGCCACCCTTGGCGTGCCCGGTGAGACTCTTCTGACTGACGATGAACAGCGGTGCACCCTCGGAGCGCCCCAGCGAGTCAGCCAACCGCTCGTGCAGCTCCTGCTCGTTGGGATCGTTGGCCAGTGTCGAGGTGTCGTGCTTGGAGATGACTGCAATATCGTCGGCACCCACGCCCAGCTTCGCCAGCGACGTCGCCAGCCTCGAGTCCGTACCGCCCCGGCCGGAACCCAGCGCGCCCAGCCCGGGAGCGGGGATGGAGGTGTGCACGCCATCGGCAAACGACTGTGCGTAGGCGACGACGGCCAATACCGGCAGCCCCATCTTTAGCGCCAAGTCGCCGCGAGCCAGCAGAATCGTGCCGCCACCCTGCGCTTCGACAAAGCCGAGTCTGCGCCGGTCGTTGGAACGCGAGAACCGCGCATCGCTGATGCCTTTCGACCGCATCACCTCGGTATCAGCGGTGGCGGCCATGTCACCGAAGCCGATGACAGCTTCCAGCGTCAGGTCGTCATAGCCGCCGGTGACCACGAGTTCGGCCTTGCCCAGTCGGATCTTGTCAACGCCCTCCTCGAGCGACACGGCGGCAGTGGCGCATGCCCCCACCGGGTGGACCATCGACCCGTAACTGCCGACGTAGCTCTGAATCACGTGGGCGGCAACGACGTTGGGCAGCGCCTCCTGGAGGATGTCGTTTGGTTTGCTCTTGTCCAGCAGGTTGCTGTGGAACATGGTCTGCATGGAGGACAGCCCGCCCATCCCGGTGCCCTGCGTGCTGGCGACCAGGCTGGGGTGCACCCAGCGCATGAGTTCCGCCGGCGAGAACCCGGCGGAAAGGAATGCGTCGACTGTAGCGACGAGGTTCCACACCGCCACCCGGTCGATCGAAGTTGCCATATCCGGCGTGATACCCCAGACCTGTGGGTCGAACCCGGTGGGAATCTGCGCGCCGACGGTGCGGGACAGCTTCGTCTTGCGCGGCACGCGAATCTCGGTGCCCGCCTTGCGGATGACGGTCCAATCGGCGCTGTCGGGCACTGGGCTGATGGCCGTGTGCTCCGGGTCGAATTCGACGAACGCGCGCGCCTCGGCCTCCGACGACACCACGAAGGAGAAGTCCTTGTCCAGGAACACCGACACCAACAGGGGTGCCGAGTGATCCGGATCGATTGCCGCGTCACCGACGAATTCGCGGATGCCCACGCGTTCGACGACCACATCGTGGTATCGCTCGACCAGGTCGGCTTCCTCGACGAGGTCCCCGGACTCAGCGTCATACCAACCTGGTTGAGGATCGTCCTCCCATGTGATCAGGCCGGTGGTCCAGGCGAGCTCGAGGACACCGGCTGCCGACAGTTCGTTGTCGACCTCCATTTCGAAGCGAGTGCGCGACGATCCGAGCGGGCCGAGTTCGGCGCCTCCCACGATGACCACCAGATCGGCGGGGTCGACATCGAGGTCATCCCACTGCGGCGTGGGCGCCGGGGCAGCAGGACGCGGCGGGGATGGCAGGGCGGCGATCAGCTGATCGTCGGTCCCGGGAACATCACCGTCGTCCTCGTCATTGCCATCGTCGGCTGGGCTCACCGTGGACCCTTCGCGAGCTTTGGCGGCCAGTGCCGACAAGTCCAGATCAACCTCGGCCAGCCCTCCGGTCAGGTCGGCTTGCACGGGCTCCCGCGCGGCCGCGACCTTGGTCTCGACGTCGCACAGCGCCAGCAGCATGCTTGCCATCTGATCGGTGGAATAGGTGGTCACACCGGCTTCCTCGACTCCTTCGACGATCACGTCGTTGTGCCCCATCAGGCCGGTACCCCGCGTCCAGCCGATCAATGCGTGCGCCAGGCTGACTCGCTGCGCCCACGAGGTCTCGGCCTTCCACCGAGATACGACCGCATCGAGTGCCGACTTGGCCTCGCCGTAGGCGCCGTCACCGCCGAACATGCCGCGGTTCGGCGAACCGGGCAACACGACGTGCAGTCGTGCCGCGATGTCACGGTCAGCACCGATGTGGGACAGACCAGCGATGAGCCGCTGCACAGCCCATAGCAGGACCTTCATCTCCATCTCCGAGCGCGACCCGGCTTCGGAAAGGTCGCCGCCCACCTTCGGTGCGGCGAATGGGAACAGCAGTGTCGGCGTGAGCGCGTCCTTGATGTGGACCGACTGAGGTCCCAAACTCTCGGTTTGCTCGTTGCCGACCCATTCCGCCAATGCGTCAATGTCGTTGTAGGAGGACATGTTCGCCGGCACTACCCACAACTGCGCACCGAAGCGGGCGTTGTCGCGATAGAGATTGCGGTAGAACCCGAGCCTGCTGTCGTCGAGGTTGGATGTCGTCGCGACGACGGTTGCGCCGCCTTGAAGTAGCTGCGCCACCACCACTGTTCGCCTGCCTCCTTCCGCCACGTGGCATAACGATAGTCTTCCGGTTGGCCCATGTTGCGTTGACCGATATGAACGGCAAGTCGGATACCCCAGATGGCCAACAGCCCGAGCAC
>JAHZKD010000511.1 GCA_022600605.1 Actinomycetes bacterium
GCCCTGAACTCGCTGTCGGGCACGATGGCGATCTCGGAAGTAACCGTCCGCAACGCGGTCGATCTGGCCGTCGAGCAGATCAACGCCGACGGCGGGGTGATGGGCAAGAAGATCGACCTCGTGGGAGAGGACGGCGCGTCGGAGCCCACGGTGTTCGCCGAGAAGGCCGAGAAGCTCATCAGCAGCGACTGCGTGGCCGCTGTCTTCGGGGGCTGGACGTCGTCCAGCCGCAAGGCCATGCTGCCGGTGTTCGAGGGCAGCAACTCTCTGCTCTACTACCCGGTGCAGTACGAGGGCCTGGAATCCTCCCCGAACATCTTCTACACCGGCGCGACGACCAACCAGCAGATCGTGCCCGCACTGGACTATCTCAAGGACCAGGGCGTCAAGTCGCTGTACCTGGTCGGTAGCGACTACGTCTTCCCGCAGACCGCCAACCGCATCATCAGGGCATACGCGGAGGCCAACGGGATCGAAATCAAGGGCGAGGACTACACGCCGCTGGGCTCGACCGATTTCTCCACGATCGTCAACAAGGTCCGCAGCGCCGACGCCGACGCGGTGTTCAACACCCTCAACGGCGACTCGAACGTGGCGTTCTTCCGGGAGTACAAGAACGTCGTCCTGACTCCGGAGGAGATGCCGGTGGTATCGGTGTCCATCGCCGAGGAAGAAGTGGGCGGCATCGGTGTACAGAACATCGAGGGCCAGCTGACGGCGTGGGACTACTACCAGACCATCGACACTCCGGAGAACAACGAGTTCGTCAAGGCCTACAAGGACAAGTTCGGCGCCGACAAGCCGACTTCGGATCAGATGGAGGCCGCCTACTTGTCGGTCTACCTGTGGAAGAACACCGTCGAGAAGGCGCAGTCGTTCGATGTCAAGGCGATCCAAGACAACGCCGGCGGCGTCAGTTTCAACGCCCCCGAGGGCTTGGTCACCATCGACGGCGACAACAACCACATCACCAAGACCGCCCGCATCGGTGAGATTCGCCCCGACGGTCTGATCTACACGATCTGGGAGTCCCCCGGCCCCATCGAGCCGGACCCGTACCTGAAGTCCTACCCGTGGGCTGCTGGGCTCTCCGGCTGACCCAGGCATGGATGTCCTGATCGGACAACTGGCAACAGGGTTGAGCCTCGGCTCAATCCTGTTGCTGGCCGCTCTGGGGTTGTCGCTGACATTCGGCCAGATGGGCGTCATCAACATGGCGCACGGCGAGTTCATCATGGCCGGTTGCTACACCGCCTACGTGGTGCAGCAGATCGTGTCGAACGCCGGTGTCTCGCTGCTCGTTTCGCTACTCGTGGGCTTCCTCGTCGGCGGTGCGATGGGAGCACTGCTAGAGGTCACGCTGATCCAGCGGATGTACACCAGGCCCTTGGACACCTTGCTGGTGACCTTCGGCGTCGGCTTGGTCCTGCAGCAGGTAGCGCGCGACATCTTTGGCGCGCCCGCAGTCAACGTCATCGCCCCCGAGTGGCTGTCCGGGGGCGTTGACATCCTCGGCGCCGTCGTGCCCAAGACCCGTATTTTCATCCTGGTGCTCGCCATCGTGTGCGTCGCCGTGCTGGCCACCGTACTCAAGGCCAGCCCCATGGGGCGGCGGATCCGGGCGGTGGTACAGAACCGCGATCTCGCTGAGACCAGCGGAATCTCGTCGCGCAAGACCGACATCACGACGTTCTTCATCGGATCCGGTCTTGCCTCCGTGGCGGGCGTGGCATTGACGTTGATCGGATCCACCAGTCCGACGATTGGGCAGAGCTACCTCATCGATGCGTTCCTGGTCGTCGTCGTCGGTGGTCTCGGTCAGATCAAGGGCACCGTGATCGCCGCCTTCTCCCTTGGCTTCCTGAACTCGTTCATCGAATTCAACACGACCGCATCGCTGGCCAAGGTGATCGTCTTCGTGATCATCGTGATCTTCCTGCAGGTGCGACCCCAAGGCCTATTCACCGTTCGGTCACGGAGCCTCGTGTGAGGACGTCGGCGCAGACAACAGCACGAGCGCGCAGTGTGTTCGGCCACTGGCAGACGTGGGCCGGTTTCGGCGTGGCGGCGGTCATACTCTTCGGGCTGGCACCCATTGCGCTCTCGGACTTCCGGCTCAGCCTGCTGGCGAAGTTCCTGTGCTTCGCCATCGTTGCCGTCGGGATCGGATTGGCTTGGGGCCGTGGCGGGATGCTCGTCCTGGGGCAAGGCGTGTTCTTCGGCCTCGGCGGCTACCTGATGGGCATGCATCTGAAGATCGCCGATGCCCAGATATTCGGCAACGACGTGCCCGATTTCATGCAGATCCAGGGGATGCGCGAACTCCCGGCCTACTGGGCGCCGTTCGCCTCCCCCGCGTTCACCCTTCTTGCCATCGTGCTGCTGCCGACCGCCATCGCCGCCGCGTTGGGTTTCGGCGTATTCAAACGCCGGGTCAAAGGGGCATACTTCGCGATCCTGTCGCAGGCACTGGCCGCGGCGCTGGCGATCCTGCTGGTCGGACAAACCACGCTGGGGGGCAGCAACGGACTCAACAGATTCCGCACCTTCTTCGGGTTCACGCTCAGCGATCCGGCGAACCGACAGATGCTCTATTTCATCGCCGCCGCCACTCTGTTGGTCGTGGTGGCGGTGGTCCGCCAGCTGATGCAGAGCCGCTACGGGGAACTGTTGGTGGCAGTACGTGACGGTGAAGAGCGGGTGCGCTTTCTGGGCTACGACCCGGCGAACGTCAAAGTGGCGGCCTACGCCGTAGCCGCCCTGTTCGCCAGCGTCGCCGGGGCGTTGTTCGCCCCCATCGTCGGCTTCATCGCACCGTCGCAAGTCGGGATCCTGCCCTCGATCGCCTTTCTGATCGGCGTGGCGATCGGCGGGCGCACAACGTTGCTCGGCCCAGTACTCGGTGCGATTGGAGTGGCGTGGGCGCAAACGCTTTTCTCCGAACGCTTTCCCTCGGAGTGGACCTACGCCCAGGGCCTGCTGTTCATCGTCGTCGTTGGCTTCTTCCCGGCCGGGTTCGCCGGGCTCAGCGTGCTGTTTATCAGATTCCGGCGCCGCCGCAATGCAGAGCCCGGTGAGACTTCGGACGCCGATCCGCAATCGGAGACCGAGAATGTGGAGATCCGACGATGACTGAGGAAGAACACCACCCCAAAGCCGGCGGCAACGTCGGCATGGGCACCCAGTACCTCGAAGTCCGCGACCTGACAGTCGATTTCGACGGCTTCAAGGCTGTCAGCGGCCTTGACCTCACCTTGTTCCAGGGGGACCTGCGATTCCTCATCGGCCCCAACGGTGCTGGCAAGACGACCGTGATCGACGCGATCACCGGCCTGGTGACGGCGACCGGATCGGTCAATAAGTCCGGGATGGAGCTGCTGGGCAAGAAGGTGCACAAAATCGCCCGCAGCGGCGTGGGCAGAACATTCCAGACCGCCAGCGTGTTCGAGCAGTTGACGGTATTGCAGAACCTCGACATCGCCGCCGGGGCGGGCCGTTCGGTTTGGACGCTCCTGCGGCGCCGGTCCGGCGTGCTGCCCTCCATCGAAAAAGCGTTGGACACTACCGGTTTGACCGCCCTGGCCAACAAGCCTGCGGGCATGCTGGCACACGGCCAGAAGCAGTGGCTGGAAATCGGCATGCTGCTCGTGCAGAACGCCGATGTGCTGCTGCTTGACGAACCCGTTGCCGGCATGAGCGCCGAAGAACGGGAAGAAACCGGGAACCTGTTGTGCCGCATCGGCGGTGAGCGAACGGTCGTCGTCGTGGAACACGACATGGATTTCATGCGCGCCTTCGCGACATCGGTGACAGTGATGGCCCGAGGAAAGGTGATCGCGGAGGGATCGGTGGCCGAAGTCCAGGACGACCCCAAAGTCCAGGAAGTCTATCTGGGCACCGCGGCAGCCGGCTCTTCAGATTTTTCTGAACACGAATCCGCCGGATACCCCGAGGAGAGCTCATAGTGCTTCAGCTTGTCGACGTGCACACCGGCTACGGTCGCTCCGAAGTCGTTCACGGAGTGAGCATCGAGGTGCCTTCGGCCGGAGTAGCAGCGGTAATGGGCCATAACGGTGCTGGCAAAACTACGCTGTTGCGCGCGGCGGTCGGACTGCTGAAATGTACTGCCGGCACAGTGATTTTCAACGGTGAGGATGTCACCAAGCTGCGGCCGAGCGCGCGGGTGCTCCGCGGTCTGGCGTACGTGCCCCAGGGCCAGCAGTCTTTTGGCCAGCTCACCACGGCTGAGAATCTTCAAGTCGTCGCTGACGGCAGGAAGAACGGCAAGCAGCTGATCGATGAGCAACTCGACCTGTTCCCGGCGCTCAAGGAATTGCTGACCCGGCGGGCGGGCCTGCTGTCGGGGGGACAGCGCCAACAGCTAGCGATAGCCCGTGCACTGATCACTAGCCCAACGTGTCTGATTCTCGACGAGCCCACCGAGGGAATTCAGCCATCGGTGGTCGCCGAGATCGAACAAGCGATCACCGAGCTGACACAGCGTGGTGATCTTGGCGTGCTGCTCGTCGAGCAGCATATCGGGTTCGCGCTCGAATCCTCTCAGCGCTACTACATCATCGCCTCTGGCCGCATCACCTCCAGCGGAACCGGGGGCCTGGCGTCCGAAGGGGATGTCCGCGCCGCCATGGCCATTTGACGGTCTCACCGACGACGTGCGCTATCTGCGCACCGCTCCCGCTAGAGGGCGAGGCGGGACAGCACCTCGTCGACGACTGCACCCGTAGCGATGTCGACCTGTTGACCGGTAGAGAGGTCTTTGGCCCCAACGGTGCCCGCCTCGATGTCGCGGTCACCGGCCACCAGCGCCAAGGACGCGCCCGACCTATCGGCAGCTCGCATCGCGCCTTTGAGCCCGCGGTCGCCGTATGCCATGTCGACACGCACGCCGGCACCCCGAAGCGCCGCCGCCAGAGCGGCCAGTTCCAACTTGGCCCGCTCCCCCAACGGCACGCAATACACATCGACCCGGCCGGCGGTTCCCGCCGATTTTCCTTCCGCACGCAGCGCTAACAGGGTGCGGTCAACACCGAGCCCGAACCCGATGCCCGAGAGATCCCGCCCACCGAGCTGGTGCATCAGCCCGTCATAGCGGCCACCGCCACCGATACCGGATTGCGCACCCAATCCGTCGTGCACGAATTCGAACGTCGTCTTGGTGTAGTAGTCGAGTCCGCGCACCATCCTCGGGTTCACCACGTACGGCACAGCCAATGCATCCAGATGCGCGAGCACCGTCTCGAAGTGTTCCTTGGCCACGTCAGACAGATGATCGATCATCACCGGAGCGCCAGCGGTCATCTCCCGCACAGTCGGGCGCTTATCGTCGAGAACACGCAGCGGGTTCAACCGAACGCGACTCCGTGTTTCTTCGTCCAGGTCCAGCCCAAACAGAAAGTCCTGCAGCAGTTCCCGGTATTGCGGCCGGCAGCTGTCATCCCCGAGCGAAGTGATCTCCAGGCGGAACCCGTCCAATCCGAGCGAGCGGAACCCGGCATCGGCGACGGCGATGACTTCAGCGTCCAGCGCGGGGTCGTCTACGCCGATCGCCTCCACACCGACCTGCTGCAGCTGACGGTAACGGCCGGCCTGGGGCCGTTCGTAGCGGAAGAAAGGTCCCGAATAGCAGAGCTTGACAGGCAGCTGGCCGCGGTCCAGACCGTGCTCGATCACTGCCCGCATGACTCCCGCGGTGCCCTCCGGGCGCAGGGTCACCGAGCGATCGCCACGGTCGGCGAACGTGTACATCTCCTTGGAGACAACGTCAGTGGACTCCCCCACCCCCCGGGCGAACAGGGCGGTGTCCTCGAAGACGGGCAACTCGATGTCGCCGTACCCCGCGCGCCGGGCGGCGCCGAGCAGGCCGCCGCGCACGGCGACGAACTCTGCCGACTCCGGTGGCAGATAGTCGGGTACCCCTTTGGGCGCCTGGAACGACGTGGGCGACGCAGACGACGCAGACGACGCAGACGACGCAGCTTTAGTCACAAGTCAGACCTTCGAGGAATGGGTTGGTGCGGCGTTCGGCGCCGATGGTGCTTCGCTCGCCGTGCCCCGGTAGTACCAGAGTGTCATCGTCGAGCACCAGGAGTTTATTCACGATCGACTGCAGTAGATCACGACCGCTGCC
>JAHZKD010000512.1 GCA_022600605.1 Actinomycetes bacterium
CGGCATCAGCCGGCGCCGCCTCGTCAGGTTTAAGCGTGTGATCAGCCGCGTTGACCGCAGACCGGCCATGCGCCGATACCTTGGGTGTGCAGCACGTTCTCGGCTACTCGGATCTGCTCGTCACGGCTGGCCGCGTGGGGAGACCCCGAGCCGCCGTTGGACTGCCAGGTGCCCATATTGAACTGCAGGCCACCGTAGTAGCCATTGCCGGTGTTAATGGCCCAGTTACCGCCTGACTCGCAGGCAGCCACGGCATCCCAGTTGACGCTGTCAGCATTCGCGGTGCCAGTCCCCAGTGCCATCGGTGCGACTGCGAGCGCCCCCGCGAAAACTGCTAGACCAAGCGTCTTGCGGATTCTGTTCACCTTCGTTCCTTTCGCCAAACGTGCGCCATCACTACCCGCGCAGATTGCGCGCGGGCTACCGCCTAGGACTCAGGCAGGTTGGTTGGGTCGCGCCCTCTAGGTCGGCCACGACAGGGCAGGCATTGGATCGCCTCGCCGGGTAAGGAACCCGACGGCCACTAGGAAGTAGAAGTAACAGCGAACGAACTGCTTCCCGTAGCCCCCAAGCACGCGTATTTTCCTGGTATTAAATTATTTGCTTCAACTGAAGCTCTTGCCGAAGGTACAAAGTGATAGCCGCAATGTCATTTCGATCAATTACCGATCTCAAACAGATCACGGAACAATCACGGCGCGTGAATATGCTTGTTAACGCAGGTCAGCGGCCAGTTTTGACCGGGCCATCAATCAGCGTATGCACACAAAACGGTGAGCCGAATCACGCATATATTGTGAGCTGGCGCACCCGGATATGAGGTCGGCTGCACAACGGAAAACGCCGTGGGGAAGCGTCGGAGTCAGTGTGCCGGCGACATGCGTTCGACGGCCGCTAGCAGCCAAGAGCCCAGGCAGGAACTCTGCGGCGGGTGGCCGTGCGCCACGCACCTGCGACCCGCTGGGGGCGCTTCACCCCAGCCGACCGTACTTGCGGCATCAAAAGCCAACCGGCGTGAGACTTTTCGTTCTGCACCGCTGTTAATTGGATTTGCTATGCCAATCGCGGCCGTATAACGGCATCCAGATCGGTCGCGGTGTTGACGTTCGCCAACGCCGCCTGCTCGGGCATGACGATCCGCTGAGTGTCGACTGCATCCACCAATGCGCGCATACTTCGCTCGCCAGCAGTCACGAGTCCGGCAACGGTGGTGAATAGCGCTGTGCGGTAAATGCCGGCCAGATAGTGGTCGCGGCCGTCCCAGGGCACCACGACGTCGGCGCCTAGCTGTTCGGCAGGTCCGATCAGGGTCTCGATCAGCTCGGTAGTCAGCTCCGGCATATCGACCGCGCACACGAACGCGTGCCCGAAATCGGACTCCGCGGCTGCCCGCAACCCACTCCCGGTCGCAAGCAAGGGGCCCACTCCACCTACCTCGTCGCGAAGGATAACCGCAGGCAAATCCGGTAGTGCCTGCCCGGGGGCGGCGACGACGTAGACGGGCGCACAACGGGCGCCCACGATCGACACCACCCGCTCGACCAGAGTGGTAGGGCCCGCAGGGCCATCGATAACCACAGTGGCCTTGTCGCGGCCCATCCGCCGAGATGCCCCACCCGCCAGAACCACGGCGGCCAACGGAAGGGGCGACGTCACATCCGTGACGTTAGCGGAATCTAGGTGACGGTCCACGTGTCCTTGCCGCGAAGCAGCGACTGCAGGGCCGCCGCGTCATGGCCCTTGGTCTCCTGCGCCACCACAACCTGCTGACGAGCTTCGTCGTCGTAGGTGGTCTTGCTCACCTGGCGGAAGATGCCCGTCACCACGTGGTCGAGGTTCTGGTCGGACAGCCGCGACAACGCAAACGCGTACGCCGGATCCTCGAGGTTCGCGTCATGGACCACGATCTCGTCTGCCGACACCTCGGCGGTCTTGACGACCTCCAACCCGTATCCCGACCTGACGACGCAGTATTCGCCGTCGCCCCCGAAGGTGATCGGCTCGCCGTGGCTGAGTTTGATCAGCCGCTCCTCAGCACCTTCTTTGCGCAACGCGTCGAACGAGCCGTCGTTGAAAATCGGGCAGTCCTGCAGGATCTCGACGAGCGCAGCCCCGCGATGTTGCGCCGCCCCACGCAGCACCTCGCTCAGGCCTTTGCGGTCGGAGTCCAGCGCACGGCCGACGAATGTCGCCTCCGCGCCAAGAGCCAGCGACACCGGGTTGAACGGGTGGTCCACCGAACCCATCGGGGTGGACTTGGTGACCTTGCCAACTTCGGATGTCGGCGAATACTGCCCCTTGGTCAACCCGTAGATCCGGTTGTTGAACAGCAGAATCGTGAGATTGACGTTGCGTCGCAGCGCGTGGATGAGGTGATTGCCGCCAATCGACAGTGCGTCGCCGTCACCGGTGACCACCCATACCGACAGATCTTCGCGGGCCAGGGCCAGGCCGGTCGCGATGGTCGGTGCGCGGCCGTGAATCGAGTGGAAGCCGTAGGTCTCAAGGTAATAGGGAAAACGGCTTGAGCAGCCGATACCGCTGACGAACGCGATGTTCTCGCGGCGCAACCCAAGCTCTGGCAGGAAGTTGCGAATGGTGTTGAGAATGACGTAGTCACCGCACCCCGGGCACCACCGGACCTCCTGATCGCTGGAGAACGCCTTCGCCTTCTGCGGTTCGTCGGCAGTCGGAACCAAGCTGGTCTTCGTCAGCCCTGCAGGGGTCACCCCCAGATCGCTGCCAATCAACTGCTGCGATACGCGATCAACTTCGCTTCTCACTGTCGTCATCCACTCGCTCCCATGCCAGATTCCCCGGCCGCCATGTCATCAGAGCTGAATATCGTCGCTGCCGCTAGCCTGGCGAACTCGGACTTCTCGAGTTCCTTCTCCGCCAGCGTTCCGTCGAACGCCGAATCGATGATGCCCTCGAGTTCATCAGCCAGAAACGCCATGCCCTCCACCTTGGTCACTGACTGGATGTCTACGAGGTAGGTCCCGCGTAGCACCAGAGCCAGCTGGCCGAGGTTCATTTCCGGGAGGACGACCGAGGGGTACCGCCTCAGCACTTCCCCCAGATTGCCGGGGAACGGATTGAGGTTGCGCAGCTGAGCATGGGCGACCTTCATGCCCTTGCGCCGGGCTCGTCGACAGGCCTCGCCGATCGGGCCGTAGCTACTGCCCCAGCCGAGCATCAGCAGCTCGGCCTCACCGCTGGGATCGTCTATCTCAAGGTCAGGAACCCTGATGCCGGCCACCTTCTCCTGGCGCAACCGGACCATCAGATCGTGGTTCTTGGGTTCATAGGAGATGTTGCCCGAGCCATTAGCGGCTTCCAGCCCGCCGATCCGATGCTCCAGGCCCGGCGTTCCCGGAATCGCGAACTGGCGGGCCAGCGTCTCCGGGTCACGCGCATAGGGCGCGAACGGCTCACCAGCCTTGGCCAGCGCGTGCACGATCGGCGCGTAGGAGCTCACATCCGGAATCCGCCACGGCTCGGAGCCGTTGGCGATGGCGCCGTCGGACAGAATGATCACCGGGGTGCGGTATTCGATTGCCATGCGTGCGGCCTCTACCGCGATGTCGAAACAGTCCGACGGCGACTGCGGCGCCAGCACCGCGACCGGCGATTCGCCATTACGTCCGAAAAACGCCTGCAACAGGTCGGCTTGCTCGGTTTTGGTGGGGAGCCCGGTCGACGGCCCGCCGCGCTGGACATCGATAACGATCAGCGGCAGCTCGGTCATCACAGCCAGGCCGATCGCCTCCGATTTCAGCGAGATCCCGGGGCCAGAAGTGCTGGTGACCCCCAATGCGCCTCCGAAGGAGGCGCCGATCGCCGCGCCGATGCCGGCGATCTCATCCTCGGCCTGAAAGGTCAGCACATTGAAGTTCTTGTGCTTGGACAGCTCGTGCAGGATGTCTGACGCCGGAGTGATCGGGTAGCTGCCGAGCACCATCTGGATATCACTGAGGTGACCTGCAGAGATGAGCCCGAAGGCCAGCGCGGTGTTGCCGGAGATCTGCCGGTAATCGCCGGTCTCAAGTGGGGCAGGTGACACCTCGTAGGTGGTGGCGAAAGCTTCAGTGGTCTCGCCGTAGTTCCAGCCCGCCTTGAGTGCTAGCACGTTGGCTTCAGCGATCTCGGGCTTGCGCGCGAACTTCTCGCGAATGAACGACTCGCTGTGGTCAAGCTCCCGGCCATACATCCAGGACAACAAGCCGAGGGCAAACATGTTCTTGGCGCGCTGGCCGTCCTTCTTCGTAGCCCCAATGGGCTCTACGGCTCCCAGTGTGAGGGTCGTCATCGGGACCGGCTGAACCACGTAATTCGACAGCTCGTCGCTCTCCAGCGGGTTGGCGTCATAGCCGACCTTGGCCAGGTTGCGTTTGGTGAACTCGTCGGAATTGGCGATGATCAGACTGCCGCGGGGCAGGTCGGAGACGTTGGCCTTGAGCGCAGCCGGGTTCATCGCCACCAACACGTCGGGCCGGTCCCCGGCGGTCAAGATGTCGTAATCGGCGATCTGGATCTGGAACGACGAGACGCCGGGCAAGGTACCCTGCGGCGCGCGGATCTCGGCGGGGTAATTAGGTTGCGTCGCAAGGTCGTTGCCGAACAAGGCGGCTTCTGAGGTGAATCGGTCGCCGGTGAGCTGCATGCCGTCGCCGGAGTCGCCGGCGAAGCGGATGACGACCTTCTCGAGCTTGTGCCGAGTGTCCCCGGTCGCACTGCCGTTGTCTCCCACTCGCCTGCCCTTCGTTTCTTGGTGGCGCTGCGGATAGCGAATACCTATGGAGTCACGGTCAACGCGACGCAACGTCGACGGACGGTCACCTGGGGTTGGTGTCACTACCAGTACCGATTATGCACTTCTCTTAGGTCCTGCCGGGCCGGGCGCGCGGGTCACGCCCGGGGGCAAGCGCGTCGAACGCACTGTTCAGAACCTCGACCGTCGACTCCGTGAGACAGAATTGTGGTATTCGTCACCTTCGGAGGCAGATGCCATTTTTAAGAATTCGCTATCACACACCAGCTGCCAGCTAGCGTCGGCGATCTCTAGATACGGTGAGTATCGCCGCGCCGCTCATGCCAGCGCAGCCGCAACAGCAGCAAGCCGCGGTGCGCCCGCCACCCAGCCGATAGCGGGTCACGCCAGGCGGCCTTGCCCGTCGGCGATTCACGATCCCTTTCCATGCCACTCATTGTGCCGCGCCTGATCGCGGGAAGCCTGTCAATGTCGGCAGCGTCACCACGACGAGTTCGTCACAAGTCGGTGAACAGCCCGTATAGCGAGCATGTCCTGCAGCCCTGTCGGCACCCGGCATGGCCACGCTGCGCCCGAACGGCGAGAATGGACTCCATGTCCACTCGCCGTCATCCTGACCGAGACATCGATGCCGAAGTCGACGAACGCGCGCTGCAGGTATCGGACCGCGAGAATGAGGCCGCCGGTGTCAAGGCGGTCCTCGTATCGCTGCGGCGCGGGCTTGAATCCATGGGCCTGCTGCGCACGACCGCCACGCTGGCCAAACTCAACCAGCGCCACGGGTTCGACTGCCCAGGGTGCGCATGGCCAGAGGAGCACGGCGGTCGCAAACTGGCCGAGTTCTGCGAGAACGGCGCAAAAGCCGTCGCCGAAGAGGCCACCAAACGTGTGGTCACCCGCGAGTTCTTCGCCCGGCACACGGTCGCCGAACTCCAGGCCCAGCCGGAATTCTGGCTCTCCCAGCAGGGCCGCCTGACCGAGCCGATGGTGCTGCGCCCCGGAGAGGACCACTACCGGCCGATCACGTGGGAGGAAGCCTTTGAGCTCATCGCCAACGAGCTGCGCGCCCTCCAGAGCCCGCATCAGGCGGTCTTCTACACCTCAGGGCGCACCAGCAATGAAGCTGCGTTCCTCTACCAGCTATTCGTCCGCAGCTTCGGCACCAACAACCTGCCGGACTGCTCCAAAATGTGCCATGAGTCTTCGGGTACGGCGCTTGTCGATTCGATCGGCATCGGCAAGGGTTCGGTCACCGTCGAGGACCTCATCCTGGCCGACCTGATCGTCATCGCCGGGCAGAACCCTGGCACCAACCACCCCCGGATGCTGTCGATCCTGGAGAAGGCGAAGGACAACGGCGCCAAGATCATCGCCGTCAATCCACTGCCGGAGGCAGGGTTGATCCGATTCAAGGACCCGCAGAAAGTACACGGCGTGATCAGCGGCGGAGTGCCCATCGCCGACGAGTTCGTCCAGATCCGCCTCGGCGGCGACATGGCACTCTTCGCCGGCATCGGCAAGCTGCTCTTTGAAACCCAGGACAAGGCCGGCCCACACGTCCAGATCGTGGACCGCGACTTCGTCGCGAAGCACACCGCCGGGTTCGACGAGTACGAGAGCCAGACGCGCGGAGTCAACCTACACACGGTGCTCGAGGCAACCGGTATCAGCGGCGAGCAACTCGGTCGCGTCGCCGAAATGATGGCGACATCGCAGCGCATCATCGTGTGCTGGGCGATGGGCCTGACCCAGCACAAGCACGCGGTTGGGAGCATCGCCGAAATCACCAATGTGCTTCTGATGCGCGGCATGATCGGCAAGCCAGGCGCGGGGCTATGCCCGGTGCGCGGGCACTCCAACGTCCAGGGCGACCGAACCATGGGGATCTGGGAGAAGATGCCTGAGGAGTTTTTGTCGGCGTTGGACAGCAGGTTCGGCATCGCCAGCCCCCGCCAACACGGCTACGACACCGTCGCAGCGATCCGCGCGATGCGCGACGATAAGGCCAAGGTGTTCATGGCCATGGGCGGCAACTTCGCGTCGGCATCCCCGGACACCGCGGTCACCGAGGCGGCGCTGCGTCATTGCTCACTGACCGTGCAGGTCTCGACCAAACTCAACCGCAGCCATCTGGTGCACGGCAGCACGGCGATAATTTTGCCCTCTCTGGGCCGCACCGATCGCGACGTCCAGGCCGGTGGGAAACAGCAGGTGTCGGTGGAGGATTCAATGTCGATGGTGCATTTGAGCCGCGGCAGCCTGCACCCGCCCAGCGACGAGGTTCGCAGCGAGGTCTCGATCATCTGCCAGCTGGCAGGCGCCCTCTTCGGCCCGGATCACCAAGTGCCGTGGGAAACCTTCAACAGCGACTACAACACCATCCGTGACGCAATCGCCGCCGTCGTCCCCGGTTGCGCCGACTACAACCGCAAGGTACGTGCCCCAGACGGATTTCAGCTGCCCCATCCCCCGCGTGACTTCCGCGAATTCCCCACCACGACCGGTAAAGCGAATTTCGCGGTGAATCCGCTGGAATGGGTCCCAGTGCCCGAGGGCCGGCTGATATTGCAAACGCTGCGCAGCCACGACCAGTACAACACGACTATCTACGGTCTCGATGATCGCTATCGGGGCGTCAAGGGCGGCCGGAGAGTCGTGTTCGTCAATCCGGCCGACATTGAAGCGTTCGGGCTGTCCGATGGTGATCACGTCGATCTCGTGTCTGAATTCACTGACGCCGAAGGCCACCTGCAGGAGCGGCGTGCCGAGGCTTTTGCAGTAGTGCCCTACAGCACGCCGATTGGCAACGCGGCCGCCTATTACCCCGAGACCAATCCGCTTGTTGCCCTCGATCACACTGCCGACAGGTCCAATACCCCGGTGTCGAAGGCGATCATCATCCGGTTGGAGCGCGCGCCGCAGGGGGCAGAGCGAAGCGGCGGACGAAGAGCCTGATGGGCAGGGTTACTGCGCGCCGTCCGGTGCAACATCTGAGCACCGAGGCTACGGTCACCCGCCCCGAAACGCTGGTTGTCGAGGAACCGTTGGAGATCCGCGTCAATCGCACGCCGCTGACGGTCACCATGCGCACGCCCGGCTCAGACATCGAGCTCGCGCAGGGGTTCCTCCTCACCGAGGGGATAATCGCCCGCCGCGACGACATCGTCTCGGTTAGGTACTGTCGCGGCGCCAGTGACGACGGCTCAGGTCTTGAGCCAAACTCCTACAACGTGCTCGACGTGACACTCGGCCCAGATGTACCGGCACCCGAGGTTGACCCCACCAGGAACTTCTACACGACATCCTCATGCGGGGTGTGCGGCAAAGCCTCGTTGGATGCGGTTCGCCTGATCAGCAAGCACTGCCCCGGCGACGATCCGTCGACCGTCTCCGCGACGACGCTGTCCGCGCTGCCCCGCAAGCTGCACGACGAGCAGAAAGTCTTCGCCGCCACCGGCGGTTTGCACGGCGCCGCCCTGTTCAGCACCGACGGCGACCCGTTGGTGATCCGTGAGGACATCGGCCGACACAACGCAGTCGACAAGGTCGTGGGGTGGGCACTGGAACAGCAGCGGATACCGTTGAGCGGAACCATCCTCTTGGTCAGCGGGCGGGCCTCCTTTGAGCTCACCCAGAAGGCCGTGATGGCAGGTATCCCTGTGCTGGCGGCAGTATCGGCGCCGTCATCGCTTGCTGTCGACCTGGCCACCCAGTCTGGTCTGACGCTGGTGGCGTTCCTGCGAAACGAGTCGATGAACATATACGCCCGCCCGGACCGGGTCACCGGCTGACCGGCAGCGCGCGCCGAGAGCTTATGCGCTCTTTTCGCGGCGCTCACCGCGGGGCGGCTTGCGCGGCACGATCGTCGGCAGCACGTTGTCTTCCACCGTCTCCTTGGTGACGACGACCTTGGCGACGTCGTCCCGGCTGGGGATGTCGTACATCACCGGCAACAGGACTTCCTCCATGATCGCGCGCAGGCCACGAGCGCCGGTGCCGCGGTGGATCGCCTGATCGGCGATGGCCTCCAACGCCTCGTCGCGGAACTCCAACTCCACGCTGTCCATGTCGAACAATCGTGTGTACTGCTTGACCAACGCGTTCTTCGGCTCCGACAGGATCGTCACCAATGATTCCTTGTCGAGGTTGGTCACCGACGCCACCACGGGAAGCCGTCCGATGAACTCAGGAATGAGCCCGAACTTGATCAGGTCTTCGGGCATGACCTCCGCGAAGTGATCCTGGGTGTCGATCTCGGTCTTGGAATGCACCTCGGCGCCGAAGCCCAGACCACGCTTGCCCACGCGGTCGGAGACGATTTTCTCCAGCCCGGCGAACGCGCCCGCAACGATGAACAGCACGTTGGTGGTGTCGATCTGGATGAACTCCTGGTGCGGATGCTTGCGGCCGCCCTGCGGGGGAACCGACGCCTGGGTGCCTTCAAGAATCTTCAGCAACGCCTGCTGCACACCCTCACCGGAAACGTCGCGGGTGATCGACGGGTTCTCGCTCTTGCGGGCGATCTTGTCAACCTCGTCGATGTAGATGATGCCGGTCTCAGCACGCTTCACGTCGTAGTCGGCAGCCTGGATCAGCTTGAGCAGAATGTTCTCGACGTCTTCACCGACGTAGCCGGCCTCAGTCAACGCTGTGGCGTCGGCGATAGCGAACGGAACATTCAGCATCTTGGCGAGGGTCTGAGCCAAGTAGGTCTTGCCGCAGCCGGTGGGCCCGAGCATCAGGATGTTCGACTTGGCAAGCTCGACTGGCTCCGCGCGGGAGTCGCGCATCTTCTCGCCGGCCTGAATGCGCTTGTAGTGGTTGTAGACGGCAACAGCGAGGGTTCGCTTGGCGGTTCCCTGACCGATCACATACCCCTCAAGGAAGTCACGGATTTCGGCGGGCTTGGGCAGCTCATCAAGCTTGACCTCGTCAGCGTCAGCGAGTTCCTCTTCGATGATCTCGTTACACAGGTCGATGCACTCGTCGCAGATGTACACACCGGGACCCGCGATGAGCTTCTTGACCTGCTTTTGACTCTTTCCGCAGAACGAGCACTTCAGCAGGTCACCACCGTCTCCAATGCGTGCCATGGTGCTGAGGTCCCTACTTCCTGTCGGCAGTCGATAATCAATCGTTCGGCGGCTACCACCGGGCACCTTGCTAGGTGTTCTCCCCGACGCTACCCGTATGTTCCGGCGCGGTGCGAGCTATAAAGCCGAATCGCGTCGGTGGAATTCAGGTGTGGTTGCTGGTTGCGCCAACATATCTCCTGATCCGTCCCGGATACCCGCGAACACACCACCGTGTCTCTGGCGTGTCGTCGCTGTTACCAGTCCGGAGTGATCTGAAAACACGATAACTGCTACTGAGCCAGCGCCGCGGCCGCACGTCCACCCGGTACTTACGCTGCACACTACCGGCGATCGACCGGGCCGGGGCCTCCCGACAGGGCCGCTGTCGTACCCTCCGACCATGACTTCACTTGCTGACGCTTTCTCGCTGGCCCGGGACGACAGCGGGCTGGCTGTGGTGTCTACCCTGCGCAGAGACAACACAATCCAATCGTCGTTGATCAACGCTGGGCCGCTTGCACACCCCTCCACCGGCGAACCAACACTGGGTTTCGTTACCTACGGCCGTGTCAAACTCGCCAACCTTCGGGCCAGGCCACAAGTCGCTGTGACTTTCCGGCGAGGGTGGCAATGGGCCACCGTCGAGGGATACGCCGAGCTGGCCGGCCCTGAGGATCCGCAGCCCTGGCTCAAGTCCGGCAACATCTTGCCCCGGTTGCTGCGCGACATCTTCACCGCAGCCGGGGGAACCCACGACGACTGGGACGAGTACGACCGGACCATGCTCGAGCAGCGCCGAACCGCCGTACTCATCACTCCAACTCGGATCTACAGCAACGGCTGAGAGCCCAAGGAAAAACCTTGGACGAAAAACCTTGGACCTGACGGCCGGCCCAGGACGCCGGCCGGCGCCGATCAGGCGGGGCGAGCCGACAGCTTGCGGTACTCCAACACTGTGTCGATGATCCCGTACTCCTTGGACTGCTCGGCGGTCAAGATCTTGTCCCGATCGGTGTCCTTGCGGATGACATCGGGATCCTTGCCGGTGTGCCGGGCCAGTGTCACCTCCATCAGGGTGCGCATCCGCTCGATCTCAGCGGCCTGGATCTCCAGGTCGGAGAACTGGCCCTGAATGACACCGCCCAGTGACGGCTCATGGATCAGAATGCGCGCGTTGGGCAACGCCAGCCGCTTGCCGGGTGTACCCGCGGCCAGCAGGATGGCCGCAGCCGATGCCGCCTGGCCCAGGCACACAGTCTGGATGTCGGCGCGCACGTACTGCATGGTGTCGTAGATAGCCATCAGCGAGGTGAACGAGCCGCCGGGCGAGTTGATGTACATGGTGATGTCGCGGTCCGGGTCCAGCGATTCCAACACCAGAAGCTGCGCCATGATGTCGTTCGCCGAGGCGTCGTCGACCTGCACACCGAGGAAGATGATGCGCTCCTCGAACAGCTTGTTGTACGGGTTGGACTCCTTGACCCCGAAGCTTGAGTGCTCGATGAACGACGGAAGGATATAGCGGGCTTGCGGTTGCAGTCGGCTGTCCGTGGATGGGGTCTGGTCGGTCATGACACAACTCCGTTGACGTTGGTGCTGGTGATGATGTGATCGACGAAGCCGTACTCAAGGCCTTCCTGCGCTGTGAACCAGCGGTC
>JAHZKD010000513.1 GCA_022600605.1 Actinomycetes bacterium
TGATCGGTAACAAGGGGGTCGGCTGGATTCCGCTCGGCAAGCTCGTCACGAACGGTCCGAAGTGACCGCAGCAGCGATGGCATCTCGCTTTCCCGAGTGGCTTCGGCGCGCGCAATCGCGCACGTATGTTCGCCGATCTCGACGTCAATCTCAGCGATGCGCCGCCCAGTCGCTCGCCGCTGCGCGTCCACTCGGGCGAGGTACGCCGACGACAGCGCGGTTTCGGCGGCCAGCATGCGACTGGCCACCCGCTCCTCGGCCCGGTCACGGACCGCGCTGATCGCCTCGTTGACCCAGCGTTCCAGGACCGCTCGATACTGCAGCAGACCTCGGCTCCTGACCACCCACACGGTAATGGCCAATCCGACAACCCCACCTGCTACCAGTCCGGCGACGGTGGCCTCCGGCGCCAAACCGGCGAACAACCTACTCACCAGCAGGGTGACCCCGAGCCCGAAGCCAGTTCCAAGAACTGCCATGAGCTGAGTATCGAGGCGCCCTGACCGGGCCCGCGGATCGGCGAACCGGACCATCTCGTCCGACGGTGGCCTCGGCGGTTCCGCCACCCTGAGGTCGGCTGCCACCGACTGGACGTGGGCGGTGATTTGGTCGTCGACGTCAGCAAGAATGTCGCGACACCGCCGCCGCACGCATTCCTCCACATCGGTGAACGGCCGCCACCTGGTGCCGCCGGCGACCATGTCCAAGAGTTCTGTTCGCGCCGTCGCACATCGGCTGCGAGCGGAGAACATCAGCCTCACGCGGGCCTGCCGGATCCGACTGCGCAGTGCGATGCTGGCCTCCGCGCCGAGCAGCAGCCGTTGCCCCAACAACTGCTCGCGGCGTTCCCGAAGAGCGGCTACCTGCGACCTGCGGCCCGCGCTCGCGGCTTCGGCATCGACGCGGGATATCTCGGCGCACAGCCGCAATTCCGACGAGCGCAGGCTGTTCCGACGAGCGGACTCCGGTGCTCGGAGTGCACGTTTCACAAGTTCGACGAGATCCTCGACGCGCGGCTCGCCCAACCGCGGTGCGGCTGCCGCGGCAGTCCACGGGACCTGCCGAAACCTCTCAGCGCAGCCGGCCAGCCGCTCACGGTTGAGCGCGAGCACACCGCGCCAATCGCGGTGGTCGTCGACTTTGGACACCACGGCGACCACGACGTCGGACCGCGCGGCGACGCGATCAGCCAGGGCGCAATCGGACGGGGTGACCGGAGCGACCGCTGACACCACGAACACCACTGCAGCGGGCACGACATTGGCGTCGGCATCGCGGGCCTCAAGGAAACTGTGTCCGGGAATCCGGCGTCGCAACTGCTCGATCATGCTGGTTACCCCGGCCGACGGTGGCCCGGCCACAAGCACGGCGCCACTCACAGCGCCCGTCCAAGCAGACGAAGCGAGCCCCGGGCAATATCTTTTGCACACCGCTGGTGCAGGATGCCCACGGGTGCTCGCGCGTAGGTCGCCCAGCGCACGGCGCGGCGCAACTGAGCGTCCGCGTCGCCGGGGCGGTCCACAGCGAAGCCCACCGCCTCCACCACCTCGACTGCCGCATCCATCACAGCGATAACGACTTCGTCGGCGGTCAGGAAGGTGTTGAGCTGGCCGTCACCTGATTGGGCGGCGAGCGTGCGCAGGTCGTGCACTGCGGAACAAACCTTGCGGTATCGCACCGGCGCGGCAACAGCCGCCAACCGTTCGGCCACCCCGTCCACCTGGCTGAGCGCACGCAGCTGCCGCGCCACCGTCGCACCCGTCGCTCCGGCGGCTATTGTGACTACGGCATGGGCCAGACCGAATCGGTCCAGCCTGTCCAGGAGCCGCTGGCGCAGCTCAGCGGGGAGCCGGTGATCCGAACCGACGAACGAGTCAGTCGACGTCATGTCGGCGGGCGCGGCGGCCAACACGCGCAGCGCCGCGACCTCTTCTTCGTCGAGTGCGACGTTGGCGAGGTGGGCGATCATCGGAACGACTGGCCGACCCACGGTGGCGGCGAATGCCGATGCCCTCCGCTCGGCGTAGGCCAACGGCCCGCGGGGAGTCACCCCGCTCAAGTCTGCTTTGTTGAGCACGACCATCGCGGGTACTGAAGCCCCTGAAGCCCCTGAAGCCCCTGAAGCCCCGGAAGCCCCGGAAGTGGCGGCCCGCAACTGTGCCCGGTCCTCGGGCTTGAGCTCCTCGGCGACGACGAGCACGCGCACATCGGCATCGGCAGCCAGGCTCACTCCCGAGCTCGCCAGGGCCGCGGCGACCGCACCGCGCCCCACCCCCGGTCTCCCCAGCACGGCCACCGTGGGCGGATTGTTGAAGCGCTCATGGATAGCCGTCACCTCCGGATTTCGGGCGTGCGCGGCGAATGCCGCCAGTACGTCGAAGAAAATGTGCGAACCCCCCATTTCGGGCGGGTAGGACCCCAACCCCTCCTAGGATCGTGACACCCATCCGAAGCTCGTACTGACACGTATTTTGCAGCGGATGCAGTGGGTAAACGCGTCTACCAGCGGAAGGCAACTGTTGGGTATCAATCTGAAGGACGATGCGCGGGGGGAAGGCTTGATGCGCGAACATGGACGGATGCACGTGCCGGGTCCTGAGGTCGCCAGCCCCCTGGACCCCGATGCCGCAATCCCCCATCGGTTTCCCCGGGTCACCAGCTTCCGTGCCCGACGATCGAGGATCTCGGACAAGCAGCA
>JAHZKD010000514.1 GCA_022600605.1 Actinomycetes bacterium
CGACGGGCGTCTTCCCCATGCCGATCCGCGTCGATATCCATGATGGGCTCCTGATTGCGCGATGTGACCCTGACATCGAGGAGCCTAACGCGGATCGTGTCAGTGCGGATAGAAAGCACTTTGATCTCGGTGAAGATCGCCCTTCCCGCCAACCCTCACAGCGACGGAACTAGACAGATCTGATGGATCAGCCGATCGAGCTCAAGCCAGTGCAGGAATTCATAGGGACCGATATCGGGTGAGTCCCCTGCGATATTCTGCACCCCTTCAAGAAATCCGATAGCGCGAATTCTCGAACATATCTGTAGCCGTCAACATGGAGAGTCTCGATCGCGTTGAACGACCGTCTGATCTCGTCGCCTTTCGCACGTTGCATGAGATCGACCAGATGGCGTGCGAACTCACTGGCGTCGAGGTAGTGCGGCCCTTAGAGAATCAGAGTGCATTGACGAGTGTGTGCAGAGCGCCGCTATGTAGTGGTGAGCGCCATCGGTAGTTGGCGAGGTCTCGGAAGCCGAGGCGTTGCGGCGCAGGACCTCCAATCGGCCATTAATCGCCTCGGTGGGTCCACTGGATGCGTGGTAGTCAAAGAACGGCAGAACACCGTATCGACGTCGCCACAGGGTGCGCCTGAGGTGGGTGATCTCGACTAGACCGGCCGGCACTGCGCGCCGGATCGAGTTGATTGAGTCTGCTCATCGCGCGTTTGCGCGGCGCCGGTTGGGGTCGGCGTAGGCGGCGATGATCTTTTGGTAGATCACCCAGGCCACCGCCACGGCGATGTACTCGTCGGCGGCGAGCGCGCTGCTGAGCTGGGTGCGCTGACGGGCCGAGAGCAGCTGGAGCGGGGCGCTGGCGATGCGCCGGGTCCCGTAGAGCGGATCGTAGGTATGGCCACGTCGTCCGAGGGTCTGCTGCTGGATGCGTGGCTGATCATGTCGAGCTTGGCCCCTGCCGATGCCACGACGTGAAACGGGTCCACCACCGTCACCACGTCGGGGGCTACTTCGGCGGCAGTCTTGTACCCGGCGAAACCGTCCATCGCGATCACCTCCACGGCCCGGGCAAACTCGGTGGGTTGGGCGGCCAGCCAACCGCTCAGCGCCGCCCTGATCGACCGGCACCAGGTCAAGCAGCCGTACCGGACCGTCTTGTCCGCTACAGGGATGAGGTCGATGATCAACGTGACAAACCCCTCGACACCGCCTCGCCGCGGCGTCCAGCGGTGCTCGTCGACCCCGATCACCCACACCTCGGCCAGTCGATCCGGGCGGAGGGTCAGTAGCCTTAGGCACTGGTTACCCCGGTGGTGCGGACGACGAGTGTCGGAACCCGTATCGTCACCCGCCAAGGCCCCCACCTCAACTCAGCGACACGACCCCCTCCGCAGATACCCACCAGCCACCAGTGCATCCTCATTCACGACAAGCCGGCACTGCTCGCGTGCCGCGGTGGCTGCCCGGAATCGGAGAACGCGACAGTTTGTATGACGAACAACGAAACGATCAATCGGACTGACCAATGTCCTAAAGTATGAGATCTATCGACTCGGGATCTTTGCCGTTGGCCAGCCCCTCAATTTGCCGCACACTGAGTTGGTAATCATAAATCGTGAAATCGCTGATCACACCTTCGAATTCGGCATTTGCCGAGTTGGGATGCTCTGGCGTACGACCGGAAATGCTCGCCCCGATCACCAGCGGTTCTGGGTTCTCGGCAATACCTTGGGTGTAACCACCATCGGCATCGACCAACACCCCATCGAGGTGCAGCCGAAAACCTTCACTACCAAACGTGATAGCGACGTGGTGCTCCTGGCCGGCTTGAATCGAACCTGCCGGCGAGTAGAGATGTTCTTGTCCACTGCCCTGCTCTTGCAGCCGGACTTTCAGACCGCTCTCAGCCACCCAGGCGGTGAAATGCCCGCCATGTTCCTGCTCAGACGCGTCCTTGGAGAACAGCCCATTCCACCCTGAAACATCAACGGCAGTAAACGAAAAAGCCACAGTACCGTCAGCCAACTCCAGATCCTCATTATGCTCAATCTGCAAGAACTCATCATTCCCACCGGAGAACGACAACGCCCCAGGGGTACGCAACACCACGTTGTCGAGCTGCTCACCATCATCAACCGGTCCGATAACCGGACCGATCCCGTCATCAGGAACACTGTTTTTATGCGGGGCAAGTGCATAGTCCAATTCGGAAACATGCTCGATGATGCCGTAGTCGGTCTTGTTGATGGTGTAGTCACTGGCATTCAATAACACGTTGGGCACCGTGATCGAACCCAGCCGATCTTCATCGTGAGCGCCACCATTAGCCTGATTCGACCAGATGTTCAGCCGGGTCGTGTCGTAATTGTGGTCGCCATCGGTGTCGAGGTACTCCACGCTATAGGTTTCGGTCGTGTGACCCTCGATGAGGATGTGATCACCGTCTTCGCGAGTGAAGTCGGCAATCAGTTCGTCGCCCAGCCCGTCCACCCAGTGGTCATGAACGTTGTCGTTCTCGCCGGCCACGCCTCCCATACCGAAGTCGATCGTGCCATCCCAGTTGACATGCTTCAGCAGGATGTTTTCCTTGGCGTTGATCTGGGTCTGGAAGTAAAACAGATCCGCACCACCGCCACCGATAAGGATGTCGTCACCCTCGATCGGCTGACCTGGA
>JAHZKD010000515.1 GCA_022600605.1 Actinomycetes bacterium
ACACGCTGCCGTTCGAGGTCGCGCGGCAGACCGCCGGCGAGCGGCCGGTCCCGGCTTGGTTGCAGGTAGTCGGCGAGCGTCAGCGCATCCTCGTGCACCAGCTGCCCGAGCGCGCGCAGATCGACATCCCGCTTACCGAGCAGCTGATCGTCGAGCTCTACTCGAAGTAACCAACCGTCTGGAAGTTTCGCTACCCGGCGAGACTCCGACCACCTAACGGCATCAAATAGCGGTTGCCGAGAAGGAGAAAGAAAACATGCTGATTTCTCAGCGCCCCACACTCAGCGAAGAGGTCATCGCCGGGAACCGGTCTCAGTTCGTCATCGAGCCCTTGGAGCCCGGATTCGGTTACACCCTGGGCAATTCGCTGCGTCGCACACTGCTGTCGTCGATTCCCGGCGCAGCGGTCACCAGCATCCGCATCGATGGCGTGCTGCACGAGTTCACCACCGTCCCCGGCGTGAAGGAAGACGTCACCGACATCATCCTGAACCTCAAGGGTCTTGTCGTCTCCTCTGAGGAGGACGAGCCCGTCACCATGTACCTGCGCAAGCAGGGTCCGGGCGAGGTCACCGCCGGCGATATCGTCCCGCCGGCCGGTGTCACCGTGCATAACCCCGACATGCGCATCGCGACCCTCAACGACAAGGGCAAGCTCGAAGTCGAGCTGGTCGTCGAGCGTGGCCGCGGCTACGTTCCAGCCGTGCAGAACAAGGCTTCGGGTGCCGAGATCGGCCGTATCCCAGTCGATTCCATCTACTCACCGGTGCTCAAGGTCACCTACAAGGTGGAGGCCACCCGCGTCGAGCAGCGAACCGACTTCGACAAACTGATCCTCGACGTCGAGACCAAGAGTTCCATCGGTGCGCGCGACGCGTTGGCATCAGCGGGCAAGACGCTGGTCGAATTGTTCGGTCTGGCTAGGGAACTCAATGTCGAAGCCGAGGGAATCGAGATCGGTCCCTCGCCCGCCGAGGCTGACCACATCGCGTCGTTCGCCCTGCCGATCGATGATCTGGACCTCACCGTGCGGTCGTACAACTGCCTCAAGCGCGAAGGCGTGCACACGGTGGGCGAGCTCGTCGCCCGCACGGAGTCCGACCTGTTGGACATCCGTAACTTCGGTCAGAAGTCCATCGATGAGGTAAAGATCAAGCTTCATCAGCTGGGTCTGTCACTCAAGGACAGTCCGGCCAGCTTCGATCCCTCCGAGGTCGCCGGCTACGACGTAGCCACCGGTACATGGAATAGCGATGCCGGCTACGACTCGTCCTATGAGGCTGACGCCGAACAGGACTTCGCCGAGACCGAACAGCTCTAAAGGGCCGATAGCCACCCAGTTTCGCCCGCTTGAATCCGTCCCGGTCCTACCTGATACGGGGGCCGGCCCCGAAAAGGAGTAGTAACAATGGCTGGAGTTTCACATGCCTAAGCCCACCAAGGGTCCTCGCCTCGGCGGGTCGTCCTCGCACCAGAAGGCGCTGCTGGCCAACCTGGCGACCTCGCTCTTCGAGCATGGCCGCATCAAGACGACCGAGCCCAAGGCCCGGGCGTTGCGTCCATACGCTGAGAAGCTCATCACCCACGCCAAGAAGGGCACGCTGCACAACCGGCGTGAGGTCATGAAGAAGATTCGCGACAAGGATATCGTGCACGTCTTGTTCGCTGAGATCGGTCCGTTCTTCTCCGACCGCAGCGGCGGCTACACCCGGATCATCAAGGTCGAGGCCCGCAAGGGCGACAACGCGCCGATGGCGGTTATCGAACTTGTACGGGAGAAGACCGTAACGTCCGAAGCCGATCGCGCGCGAAGGGCCGCGTCGTCGAAGGCGAAGCAGTCCCAGCCGGCGGCCAAAGAGCAGCCCGCAGTCGTGTCGGATGAGGCGTCGGAGGAAGCGGAAGAGCCGAAGCTCGAGTCGGTGGATGAAGTCAAAGCTGAGGACGGGGCTATCGAGGAGGCCCAGGCCGCCGAGGTCGAAGCGGCCGAGGGAGCAGCCGCCGAGGTCGAAGCGGCCGAGGGAGCAGCTGACGCCGAGGATGCCGACAAGTCCTGATCGCATGAGCGACGACGTGCTCGCCATCGAAGCTGATGGCGAGCACGCTGCTGATGGCGGGCGCGCTGCTGATGGCGGGCGCGCTGCTGATGGCGAGCGCGCTGGGCTTGCCCACCATTCCACCGATCAGATCCGCCTTCGGTTGGACATCGCCTACGACGGAACCGAATTCGCGGGGTGGGCCTCGCAGATCGGGCAACGCACCGTGGCAGGTCTGCTTGAGGCCGCGCTATCGACGGTGTTTCAGGTGCCGGTAAAAGTGCGTGCCGCCGGCCGGACCGATTCCGGGGTCCATGCGACCGGGCAGGTCGCCCAGGTGGACGTCCCGATGCATGCTTTGCCGCAGGCTTACCCTCGCACGCGACGCGGCGGTGAGAGCGAGTTCGGCCCGCTCGTACGTCGGCTGGGCAAGATGTTGACCGAGGACGTTCGGGTTCTCGAAATCACCCGCGCAGCAACCGGTTTCGACGCTCGGTTCTCCGCACTGCGCCGGCACTATGTCTACCGGTTGTCGACGGCTCCGTACGGCGTGGACCCCCAGGATGCGCGGTTCGTAGCCGCGTGGCCGCGGCCGCTGGATGTGGACGCGATGGCTGCGGCGGCTCGTGAACTGCTGGGGTTGCATGATTTCGCGGCGTTCTGCCGTCATCGGGACGGCGCCACGACGATTCGGGAGCTGCAGCGCCTGGAGTGCAGCCGCGATGGGAACCGGATCACGGTGCAGGTCAGCGCCGATGCGTTCTGCTGGAACATGGTGCGATCATTGGTAGGGGCGTTGCTCGCGGTCGGTGAACACCGCCGCGACGTTGCCTGGTGCGCGGGGCTGCTGACCGGGACGCGGCGGTCCAGTGACTTCGCCGCAGCGCCGGCGCGCGGGTTGAGCTTGGTAGGGGTGGATTATCCGCCCGATAGCGAGCTCGCTGCCCGCAACCTCATCACCCGCGATGTACGTACTGCAGAGGACGTGCGTGCCGCCGAGGAGAGTGACTAAAGTCGTGCCGCCACGAAGTTGGCTGCATCGTTGACCATTCCTGACTGAATGTAGGCCGGGGCCAGGTGATCGGGCCAGTAGTCTTGCCAGTTCTCGACATCGGTCGGGTTGCAGATCGGGTCGTCACCGTGGCACAGGTCGATCGTGCGGTCACGAAAGACCGGGTTGAAGTTCGTAATGGGCCCTACCCACCCAATCCCATTGCCGAACAGGGCGACCGCCGCGATGTGCGGGTCAGCGCTGGCCGGCAGCGGCTCGGTGAAACCGAACGCGGCGATGGGAACAGCCAACACCACGTCGGTGACCGCGGCACCCAGCGAGTAGCCGCCCAGCACTAGCCGAGTATTGGGGCAGTTGGCGGACATGTACTGGACACGTTGGCTCATGTCATTGGCGCCCACGTCGATCTCGCTGTCGGCGGGATAGGCCACCGAATACAGCGCGATATTCTTGCCCGTCTTGGCGCGCAGAGCGCTGACCAGCGCATAGCCTATCTGACCGGCGCCGGGCGGCTCGAGACGGCCGCGGGCGAATATCAGCTCCACCTGCGAACATGGGGCTGCCGAGGCAACCGCGAGGTTCGGCGCTGCGCCGCCCGGTGCCACCAGCGGAGCAATGAGCCCTACTACGGCGAGAACCACCGCCAAGGTCAGTTTACGAATCACCCGGCCGATGATAGCGACTAATGGCCGCACGCGCTGTCCAAGTCAGATCCGCCCAGCGGCGAAACTGGCAGCTTGGTTGATGAATGGTGAGGATTCGTAGTGTGTGTGTGCGAATGGGTTTCGGCCACTCGAGCAAATCGGGTCGCCGTCGGCGCACAGGTCGATCGCCTTACCGGCGAACGAACCGGCATTTGAAACCGAGTTGCCGAACTTCGTTGCCGGATTTCCGAAGACCGCGACCGCCGCTACGTTGTTGTTGAGGCCGCCGGGCAGCGGAGGCGCAGATCCGATGTTGCCCACCTTGTTCCCCAAGGGTGGCACGCCCGCCAGCATGTCGATGACCGCCGCGCCTTGAGAGTAGCCGCCGAGCACGATTCGGGTTCCCGGGCACTGCTGGGCCATCATGGCGATGCGGTTGGTGGCGTCGGTCGCGCCGGCGGCGGTGTTGAGGAAGTCATAGCTGGCGGGATAGTTGACGCCGTATGTGCCCATCGTGCGCCCTCCTAGTTGAGGTGCCAGCGAATTCGCGAATGCCTGGCCCACTCTGCCCACGCCTGGGGCCTCGCTCGTCCCGCGCGCAAACACCACCTCGACGTCGGGGCAGGGCTGGGCGGCGGCCGTCGGAACGGGGAGGGCTAGCGCGGCCATCGCGCCAGCCCATGCGGCGGAAAGTGCCGTCAGAGTTCGCCAGCTCGGGCGGTCAGAAATCACAAGACACCGTAACGCACTGACCCATTACAGCCGTCCCGCGACGAAAGCGGCGGCCTGGTTGGCCATGCCGGAGCTCACGTAGGTGCTGTGGGCGGCGATGTCTTCGCCGTTGAGCGAGCACACCGGGTCGTTGAAGGCGCAGAGGTCGATCGAGCGCGACCCCCAGACCGGGCTGACCGTAATCGGTAATTCCACCTTCGTGGTCGGGTTGCCGAACAACGCGATCGCTGCGACGAAGTCGGGGGCGTTAGCAGGCAACGGGTTGTTGAATCCAACGGCTGGGAATGGCACGGCGGCGATGATGTCGATCACGGCCGCGCCCTGGGAGTAGCCGCCCAGCACCAGCCTGGTGCCGGGGCAGTTGGCCATCATGTATTGGATGTGCGCACTGGCGTCGTTGGCGCCGCCCGCTGCGGCGAGGAAGTCGAAGGTGGCCGGATAGTTCACGGCGTAGGCGCCGACCGATCGGCCCCCGACCTGACCACGCAACGAGCCGACGAACGCCTGGCCTACCCTGCCGAGGCCGGGCGTGTCGTTTGTACCGCGCGCGAACACGACCTCGATGTCTGGGCAGCCCTGCGCGTGGGCGGTAGGTGCGACTGCCGGGCCGATGACTGCCGGCGCGAGAAGGAGAACCGCGGCGGCCAGCATGGTCTTGGCGAGCGACGTCTTGGCGAGCGACGGGATTCGGGCAAGCCGGCGAACCTCTAAAACAGTCTTCACCCGAGTCATGCTAGCCAGTTTGTCTGGCCGAGGCTTCCAGTTTGTCCAGCCGAGGTTTGGGCGCGTTGCGGTCAGGGCGGTAGCCAGGGCGTCGGGGCAGGTCAGCACGTCTTGGGGGCTGCGTTGTTCGCAGTGGACACTCTGGGTTGCCTGCACGCACCCTGGAGGGCCGGCACGAGGCCGATAATCCCCCGGGTGATCGGAGTGCAGCCGGGACTGAGCCTCGGGCCCGTGTGCGCCGCCCCTGTCCGACACCAGGAACCCTTGGGCCCGTGTGCGCCGCCCCTGTCCGACACCAGGCAATCGATAGAGCGCGTCGCCGCTTATCGTGAGCGCTTCAATAAGTGAGTCCCCGCCCCTCGCGGCGCCGCTACCCTGGCACAGGGGGAGTGAGCTGTTGCAACCAACAACACGGCTGCACGTTAGCGGATACCGGTTTCTGGTGCGCCGGATGGAACATGCGCTGGTACGCGGCGATACTCGCATGCTCGACGATCCGATGCGTGCGCAATCGATTTCGTTGGCCGTAGGTGGGATCCTCGCCGTCGCCATAGTGGCTGTCAGCGCAATACTGGCACTGGTGAGACCTGCTGGTGAAATCGGGGACGCCGCTATTGTCGTCGTGCGCGATAACGGCGCGACGTACGTCCAGATGGGCGATGTCCTGCATCCGGTGTTCAACATGGCCTCGGCGCGATTGATCGCAGGGATGCCGGTCGATCCTCGCATGGTCGACCAGCGAGCCGTCGACAGCGCCCGCCGCGGACCGCAGTTAGGCATACCCGGTGCACCGGAGAACATCTCGAC
>JAHZKD010000516.1 GCA_022600605.1 Actinomycetes bacterium
GGCGGTCTGATTTCTGTGGCACTTTCCCGCGAGTCACCTCGGATTGCCGTTAGCAATCACCCTGCTCTGTGAAGTCCGGACTTTCCTCGAACCATCCTCCACCGTAATCTCCCATCCGGCTTATAGATGATGCGCGGCCGCCCAGCCAGCTCATCCGCCCTAACAACGTAATGGTTCGAGTCCCGATTCCGGTAACAGGTCCCGACCTGAGCGCGCCTGGATACTCAGATCACGGCGTACTGCGCCCGCAACGTGACGCGAAACCTGATCACGGGTAGGCGGTCTGGTTGACCAGACGCACCGACGCTGCGCCGTCAGGATAGAACTCGGCAATCGACAGCGACGCAAGGTCCAGATGCAGCCGGTATAGCAGGGCCGGACCGGCGTCGAGGGCCAGCCGCAGCAGAGTCTTGATCGGTGTCACGTGAGATACCACCAGCACAGTCTGACCGGCATGTTCTGCGATGATCCGCTGCTGGGCGATGCGCACACGCGAGGCCACAGCATCGAAGCTTTCTCCCTCCGGTGCTGGCACAGAGGTGTCACGCAGCCAGCGCAGATGCAGCTCCGAATAGCGCTCAGCGGCTTCGCCGAATGTAAGTCCTTCCCAGGCTCCGAAGTCCGTCTCGATCAGATCGTCGTCAACGACGACGTCTAGGCCAAGCTCCCTTGCGGTGGCTGAGGCGGTGTCGTAGGCCCGCCGTAACGGCGATGAGACGACGGCGGCAATGCCGCCCAGCTTCCCGAGGTACTGCGCCGCCGCCTCCGCCTGCCGGACGCCAAGGTCGGTCAGGGGCGGGTTTCCCCGTCCGGAGTAGCGTCGTTGCACTGACAGTTCCGTCTGGCCGTGGCGAAGCAGAAGTAACCGGGTCGGCGCTCCCCTAGCCCCAGTCCAGCTGGCCGGACTCGTCACTAAGCCCGTTTCTAAGCCCCTCGCCGCCGCGAGCTCGACTCGATCTGCCGGGGCCGGATTCGCACCGGATTCGGCAAGCTCCGCGGCAGCATCCATGGCTTCGTTGGCAAGCCGATCGGCGTGGCTGTTTCTTGCCCGCGGGATCCAGGTATAGCTGACGCAATCGAACTTACGCGCGAGGTCTTTGGCCTGCTGATACAGCGGTGCGAGGTCAGGGTGCTTGACCCGCCACCGACCCGCCATTTGCTCGACAACCAGCTTGGAGTCGAGGTAGACCTCGACGTCGGTGGCGCCGAGGACGGCCGCTTCCTCAAGTCCGGCGATCAATCCACGGTATTCGGCGACGTTGTTGGTGGCCACGCCGATCGACGACTTCGCTTCGGCGAGCACCGATCCCCGGTCTGGGGTCCACACTACTGCGCCGTAACCAGCGGGGCCCGGGTTGCCGCGGGATCCGCCGTCGGCTTCGAGCAGCACCTTCACGTGTGAAAACCCTTGACCCGCAATAGAATCACCGAACATTCCGGACATCGCAGTACGTCGTCCTCGGCCGCAGCGGCGATCCGTGCCAACTCCCCTCTGTCAATTTCTATCCGGCATGAGCCACATCGGCGTCCCTGCAGCGGCCCGGCGCCCACGCCCCCGCGGGCGCGCTGATGCTCGTAGAGCGTGACCAAGCCCTCATCGAGGCCGGCAACGAGATCATCACGATGCGAGAGGGATTGGTGGCGCAGCTGGGCCAGCTGCGTGCGGGCCTCATCGCATGCTTGTCGGCCATCGCTGAGCGCCTTCTCAAGGTCGTCGATTTCTGCCAACCCCCGATCCTGATCAGCCCCAAGCTCCTCGCGCCGTTCCATCACTTCCAGCAACGAGTCCTCCAGGCTGGTCTGGCGTCGTTGCAGGGTGTCTAGCTCATGCTGAAGCTCGGTGAGCTGCTTGGGGTCGACCGTTCCACTGTCCAGCAGGGCACGGTCGCGGTCCTCGCGCTGGCGCACGCTGTCGATCTCGCTCTCGAATTTCGCGATCTGCGCATCGACATCTTCCAATGCGATGTGCAGCGCGGCCAACTGATCATTTGCCTGCTGGTGGCGGGCCTGCAGTTCCTCCAGTGCCCGCTGCTCGGCGAGGTTGTTCTTCCGATGCTCTATCCGGCTGATCTCGGCGTCGAGTTCGGCCACCTTGAGCAACGACTGCTGCTGTCTTACTTCAGCTTTCATGTCCAGCCTCCCTCGACATTCCATGGGTCGGTTCGCACATCGGACACGCTCACCGGCAGCGAGGCTCCGAAGTGCTTGCGCAGAATCCTCGCCGCCTGACCACACCACGGGTATTCGCTGGCCCAATGCGCCACATCGACGAGCGCGACGCTCGAGACGCGGCTGTGCTCGTCGGCGGGATGATGACGTAAGTCGGCTGTGACGTAGGCGTCCACCCCCGCGGCGGCGACCTCGGCAAGCAGCGAGTCGCCTGCCCCGCCGCACACGGCGACCCGCGACACCGGCGCCGCGGCATCGCCGCAGGCGCGCACCCCCCACGAGGTCGTGGGCAGCGCATCGCGAACTCGGGACATAAACGCCGATAGGGGTTCTGGGCTAGGCAAGGTGGCAATGCGTCCCAACCCCGCGGCACCAGGGGCGGCCTGCATGGCGAAAATGTCGAATGCGGGCTCCTCGTAGGGGTGTGCGCTGCGCAGGGCGGCGAGGACGGCGGCGCGGCGCGGCGCCGGCGCCACCATCTCGATCCGATCCTCGGCGACCTGTTCGACGGCGCCCACGGCGCCGATCGCCGGGCTGGCGCCCTCGTGCGGCAGAAACTGCCCCGTCCCAGCAACGCTCCAACTGCACTGCGAGTAATCACCGATCTGGCCAGCGCCCGCCGAGAACATCGCGGCGCGAATCGCGGCCGCAGTGTCTGGGTTCCGCGAGAAATCTTTGGGTACGAAGACCACCCACTTGTCCAGCTCAGGCCCGGCCGACACCGGCGAGAGCACGTCGGACACTTCCAGACCCAGCGCCTCTGCGAGCGCATCCGACACTCCAGGCGATGCGCTGTCGGCGTTGGTGTGTGCGGTGAAGAGAGCGCGACCGGTCCGGATCATCGCGTGGATCAGTGCGCCCTTCGCCGTATCGGCCGACACCGAGTCCACGCCGCGCAGCAACAGCGGATGATGAGCTAACAGGAGACCCCGGTCAGGCACCTGTGCCACCACAGACGGCGTCGCGTCCACTGCGATGGTCACCGCCGCGACGACTTCGGACGGATCCCCGCACACCAGCCCGACCGAGTCCCACCCCTGGGCCAGCCAAGGTGGGTAGGCCGCGTCAAGAACGTCGATGATGTCCGCGAGCCGGACCGTCATCGCCTCACTCCCAGGCTTGCCACATCACGACACTAGTGCGCGCGACTTGAGCGCGTGCCGACCCGCCGTCGGAATCAGGGATAATGGTGCGGTGGCGGACACGCTAGAGAGCATCAGGAACTTCGCGCGAGCAGGCCGCAACGATCTGGTGATCTTCGACCTAGACGGGACGTTGACCGACTCCGCGGCGGGCGTCGTCGCCAGCTTTCGGCACGCGCTGTTGACCATCGGCATGGCGGTTCCCGAAGGCGATCTTGCCAGCCGGGTCGTAGGTCCGCCTATGCACGTCACCCTGCAGGAGATGGGTCTCGGTGAATATGCCGACGCGGCGATCGCCGCTTACCGCGCCGACTACGTCAGCCGCGGCTGGTCGATGAACCGCCCCTATCCCGGGATCCCCGAGCTACTCGCTGACCTGCAGGTCGGCGGCGTTCGGCTGGCGGTGGCCACCTCCAAAGCCGAGCCGACGGCCCGGCGGATCCTCGCCCATTTCGACCTTGAGGGTCACTTCGAGGTGATCGCCGGGGCCAGCCTCGACGGCGCCCGCTCATCCAAAGCCGACGTGTTGGCTCACGCGCTCACCCAATTGGCGCCGCTCCCCGAGCGCGTTGTGATGGTCGGCGACCGGTCCCATGACGTGGAGGGCGCGGCCACACACGGCATCGGCACCATCGTCGCCGGCTGGGGCTACGGGCATGACGACTTCACCGACGTAGGCGGCTCGGACGGCGCGCTGATGCACCTCGCCACTGTCGACGACCTACGCGAGGTGCTCGGTGCCTGAAAGCGGAGCCCCCGGGGCAGACGGGATGCTGCACATCACCTTTATCTGTACGGGCAACATCTGCCGGAGTCCGATGGCGGAGAAGATGTTCGCCCAAGAAATCGGCGAGCGTGGGCTGGCCGCGGCCGTGCGCGTCACCAGCGCAGGCACCGGCCACTGGCACCACGGCGAGCCAGCCGACGACCGAGCCGGGCACGTGTTGCGCGCACACGGCTACCGAACATCGCATCGCGCCGCACAGATCGATGCCGACCACTTGTCGGCGGACCTGGTGGTGGCGCTCGGCCGCAACCACCTGCGCATGCTGCAGCACCAGGGTGTGCCGGCCGACCGGCTGCGGATGCTGCGGTCATTCGACCCGAGATCGGGAGCCCACGCCCTCGATGTCGAGGATCCCTATTACGGCAACCACGACGACTTCGAGGAAGTGTTCGCAGTGATCGAGGCATCGCTACCCGGCCTGCACAGCTGGGTGGACGAGCAGCTGGCAGAGCGGGAACGGGTTAACTGACGATGCGCCGCTGGGCCTTTCTGCTGCGACCGCCATGGCTGGCGCTGTTCGTCGTCGTGTTCGCCTTCGCCTACCTGTGCTTCACGGTGCTGGCCCCGTGGCAGCTGGGCAAGAGCAGCACGACGTCGCGCGAGAACTCCCAGATCGCCCGCTCACTGGAATCCGATCCGGTCCCCGTGACGACGGTATTGCCCCAACAGGATTCTGCGGCGCCCGATGATCAGTGGCAACGCGTGACCGCCACCGGGCATTACCTGCCCGAAGGCCAGGTACTGGCGAGGTTACGGGTCATCGACGGCGAACCCGCTTTCGAAGTGCTCACTCCATTCGCAGTGGATGGCGGGCCCACAGTGCTCGTCGACCGCGGCTACATACGTCCAGTGGCCGGCTCTGAGGTACCGCCCTTCGAGCCGCCGCCTGCCGACACCGTGACCATCACCGCCAGGCTCCGCGATCCCGAAGCCGTCGCCCAAGGCAAGAATCCGTTCACCACCAACGGCGTGCATCAGGTCTACTCGATCAACACCGGTCAAATCTCTGCCGCGACCGGTGTCCCGCTGGCGGGCTCCTATTTGCAGCTTGTGCAGGATCAACCCGGCGGGCTCGGCGTTATCCCGCTGCCGCACCTCGACGCCGGCCCCTTCCTGTCCTACGGCATCCAGTGGATAGCGTTCGGCATCATCGCGCCGATCGGTGTCGGCTATTTCGTCTATACCGAACTGCGGGTGCGCAGACGCGAGAAGGCAGCTGCCCAAGCTCTCGCGGCCCGCGAAGATGATGGCGAGCCCGACACCCGGCTCACCACCGAGGAGAAACTCGCCGACCGCTACGGCAGGCGGCGCTGACGGCCACCGCAAGACCGACAGCCAGCAGTTGGACGGCACGCGACAATCGCACCGCGCGCGCGAGGTCGCTCACCTCGGGAGCTCGGCCGTCGCCGAGCGAAGGACGGATCTCCAGCTCGTGTGCGTATTGGGTGGGCCCCCCGAGGCGCACACCGAGGGCACCGGCGAACGACGCCTCAGCCACGCCGGCGTTGGGGCTCGGATGCTTGCGGGCATCGCGCCGCCATACCCGTATTGCCGCCACTGGTGACCCGCCGACTACAGGTGCGAGGAGCACGACCAGCGCGCCTGTCAACCGAGCTCCGCCGAGGTTGGCCAGATCATCGAAACGGGCTGCCGCCCAGCCGAACCGGGCGTATCGCGGCGAACGGTTACCAATCATCGCGTCCAGGGTGTTGGCGGCTCGGTACACGAGCACCGCGGGGGTACCGCCCACCGCCGCCCAGATCAGTGGACTGACGTGGGCATCGGAGGTGTTCTCAGCGATCGACTCCAGCGCCGCGCGCGTCAGGCCCCCACGGTCGAGGATGGCGGGGTTGCGTCCGCACAGCGACGGCAGCAGCCGGCGCGCGGCGCCGACATCGCCGTCCTGCAACAGGTTCACCATGTGTTGACCGGTTCGGCATAGCGACGTCCCTCCCAGGGCAACGAACGTCGCCGCCGCGACGCACACACCCTCGCGGAGTGCTCCGCGGCGCCCAAACGCTCTCTCGAAGACGGCCCCGAAGACGGCGACCGCCGCGAGGAGACCGGCGGTATGCAACGAACCCGCAAACCTGCCGTCAGAGTAGCTGCGACGCTCCAAAGCCGTTGCGCTGCTGCCGAACAGGGCGACCGGATGGGCACGTCTGGGGTCGCCGAAGACCGCGTCGGCCAGGGCGCCGGCGGCGATGCCTGCCGCGCGTCCGCTACCCGCGGTCACGAACACCCACGCAGCGTCTCACAGGCCGACTTACCCGGAATCGTGGGGCTCCGGTGGCAACCGTCACCCAGCGGAGACTGGGAGAGCAGTTGCCAGGCACGTCTCGAAGAGCTGCCTCAGATGGTGCGGATCCAATGTGTCCGCACCTATTACTACGATGTGACTGCCGGTCATCACCACACGCCCCGGCCGGGCGGGCGTCAGTTCCGAGCGCCGCCCGACGGCCTGCAGCAACATGCGCCGGGGCGGGCTGCCAGCCAACTCCACAAAACCTTTGCACCGGTAGACATCGCCTGGGAGGTCGCGTCGAAGCATCTCCTGCAACGCCTGTGGGTCGAAGATGCCGTTTGTTCGAAAAGTCCACGTCCGGAATCGCTCGCCGTGGCTGCCGGCTGCGCCACTGTCCCAGTCCATCTCAGGCCCCGATCGCGTTGCACCCAGCAGGATCTCCAGGGGCACCTCGGCGCGGACGGCCTCCACCAGACGAACCCGATCCATTGTCTGCTCTATCCAACTCCGTACCCACGCCAGGTGCTCGGGTGAGACGAGATCGACCTTGTTGAGTATCACCAGGTCGGCGAAACCGATCTGCCGGGTCTTGAGCATCAACAGTGCGGGCGCATCGTCGAGGTGGCTGAAAACCTGCTCGGTATCCACCAGACAGATGACGCTGTCGAGGCGCACCCAGTCCGGTGTCTGAGGGGTCGCGAAGGTCGCCCAGATGCCGGCCGGGTCGGCGACGCCACTGGCTTCGAGGATGATGTGATCCGGTGGCGCAGGCAAGGTGACGAGCCGCTCGACCGCGGCGAGCAGATCGTCGCGTATTTCACAACAAACGCAACCGTTGGCCAAACTGATCATGTCGTCTTCGACGCCGATCACGAGCTCGGCGTCGATGTTGATCGATCCGAAGTCGTTGACCAGGACGGCCGCGCGCAACGGTTGTTCGCCGTTGAGTAACCGGTTCAACAGCGTGGTCTTACCGGCTCCGAGAAACCCAGTGAGGATTGTTAGTGGGATCGAGTCGGAACCAGCCCCGCCGGCCGCACCCGATTCCTGACCCAGCGCAGCCTCACGGCTCATCCGGGTCGATTCCCCGGCTGCGCAGCATGTCGCGTGGGTCGACCTTGAAGCCTTCGTCCGGCCAGCTCTGGATCGGTTCGCGGTCGACATCGGGCGGGTAGTACTGGTGCGGATCGATCTCCATGTCCCGCAGGAACTGCTCCTGTTGCTGCTCGCGGGGCAGTTCCGGACGTGGTAGTTCAAGCTCGGACGGCATTGGTGAGGGCAGCAGCCAGCGCGGGTCCAGCGGGGGGATCGCTGCGCCCTCGGGGAGCGCGGCCTCCCGTGACCAGATGGCGTCCTTTGTCACATTGACTACCTGGACGTCAGGGCCGCCGAACTGGAACAGCCCCTTGTAGTTCGCCCGCACCTCGGCGACCGAC
>JAHZKD010000055.1 GCA_022600605.1 Actinomycetes bacterium
ACCCCTCAACGCCCCGGATTCCGCTGGCGGTCAATCCGCGGCTGGCACCACCTACTACCCAAATTGCGGGGCCGCCAGGGCAGCCGGTGCCGCTCCGCTCTACGCCGGACAGCCCGGATACCGCAGCGAGCTCGACGGCGATGGCGTTATCTGTAGCTTGGCGACCCTGCCTGCTGCCTAACCAGTGAAAATGCAACGTAGACAGTGTGCACGTTATTGAAGGTCACGGGCTTGGCCAACGGACCGGTGCCGAGTTGGAACTAAGTTCTCAGCGTCGTCGTCGCGCGCCGCATCCGCGGCAGCATGTCTGTGGAAGGGACGCCGGCAGCCGAGGTCAGCCGTGATCGTGTTGGTGGTTGTTGTCGTGGGTCGGTTCCGCTGCCGGGGGCTGCGGTGCGGTGGAGGGGCTGTCGATGTGTGGCTCGGGCGCTAGGACGCTGGGGCCGCGGTGGTGGTGCTCGTGGGAGTCGATTGGCGCGTAGTGATCGTGATCTAGGCCGGAGATCACTCCGATCGTGACCATCGTCGCAATGGCGGCGCAGGCAGTTCCGAGCACGATCCCGGATGTCATCGCTGACATGCTGCCGGCCCGGCGGCGCCGAAACCGTGCCCATCCAGCACTGGTGATAACGGTGGTCTCTAGTAGGACGGCGGCAATGTCGGCTGCCTGCACCATTTCAGGTTGGCCTGCATGAGCCCCCATTGGTATGCCCGCGGTTCGCGATAGCGCCCATAGTGCGATGGCTCCGACATTCACCGCGATCCCGGCGGCCAGGACAGTTGGTCGGTACTGAGCAAGGACGGCGATCGCCCAGCCGAATTGGAATGTTGCAATGAGGGCGAAGAAGATGCCGGACGGCGCCCATTCTTGCCAGTGCGCCGGAAGCACCGCTAGGTGAATGATCGCCGATCCTAATGAGGCGGCGGCAGTGACCCACAAGGCCACCGCACTGTCGGTCTTCGGGGCCGCCATCACCGGCAACCTATTTCAGCTCTCGATATTGGGTGAAGGTGGCGCCGTGATCGTTGGAACGGTAGATGGCATGTTCGGTGGCGACGAACACCACGCCGTCGGAGTCGGTGATCAGCGCTTGGGGGCGTGACTCCAATTGCTGGCCGGTTTGCCAGTTGGCTGCGGGGTCATCGCTGGTGTACACGGTGCCGGTGGCGTCCACGCCGACCAGCGGACCGTGATCGGGCCAGCTGACCAGGACAAGCGGCGGCGCTGCGTCCACTGCTGAGAAGGTTTGGCCGTCGTCGCGGCTGCGTTGCAGACCGCGGTCGGTGGTGGCGAGGATGTCGGTGGGGTCGTGCGGTGAGATCGCGAGTCCGATGACCGCCAGCTGCGCCTTGGATTCCCAGGTGCGCATGTCGTCGCTGATCATGATCTTGCCGCTGTGGCTGTCTTGGCCGTAGACACGATCGTGGCGATACACCAGGGCATGAAAGTCGGCTCGGCCACTCAACGACACCGGTTTCCACGACCGGGCGCCATCGGTACTCTCGATGAGTCCCAGGCTCGATGGTTGTCCCCGGTCGTGGGCACCGGGGTGACCGCTGCCCAGGAAGTGGTCGGGCCCGATCACCGCGAAGCCCATGAAGTCCTGTACGACCTCCCCGACTCGCTCAGGCGGGTTGTCTGCTGGAAACCGGTACACACCGTAGTGGGTGCCGGCGTACAACGTCGCGTCGGCGGGGTTGATGCCCATCGCGTGGATGTGGCCCACCGCCAACGGGCTGGATTCGGCCGGTTGTGTTGCAGTGGTGTCTTTTTCTGTGGGCTGCACTGCTGGCGCATTAGAGGTGGTCGACTGCTGCGAGCAGCCACCCAGGAGCAGGACAACAACGGCCCCCCACACGATCGCGATCCGTTTCACCGTAGCGAATTGCTCTTCACTCGCTGGTGCACGACGGGGTGGGTCCTTCGTTTCATTGCCGACCGGCCTGCGCGGTGTGCGGACGCCGTTGTACGCCATGGGTCCCGGCGCGGTGTTCGTCGCGACTGCGCGCAGCCCGCAGACGATTTGCGAAGATTCGCTTCGCGACTCGCATTATGTTGCCTTCGCGGGTTCGAGTACCGACTGTGGAGTGCCCCGTGCCAACAGCCAGCGCACCATGGGATAGGCGGTGAGAAAGCCCAGCATGATCCCGCCCCACATCACCAGCCAGAACGCCATCGTGGAGTGTGAATAACCCAGGACGAAGGCCACGATCAGCATCGCGGCGCCCATGCCCAGGTCAAACGCGATAATCGCCAGCACTGAAATGAAGGCAGCCACCCGCAGCCGCTTGCCTGGTGTCGAGCGCGCGCCAAAGTTGACGGTCAGCGCGTAATACTCGTAGGCGATCAGCAGCGGCAGCGCAAACACCGCGACCAGCAGGATCATCGGCCACACGTGCTCGCCGGCGATCGTGATACCGGTCAGGCCCACGATCGGCACCGCTATCGCATGGCCGACAAACGAGGCAGCGCCACCGGGAATGGTCTCGACGGCGGCGCGCTCAGAAAGTCCGAGTTCCGGTGTGGCACCGTTGCGGGTTTCCCATTTCTGGGTGGCTGGGCGGCCCCATCGCCAGTAGGCCCACAGCCCCAGCGGACCTGCCCACCCGGCGGTGATGGGCCACACGATCTCCATCGGCCCGAGACGCTGACGATATCCACCCAGATAGGTGTCAGCGAGAATCCACACCGCGAACAGCACCCCCACACCGGTGTAAATCCAAGCAGATACCGTCACCCAGGTAGGGGCCATGGAGACAGACATCTCGTGCATCCCGTCCATTCACACGTCCTCTCCCTCGGCTGCATCCAACGCAGCCCGTTTCATCGTTGTGTGTCGCGGTCGTCGATGCAGGAACCCACTGGTTGGTCTGGACACTGAAAGCCAGCTGCCCAGCAATCTCCGTATTTGCTACGTACGTAGGTATACCGTTTGTGCTAGCGGTGGTCAAGGACCGTGCTACATGCCGCACATCAGCACGCCGGAGGCAGCTAACGCAGCGATGACCACCGGGCCAGCGAGAATTGCCGTCACGGCGCTCGTCAGGGCGGCCGCACATCGTGCGGTGATCATCCGATCTGCACGGGATGGTTCTGTCAGGCGTTCAGCGCGCTCGAGCACCGCGACATCAGCGGCACCAAGCGCACCGGCTGGGGCCACACCTGACAGGGCGAGCAATCCCGCCAACAGCGGTTCCCGGCCGTGCCGGCGGGCGGCAATATCGTCGGCGCACATCTCCAATAACCGCGAAACATGCTCGGCGCCTTGGGTCATCAGCGCAAGGCGTGGGAAAGCGCCGGCCAAGCCTCGTAGGGCGGCAACGATCTGAGGGTGATGCCCGGCCAGATGAGCGCGTTCGTGGGCAAGCACCGCATCGAGTTGGCGTTCGTCCAGTTCGGCCATGGCGGCGCTGGTGACCACGATGGCCGATCGGCGACCCGATACGCAGTACGCGGCAGGTGTGTCACCGTCCAGCACCCGCACATCCGGCGCTGCGGTTCGGCGGCCCACCACATGAACGGCCTCGGCGTGCTCATGGGAGCGACGCCGCATGCCGACAAACGTGCGGGCTAGCCGCGCCGCGATGACGCTCATTGCGACGATCGCGGCAAGGCCCAGGCCCAGCAGCGCAATCTGCGCCACTATTCCCGTCTGCCCAGTGGCGATCACCCGCAACTGGGCGACACAGGACGCGATCAGCGACTGGCGATGGTTCCCGTGGGCGACGAACTGGACGACGAGGGCGATCACGGCGGCCCCTGTGCCGATCAGCACCGTGGCGATCGCGGTTAACCAGGCCGCCACGCCGAAACGCGGTGCCCGGCCGCCACGGGTCAGCCGATCCAACACTGGTGGCCCAGCGATGATAATCAGCAGGCTATAAAGCAGCAGACACGCGGCGATGATCACTGTCGTTTCGCCCGCTTCGATAACCGTCGCAGCGCCGCACGCAACCCATCGGACTCCTCGGTGCTGATCTGCTTGACGAAGTGGCTCAGCACCAGATCCGGGCGTCCACCGCCGTCGAGCGCATCGCGCATCAGCCGGGCACTGTGCTCTTCACGCGACAGCGTCGCCCAATACCGATAGGCCTTGCCCTCGCGCTCGCGCGCGAGCCAGCCCTTGGTGTGCAGGTTGTCCATCGTCGACATCACCGTCGTGTAGGCGATGTCACGCTCGGTGACCAGCTGGTCGAATATGTCGCGCACGGTCGTCGGCGCCTCCGGTGCCCGATCCCACATGCGATCCATGATGACCGCTTCGAGCTCTCCAAAACCCCGTACCCGCACCGCTGCCTCCCGGCCTGATCTGTGGGCAGTGTAGTCGCTCATCGACCCGCCTCCCGCGCATTGAACAACGCCGCACTGGCGCTTCGTCGAGAATAACGTACTATCTACGTACTGTCTGTGTACGTAGATAGTAGATAGTGGAATTCGGCGCAACTACGGGCTTCGCCGACCAAGCCCGGCACTGCGCGAAGCAACACTGCCACCGACGACGGGAGCGATATGGCCAACACCATCCAGAGGCACACGACCCATAGACCTGGCGCGACCATGGCACCCGGTGCGCAGCGTCAAGGTGTGGTGGTGCTCGGCGCCGGGATCAGTGGACTCACCACCGCGCTGGTGTTCGCGCGGCGGGGTTGGCGCGTCACAGTGCTCGCCGACGGTTTCGGCGCCGACACGGTCTCGACGGTGGCCGGGGCGGTGTGGGAGTTTCCACCATCGGTATGTGGACGCCACCACGACCAAGGTGTGCTGGCCCGTTCGGCGGGCTGGGCGATGGCGTCCTATCACCGCTTCGCCGCGCTAGCCGCCAACCCCCACACCGGGGTGAGCCTGCGCCCCGCGGTGTTTTACTTCGGCCATCGAGTCGAGGACTACCCCGACGAACTTGAGAAAATGCGCCAGATCGAGCAGCACCTACCCGGGTTCGTCCACGACTCCGAACTCATCACCGCACACGGCGTCAACCCCAACACCGGGGTCATCGATGCCTACTCCCACCTGACAGCGACCATCGACACCGACCGCTACCTGGCCTGGTTGACGCATCAGGCCTACACATGCGGCGTAGCGATCAGCCACCGCACGCTCCGTGGACCACTTGTCTCCCACGAGCGGCACCTGCGTGCCGAGTTCGGCGCCGAGGTGATCGTCAACTGCACCGGCCTAGGATCGCTCGAACTATGCGGCGACACCACGCTGGACCCGCACCGCGGCGCGCTGCTGCGCGTACTCAACGACGCGACCACCATGCCACCCATCACCGCCGTGCACGCCGTGGCCAACGACACCGACACCGCCGACCAGAACATGATCTTCATCGTCCCCCGCGGCCAGGACCGGCTGCTCATCGGCGGGCTGGTCCAACCCGGCCACTGGAGCACCGACCTCACCACCAACGACAAAGCGATCCGCGACATGTACGCCCGCGCAGTCGAATTCCTGCCGATCCTGCGCGATGCCCAACTAGACTCCGCCGACTCGCTCCGCGTCGGGCTGCGGCCATTCCGTGCCCCCGGCGTACGCGTTGAGCCCCAACCAGGCACCCGAATCGTGCATAACTACGGCCACGGCGGCGCCGGAGTAACCCTGTCATGGGGCTGCGCCGAAGAGGTCGCCGACCTCGCCGAGGCCCTCGCGCCAAACACTGCCGCGCCCGGGGCAACCAGTCACGCCGAGCCGGTCGTAGGAACCCAATGACCAAGCGGCCCGCTTCGCTGAATTCCGTTTGTAAACAAGTCAATTACCGGACATTGAAAGGCGGCACACGACGTACAGCGACTGGAAACCGAGTTTCCGAGAGTCATCTCAGGACCAACGACTCTAGGAACGCATGTGACCAACACGCAAGCTGATGGACAGTAGCGGATAAACCCTAGGGGGTATGACAATGATGTATGACGACGACGGTTGGATGTGGGGACACGGCTGGGGGCTGGGCGGCTGGGTCATTATGAGCGTGGTGATCGTTCTCTTCGTAGCGGTCCTGGTCACCGCGCTGGTTGTTGCCATCCGATACCTGACTACACCCCGACAAATCCCGGAGCAACCGGCCGCCGTCGCGGATCGTCCAGAGCACCTGCTAGCCCAACGATTCGCCAGCGGTGAAATCGATGAAGACGAATACCGCCGTCGCATCGCGGTCCTGCGTGAACACAGTTGACCATCGTGGCTCTCGGGGTGCCCAAATACCGAGATATGAGAACGGTTTGGAGGTTCTATGACCTATTTGCCTGCAGGGCTGCATGGCAGCAAGAAATCTGCCGCGAACTCAGCATCGTCCACATAACGGAGGGATCGACCTATGACCGAATCACCAGAGTCCTCAGCCCAGACAGCGGGTGCAAACCCGCCGCCACGAACCACGCATGGCGCTACCTCAAACGAGCAACACTTTCGCCCTCCCAGCCGGCTCAATCAAGCCGCGGCCTGGGTTGGGATTGTCGCTGGTGTGTTGTTCATTGTCGCGGTGATCTTCTTCGCCGGGCTCGTCATCGGCCGATCCACCGCCGGCTACTACGACTGGCACCGCGGCTACCACACCGGCCAGATGGCGCCCTGCAAAGCGCAGCACGGCGGCATGATGGGACGAGGCGGGCGAATGAACCCCAGCGAGATGGGGCCGGGCCAAATGCGGCCAGGCCAGACAGAGCCGGGCGAGCATGCGCCCCCGACACCCAGTCCGACACCACGACCATAGGCACCGCAGGCTCGCGGAAATTCTGCCCAAGGCTCCCAGGCGGCGGCACGGGTGGTTACGACCCGCCAAAGCAGCCCGCGCAGGCGAACCCCACCGGCCCTGCCGACGGACCGCTTCAGGGCAACGTCGACGCCGATTTCAGGACGGGAGGAACGCCATGATGGCGGCGCTGACATCGCACAGGCCAAACCCGCGCCGAATCAGTCGGTACGGAGGTCGCCTGAAACGCCGCATCCACAGATCTCGACAATATCTCTCATCCCGCGTCGGCCTATTAGTGGTGACTATTGCGTAACAGACCCAAGGCGGTCTCAAGTTCTTTTCGGAGTTGTTGATTTTCGGCACGCGCTTCTCGAAGTCGCTCCCTGAGAGCACCTACCTGCGTTCTGAGGGAGGCGTCTGACGCTGCTTCCCGCGCTGGCCTAGGGCGTACGTTCGCGCCGATGGATCGATCCCGTAGGGATTCGATTTCGCGGCGGAATGGACTGGCATATAGCCATTGCCGTGATACACCGGCAGCTATGGCCACGCGGCTAATGTTAATCGGTTGGTTCTGAGCATCGAGCTCTTTGAGTGTTCGAGTCACGTTGGCATACATACTCTTCCGACGCTCCTCTCGGTACCGATCAAGTCCATCACTCATGACGCACTCCGCAGGGATGCGATTAGTTTGTCCAACTTCACCATTACAGCCCGATTCTTCTCAGCGATCCGCCCGTGGCCGCTCGCTTCGGCCTCGTGAATGAGCTCAGCTGTTCGCGCACGTTGCGCTTCGTGCTCAGGCAAGAATTCCGGTGTGGTTACGAAGAAATCGCCGCAGTCAAGGCATGCATTTTGCACCTCGCAGCTCTGTTGAAGGGGCAAGCTGCAATAGCCATTTGGCAGTGTGACCCGTGCCCGGTTAAGTCGCTCCTTCATCCAGGCAACGTCGGCGAGCGGGCTGTCGTCTACAAGGACCTCTAAGCGTTCGCCGCGCACATTGAATCTAGCGGCGGCGATAAACTGATCCCGCAGCTTTCGTTCTGTCAGCCGGGCATAGCCGCGCGTGATCTTGGAGTCGTCGTGGTCGAGCAGCTCCTGGACGACCTCTTGGCTTGCCCCATTGTTGAGCTCACGAGTTCCGAAAGTGTGCCGGAACTGGTGGGGCGTGATGTGAGCGCGTGTGCCATCACGATGGTGAAGTTCTATGCGCTCGATGTATTCGTAGATTGCTGTTCTCGCCGCGCTGCTGGTGGTGTGGCGTCGGCCATCGGGGTTAGCCGCAATGGCAGGAAATAGCCATTGCGTCCGGGGATAACGCGTTTTGGCCCTTGCCTGTTGTTGGCGTATCACTTCTGTGATCGCCGGGTCTCTGACCGGATGAAGGCGCTCCCGGGTGCGTTTGGTGTTCCGGTAGCGCAGGGTGGGGAACCCGTCGCCGTCTTCACCCAGGCAGTCGATCTGAAGTTCGACGACCGATCCGATTCGCAGGCCATGGCCGTTGAGAATCAGCAGCATCGCGCGAAGGTCCACGCGTACCTGAGCGAGGTTGTCTTCCGACATGATCTGGTTGAGTAGGAAGTCGCTAATTGGCCGTGGCAGCATTTCCTCGCGCTTGGGCAGTTCGCCGGCCCGCAGGATGGCGGTCTCGGGAAGCCGGGGCTGCCAGTCGTTGAGGCGATGATCCTCGATGAGCACCCTGACTGTGCTTACCAGACCTTGTCGCTGGCTCGCGGCGACATCCGGTTGGTGTTTGACCCACGCTACGTAGTCGAGCAGGACCTGGCGTGTGATGTGCTGTGGCCCCGCGATATCTGGATACTGCTCGCCGATGAACCGTGAGAAAGCCAGGAGGCGGCTAGAGTAACCGACCGCGGTCGAAAATCGCCATCCAGCCGCTAGCCGAAACTTCACCCAGCGCTTCGCCCAAGCCCTCATCCATGGTTGAGCTATGCCGGTCCACGTGATTGTTTTGACTCTGCCGCCTCCTGTTTCAAAATCGTGGTCGTACCAGCGGTCCCGATCCATCAACGGGACCGGCCAGCCAACATCTGCGCAGGTCGAGATTGCGAACCGAATATGAGCCTGCAACTGGCCGCTGCTGGTTGTGAAGGGTTCAGGAACCGGAAGAGTGCGTAGCCAGCGTTGCTCAACCGGAAGGCCCGGCAGCATTAGGGAGTCTAAGTCGCTGTTGGCTAGTGCTTTTCGAATCGCATTGAACTCATGGACTCGCAGACCGGTAGCTCGCCTCTGACTGCGTTCCTGGACAAAGAGTCGCAGCTCCAGCTCCAAACCGGGAGGAAGTCCACGAAAATCGAAGCCTGGGTGGTTGTTGACCTCAACCGGGCCAGTGTTTAGGGACCTATCAGCGATGAATCGTTCCCGGGTAAGGTCGCGACCTTGGGCCTCTCCTGCGCTGTTCGTGATGCTGGCTCGCTTGTAGCGCAATCGGTTGCGGTGGCTGGCGCATAGCGGTGTTGACCCGTTGCTATCCCATCCGAGGCATCCATTGACGCTGCAAGCGCGTCCCCACAATACCGGGTCATTCGGACTCGGCACATACACATCGCTGAGGAAAGCTGGCTGCAACGCCTCACGGATTCGGGCGTATGGGTCGGTGTGGTCGGTGCCTCCGATTAGGAGCCGTAGTGACTTAGTCATCTGCGCCTTCCTGATCCTGCTGCCAGCGGCGGCGGAGATCCTCGACTGTTGTATGCACGTAGGTCGCCCGTGTCGTGGCCACCGAGGCGTGGCCCAGTAGCTCACTGACGGCCTCCATGTCGGCGCCGTGCCTGCGGAGCAGGGTTGCAAACGTATGGCGCAGCACGTGGGCCGTGAAGGGAATACCGGTTGTTGATGAGGTTCGAGTGATCAAGCTGCGGACAGTCTGATATTCCAATGGGCGACCGAGTTCACCGTTCCAGAGGTTGATAAAGACGTAATCAGAATCCCAATCTCCATACTCCTCATCGAGATATCGCACGTAGAGACGGCCAACATCATTGTGCAAGGGAAGCGCCAGGGGCGCAGAGCGTTTGGTGCGAGCGTCATTTACGTTCACGTTACGGGGCACGACTTGCAGCTCGCGTTTCCGAAGATCGATGTCGCCATGGCGAAGTCCAAGGGCGGCGCCGACCCGCAGACCATTGAGACCCATCAACGCCAGCAACAGCTGGTCGCGAAGCCTGCGCGGTGCGGTGAGCACGCGAGCCAGCTCCGATTCCCCGAGATGCGGCTTGATTCGGGACGGCACCTTCACCCCCATCGGGTGACGCCTAGTCCGTGATGAATCTTTACGAACGCTCTGACGGTGCTGTCGGCTCCGCGCTAGCGCTGCCGCCAGAACCGTGTCCTGATGGAAGTCGTAGAAGCCCATGACGGCGGTCAGAGCACGCTGACAACTCGCGGCAGCGCGCATCGGAGCCAGCTCCCTCAGCACCACAACGCCGTCCGATGGCCGAGCCCGGTTGGTCCGTCGAAGATACGCCGAAAACGCCGCGAGGTCAGCCATCGCCGCCGTGGGCCATGCAACTTCCCGCTCGCTCAGAAACTCGAAGTACAAAGCCAGATCACCTGCGTAACCGCGAACCGTGTGCGAAGAGCGATTGAGGTCATCGAGGAACGCGAGGTACTTCTCGACAGGCTCAACCACACCGTCGGGGCCGAGAACAGTTGCACTCGTCGAACCATCCACGTTCCGCACACGCTGAGCCCGATACTTGGGCATGACCCCACATTAGGACGACATACAGATAACGCTCGTGTTCGCGGCAGGCGTGTCGGAATAGACTGCTTCGATGACGCGGACAACAGGTCCCATCGAACTACAGATAAACAGCGACGGAATCGCCTGCGAATCATGAGCGGCCGGGTCAGCTGTCGCCGCTGCGTGCCGCTAGTTAGAGACGGCTGCGGCCAACTCGTAGGGCGTCTACCGCACCTGGCTCAGTCTGCA
>JAHZKD010000517.1 GCA_022600605.1 Actinomycetes bacterium
CGACGAGATCACGACCCAGCTTGCACGCGCCTACGCCGACCTCGCCGTTATCGACGTCACCGACGACGAACTCACTAACGGCAGAACCCACAGCATTGCCACCATGTCCGCCCCGATCCGCAACGCCGACGGCGCTGTGACCATGACGGTCATGGCCTCGGTCTTCAGCAGTCTCGACGGCGCCGCCATTCGCGCACTGGGTGAGCGGATCCGCCGCGCCGCCGATGACATCGAACAGCGCATCGCGCGCTACGGCGACGCAGACTCTTGGTGAACGTAGATGATCGAAGCGATACCGCGCGGATTTGGATAGCAGTAAGCAGCGCTGAACGACCTCGGCTAAAACCTCGCATGGCAGCATATCGGCTGTCCCAAAACGTTTTTCAGTGCTGGTGGGCACGGTCGCCCCGGCCGTCGGCGTGACCGAGTGGACAACGGGAATAGCATGGCAAAAGACCTGTTCTACAGCCTTTTTGCCCTTTGCGACATGCAGCCGGTGGAGACAGAAGCCCAGGACCAAGTTATGAAATTGGTCACCTATGCGCCCTGATTTACACCCAAATCCCTGATATTTGCGTTTCCTGTGGTAACGGGGCCGCGGGGTCTACAATCGAAGATGACGCTCAATGAACAGGAGGCTCTGATGGGCTTCAACCCCAAGGGCGTCCTCATCCCGCGACGAAACAGTGTCTAGGGGGTGAAAGGACATGACTACAAAAGGTGTGGTAATTCCCGTAGTGGCAGGTGCTGTACTCGCGTTGACCGGCGCATTCGTGTCAATGTCGGCTGAAGCGGCACCCAACAACTGCGACGATCCACTGGTTCGTTGCTCAACCAAGGTCGAGCCACAAAAAACGAGCCCCCAGCTGGGAGTCGGCACCGGCTACTACACGGGCCTGGGCGAAAATGCGTTCGGCTTAGGACCTGGCTACGGCGGCTGGTGAAGCGCGAGGCCCGGCATTGAGTTTATTTGCCTACACTTCGATACGGCGCCAACTACGACGTCGCCCTCGTTATGAGGTTTACCTGCAAAACGAGGTGGGTGTCGACGCCGATGACGATTCGGCGTGGGGATGTCACGATGGTGGTGTCCTCTCCGTGCGATGAACCTGCGTTGGGTGACAGCCTGGCAGGGCGGGCAGACAAGACATTGATGAGGAACGGCCAGGCTCCTGATTAGGTCATGTCCGCCCTGCCAGGCGTTTCGGTGGTGCTTGCCCGCTCGTCGCTGGTGGGACAAATCAATTGGAAGACAACCCAGCGGGGCGTCAGTCGGAACGAGGGTCACCACCAGCGGCGAACGAGCAAGACCATCCTCACCCGAACCGGTTGAACACAATCAATGTCGGAGGGCTCTGCTATCCAGCACTGACGGCGGGAGAACCCGCCGCGCGCAGGGCTCTCGAGACAATTGACACGGCATCGCCGACATCCACGTGCTCCCACACGCGGATGACAGTCCACCCGGCGTCAGTCAGGATCTTTGCCTGTTCACGATCCCTTTGAGCGTTCTTGGCCAGCTTCGGCAGCCAGTACGAGTTGTTGGACTTCGGGGGCCGTCCATGTTCGGGGCACCCATGCCAGAAGCAGCCGTCTAGGAACACGGCCAGTCGATAGCGCGTGAATGCGACGTCGGGCCGAATAATGCGGCCATCGGCGCGGATAGCGTAGTCCTTCCGGAATCGCAGTCCGCGAGCATGGAGCGCGCTGCGGAGCAGAAGTTCGGGCCTCGTATCCGTACGCCGGATTGCAGCCATGTTTCGGGACCGGGCAGGTGACGGCGGTGCAGTCGCCGGACCTGCGTTGGCTCCCGGCGCGTCATTCTGGGCTCCGCGGGACACAAGTCGTACGGTACTGCTTGAGAACTTGTCCCCCTTGTCGCCCACCCGGCGTATAATCGAACGCATGTTCGAAACGAAGGACGCAACAGCGGGAGACGGAAGGAGCAAGTCAGCCGATGGGACGTCGCAACGCAGCTGACGGCAACGACTCCATTGAAGGTGCTCGACCGTATCGAGTCGCCAGCTTCTTCGCCGGTATCGGCGGATTCGATTTGGGTTTCGAGCACGCGGGGATCGAGACCGTCTGGCAGTGCGAGAAGAAGTCGTTCTGCCTCGATATCCTCGCCAAACACTGGCCCGAAGTTCCTCGGGCGGACGACATCACGAAGGTGGTTACTCATGACATCCCCGAAGCGGAAATCTGGGCGGGCGGCTTCCCCTGCCAAGACGTCAGCCTCGCCAGAATGGGCCCACGCAGTGGACTTAGAGGAAAGCAGTCAGGGCTCTTCTATGACTTTGCGCAGCTTATTGGCGCGCGTCGCCCCGAAATTGTCATCCTCGAAAACGTTGCGGCACTCCTCTCTTCCCACGAGGGACGAGATTTCGCAATCATCATTCGGACGCTGGCCGACTTCGGGTATGGCGTGGCGTGGCGAGTGTTTGACAGTCGTTACTTCGGCATCCCCCAAAGTCGCTCGCGAGTCTTCATTGTCGGATCTCTTGGAAACGCGGAGACCGCCGGTTCGATACTTTTTGAGCCCGAATGCGGCGACCGGGATGATGAGGCGCGCAGACCGAATGGGGAGAAACCTATTTCCCCCTTTGCGATCCGCGTTGGAAATTCTAAGCAAGGGTACGTAAAGAAGCTGGCCCACTGTCTTTACGCAGAGTCGGCTCGGCACACGGGTACCGATTGGTCGCGCAACTATGTATCTTATCCAGAGGGGGCGGTCAGGCGCCTGACGCCTCTGGAAACCGAACGTCTCCAAGGGTTTCCAGACAACTGGACCATGCCGACCCATGAGATGCCGAATCAGGACACGCTTGAGTCAGCGCGGTACCACGCCTGCGGCAACGCAGTTTCGGTACCCGTTGCCGAATGGCTCGGTAAGCGCGTCGTTGATGCCCTCAACATCCAACGTTCGGCGGATCAAACGTCAGCTTTGAAGGTCACGCCTAGGTCTGCGTAGAGGCGCTGTAGGTAAGCAGCACTCGGATGTAACTTAGGATTTTCGGGCAACCATTCGCGGGGAACCTTGTTGCCCTCGAACGCGATTCGAGCTTTGCTTTCTTCGTCGATCAAATCAGCCTGGGTCGTGAACCGGAGATAGTAGCTCTCGCCCTCTTTGCGGATGGCGAGGATGCCGGCATCGAATGCCCAATGGTGCAACTTGCAAAGGGCAATACCGTTTTGCACGACATCCAGGTCGTTTTGACTCCATGCGAGGATATGAGCGGCGTCGATTCCTGACCGGATACCGTCAATTCCTCCAAGCTGTGCCCCGCAGAACGCACACCGATTCCGGTACGCCGCACGCACTTCCGCGCTGAACTTGCGTCCTGATGCGCCACGAGACTTAGCCAAACGGTACTGATGCGAAGATCGGACGCTGACCTCCGGGGCGTCTTCACCAAGTTCATCGGGCGAGGGGAGCGCTGGGCCCGACGGTGGCGCTATGCCGAGGAGGCTCTCAAGTGCCGGAAGAGGGTCAAGTCCCGCTTGATACGGACTGCCAGGAGCGGCAGCCAAGCTACTCATGATGTTGTTGACGGTTTTGGTCAGCTTCTGCCCGATTCCATCACCGCTCGCGATGTAATCTTGGTGATTCTTGACCAGGGCCGGGAGTCCCGCGGGAAGTAATGCGGCTCGCTCGTAGATAGCACGAACGCGGTTCCATCTCGCGGCCACGCCGATGTCATCCACGTGGCCTTGATTGGCGATGGTGATGAAGGAAGGATCGAAAGTTACGAGGTCGGCGACTCCACTGAATTCGCTCTCGGTGCCAAACCCGACACCAGTGATCGTGTATTCCTTCGCCCTAATAATGGGCAGCGTGGCGGGGGTGTTGCGGAAGGCCCGGGTCGGGTCCGGCAGCAGCAGCATGGGGGCCACGATCCGAGATATTTGGATTGGGTTGCTGAGCATTGAGCGCAGTCGGGGCTTACCGCTTTCAGCCGGATCGAGCCATAGACCGGTGTCCCGCACAATGCCGTCAGGCCATCGCATGCTGAACGTCCAGCCCTCTAGGCCCAGCGCGTTATACCCCGAATGGTTTCCAACGACTTCGTACTCGCCTCGGCCCCCCGAGGTGCGGAAGCCTATGTGCAAGCCCACACTCCTTTGACCGGGTCCCGAACCGCTGACTGTCCGCGACGAGATGCCAGTGTCTCACCTCGCCTGCGATTGTTCTATGGGTTGCCGGGTGTGCCGTGCTGTCGAAGCTTGCCAGTACCGGCGCAGCGGAACGTGGACGCAGCGTGGCCACCGTGACCCAGATGGAGCCGCCGATGATGCGCCACCTACCGCCCGGCATTCCCTGACCAGCACTTTTCCTGTGCCCCCAGTCGGACTCGAACCGACACTGTGCGGATTTTAAGTCCGCTGCCTCTGCCAATTGGGCTATGGGGGCTTTGTAGCTCAGAGCATATTTTGAGCCGTTTTTCGGCCACTCAGTTGTCCTGAGTACCGCAGTGATATCGCAGTGCGATCGATTGCTTGGCCGAGCACATCGGCTACGCCGGTCAAGTCATCATTGAGGAGATGTCCGCAGCGGTCGAGTGTCATCGCAGCCGTCGCGTGCCCTAGGAGTCTCTGCACGACCTTGACGTTAGCGCCTGCACTGATCGCCGATGACGCGGTGGTGTGCCTCAAGCCGTGCGGCGTTAACCCTTCGATCCCCACGTTGCTGCACGCGTTGTCGAATGCCCAGCGATATTCGCCAAGGGATTTCAGGCAGATCCTCATCTCACAACAACCCTGCTCCACTGCGCTGCACGTCGGCGGTTAGTCCATTCAGGTAGGCCTGCGCCTAGGTTTGCGCCAAAGGCTCAGAACTCTCTCTGTATCCGGCGCCGATTCTGTGATACTTCGATGCGATGTCGACCTTAGAGGGCCTTCTCAGTGACGCCAGTGGCTTCATTTGGGGTCCGTGGCTACTTATTCCGTTGCTGCTGCTGACTGGCCTGTATCTGACCGTGCTATTGCGTGGGCTGCAGGTGCGTCGCCTCGGGCTGGCTTTCTGGCTGGCATTCGTCAAGCGCAGCGACTCTGGCGAAGGCGATATCTCGCACTATCAGGCTTTGTCTACAGCGTTGGCGGCCACCGTGGGTGTCGGCAATATCGCCGGTGTCGCCACGGCGATCTCACTGGGTGGCCCAGGTGCGGTGTTGTGGATGTGGTGCACGGGCCTGGTGGGGATGGCCACTAAGTACAGCGAAGCCTTGCTCGGTGTGCGGTTTCGCCGCACCGATGCAGCTGGTGAGCAATCTGGTGGGCCCATGTATTACCTTCGGCGTGGCATCAAGGGGCCACTAGGTGTGTTTCTCGGCGGGTTCTTCGCAATTGCTGGTGTTTTCGCTTCATTCGGCATCGGCAATATGACCCAGGCAAACACCGTCGCGGCCAATGTCAACGACCAGTGGGACGTGGCTGCACCGGTCACCGGCGTGGTCCTGGTGGTGCTGGCTGCCGCCGTGATCGTCGGCGGCATCAAGAGCATAGGGCGAGTCACCAGCATTCTCGTCCCCGCCATGATTGTCGTGTACATCCTCGGCGCGGCCGGAGTGCTGGCCCTCAACATCGGCGAAGTACCCGGGGCCTTTGGCACCATCGTCTCCGATGCCTTCAGCGGCACCTCCGCTACGGGTGGTTTCGCAGGAGCTGCTGTGGCAGCGGCGATTCGCTACGGCGTCGCACGCGGCATCTTCTCCAACGAATCGGGCCTGGGCACCGGCGGCATCGCCGCCGCCGCGGCGAAGACCACCCACCCAGTTCGACAAGCGCTCGTATCAATGACCCAAACCTTCATCGACACACTGGTTGTCGTGAGCTTCACCGCCTTGACGATTGTCGTGACCGGGGTGTGGAAGGACGCAGGCCCCGACGAAGCCGCCAGCTTCACCGCACGCGCCTTCGCCCAGGGCCTCCCCGGCACATGGGGCAGCATCATCGTCACCCTTGCGGTGATGTTCTTCGCATTCTCGACCTTGCTCGGGTGGTCCTACTACGGCGAACGATGCATGGAGTACCTGTTCGGACGAAAAGCCGTGTTGCCCTACCGAATCGCATTCATCATAGTTATTTACATCGGCGCTACAACGGCCCTCACCACGGTGTGGACCTTCTCCGATGTAATGAACGGCCTCATGGCCCTACCCAACCTCATCGGTCTAGTCATCTTGTCTCCGTTGATCTACCGCGAAACCCGCGCCTACTTCAGCGCCGAGCACAAAGATCACATCCGGGAGCCGAAACGCTGAATAGCGCGAGCGTGGGTGCACGTACAAACAGAGCGAGTAGGTACCGTCAATACACTAGGACCAAAGCGCTCCTCGCCCTGCCTCTGCCCATTGGACTAGGCGGGCTGCCGTTCAGAGCGCATGGCCGTTCGACCCTCCGCGTGAGACCCGGCCATACCCCAGCGACACCGCAGTGCAAACCATAGAAGCTGTCGAGTGCCCCAGAGGTCTCCGCGCAACCTGGAAGTCAGGCGCCTGCAGTGATCGCCCGCGATGCCCTGGTGTGGCCATAGGACCTCAGGTGCCACGGCGTCCAGCGAGCAGTCGAAATAGGTGACTAGCCGAACCAGCTGGCTCGACTAAGGTACAGAACCGATCGTGCGAACGGAGGCTGCGAGTGGAAGTTGACCCCGAGATTCTGCGCGCCTTTGCCGGCCAAGTCGACATCGCGTCCGAGATGATTCAGGAAGCCGATGCTGGTAGCAAGGTTGCTTCTGGCGCCGACGCCCTGGACGGCGCGACCACCCAGTGGGCAGCTCGACTCGTCGGCGCACACGTCGGAGAGGTCGCCGACGAGATCGCCACCAACGTCAGCGACATGGCTGCGGCGGTGCGAGGCGCAAGCAACGCCTACGAGGTGACCGACGCCGGGCTGGCCGACAACTTCGACAAGATCTTCTGAGCCTTGTTGCCCTCACGTTCCCGCTTGGAGCGCTGGAAACCCGACTCCCTGACATTCACCGGCCAAGCGATCACGAAAGCAGGCAGAGCCGTCAACAATGCGGTGTCAAGGATCAGCACCAACATCAAGACCATGCCGGACACGCGGGCATGGTCTGGTGATGCGCACTCCGCGGCAACGTCGATGTTCGAGCGGGCGGAGAGACAGACGAATGCCTTCTCCGAATACACCGCCGCAGTCGGGGCGGCTCTCACCGCAGGCGCCGGCACCATCGGCGGAGCACGCACGCCACTGTTGAACAAGGCCGATCAGCTCGACATGGGTGGACAATTGAGCGTCAGCGACCAATGGGTGGTCATGATCGCCGGCGCTCAGCTGACCACCCAGCAGGCGGCCGCTCTTCAGACACGCGCCGAGGCTGAACAGGCCACCATCAACGGGCTCCTGATCGCGGTGGGCGCCGCGGACGACGACACCGCCACGAGCGTGATGGACGCAGCAACGCCGCACGGCTTCGAGGCGCCCAGCCAATCGGAGTTAGGGAGCCTGCTGCTTCCGGGCATGCAGAAGCCTGATGACGAAGTCCCCGACCCGGCGAACACCCTCGGGCTACTGCAACAGGCCGCGCAGCGAGAGGCAAACATGGCGCTGACAGTCCGGGATATCACAGAGGACACGCTCTATGACCCTGTCACCGGAGAAGAGACAGCTACGGTGACGACGTACTACAAGCAGGACGGCAGTAAACACGTCAAGACCGTCAATGCCAAGTCAGAATGGTCAGATCGAGGTCCGGAGACCATCGAGAAGCATCTCGACAAAAACGGGGACCTTATTTCGGAGGCAACTTCTGTCCACTTCAACGAGTCTGACATCAGCAGCCTGTCCAACTCAAAAGTGACCACTACGAAACTAGCCGACGGCACGGTCGCAACACTCATCGAATACCCAGATGGCAGCAGGTC
>JAHZKD010000518.1 GCA_022600605.1 Actinomycetes bacterium
GACCCGGCCGCTGATGCGCTGTCCAGGCTCGCCGAGTTGTCCCGGCAAGCTGTGCAGAGCCGGGAGGCCGTCACCTCCGCGCAACTCGATCTCGACGCCAAGCTGGCTGCCCAGACCGCCGCCGGCGTCTAGCGCCCCCGCGCCGGCCGACCCCGCGATCATCGCGATGCCAGCCATCCCTGCGGGCGAAATTCCTCCACCCTCCGCACCCCCGGATGTCCCAGAGGCCTTGCCCGTTGGTGTCGCCTCGGAGGCGGGGTTACAGGCCAACACCATCGTGGCTGCCCGCGCGGTCAGCGCCAGATTTCCTGAGATCGCCGACATCGGCGGGGTGCGTCCGGACTCTAAGCCGTGGCACCCGAACGGCCTGGCCATCGACGTGATGATTCCCAATCCAGGAACCCCCGAGGGCATCGCGCTCGGAAACGAAATTCTCACGTTCGTGATGAGTAACGCCGGCAGATTCGGGTTGCAGGATGCGATCTGGAGCGGCACCTACTACACGCCGGGCGGTCCGCAAGGATCAGGGTACGGCCACAATGACCACGTGCACATCACCACGACACCAAGCAGTTAGCCGGGCGAATCGGAGGGGGTTCCGGCCGCTGATTCGGTATCTTGGGCAATAGCGGTGCCATAGGACCCGTATAGGCCCGCGCTGTGTTCACCGAGCAATCCCTCTCGACCCCAGTAAAGCGACGCTGGCATTTGGTTTCCCGTATGCAGCGCATCGTCGTGATCACCACGCCCATGAGTCCTGTGCGGTGTCGTCGTGACTGCCCGCACTGCAGGAGCGCACCGCTGCAGGGCCATATCCGCGTTCATGGCGGCGATCACCCGTGCGGGACATGCAGGTTATCCGTGCCGTGCGCCATACGGACGCTGCACGGTTGGTGTCCCGGATCACCGCCGTTGATGAACTGCGGCTATTTCGCGAGCGCGATCAGTGCGCCCTGCCTCAGCGATCGAACGACCTGCATAAGTGTGGCGTCGTTAATTGCGACGCAGCCCGCGGTTGGTCCGCCGTCTGTGGCGTGCAGGGAGGCACTGCCATTGCCCGAAACTCTGGCCTTGTTGACTCCCGTCACTATCGTGCGCACGTATTGCGGGATCTGCAGGTTCTCGGTGTCCCGCGGTGCTCTGTCAGTGAGGCGTGCGCGTCGCCAACTTGGCTACGGCCCGGTCAATTTCGATCGAAGGACCTGGCGGGCGGTACCTTGTGTACCTGGGGGAGTGGAACCAATCAGGAAGGAACACCACCACCACAGGCCCAACGCATCCCGAAGCAGCCGCGTACTGGAAGGGTCGCCTGCCGCCGTCGCCGCCCGCGCTGACAGGTATCACGCGTCCGGGGAGGTTGGCCTGTCCAGTCTCACGACGTCGCGGACCACGGTTGCCCGGTACCGCGGCAGGGCCGTTCGCGCTGGGCCGCGGACCACTGATCCGTCGGCGATGTCGAACTTACTGCCATGGCATGGGCAGTTGATCGTGCCGTCGGCAACATCGCGCACAGAACAGCCTTGATGCGGGCAGACTGCCGAGAACGCCCTGAAGGTTCCCTCCGACGGTTGAACCACCACAATGGCCTCGTCGGCCAACACGTGGCCGCCGCCAACGGGGACATCGGCGACGCGCACGTGGGCCGGGCCTTCATGCGCCTTGCCTGTCGCGCATCCCGCCGCTGCCGCCGTGCCCAGTACACATGCCGCCGCAAGGACCGTACGCCTGTCCGTTAATGGCTCCGATTGCCCCGAACACCCTGTGGAACACGTTTTGTCGCACCTGAGCGAACCGCGCCGCGTGGTCATACAGTCACCAGCAGTCCAGTCGCGTACATCACAAGGAGCCCGACGGCGACACCACCAAGGGCGGGCGCGCTGATTCTGTTGTCGGTGGGTCCCCGCAGGCTGGGCGCTATCTGCGCGATGACTTTGACGATCGCACCCACTCCGAAGCCGAGCAGCAATGCCGAGAGTGACGTGTTGTTGACTGCCGCCCCCAGCATGGCCCCGGGGATCGCGGGCGTACCCGCGATGAGCCCGAGGCCGAGCAGCGCCGCTATCGAGGGGCGCCGCACCGTCAGCGGCGCCACCACGGCGATTCCCTCGGTGGTGTTGTGTAGGGCGAATCCGATGACCAGGAAGGCACCCAGAGCGAGTTCACCGACTGCGTAGGCAGATCCGATCGCGAGCCCTTCGCCGAGATTGTGCAGACCGATCCCGATGGCGGTCAACAGCGCCAGCCGCATGCCGGTGTTCTCGTCTGAGGCGTCGCCGGCAGCACTTTCGGCCCGTCGCGTGCGCAGGTGCTGGTCTAGGGCGGTCAATGCGAGGAAGGCCAGTGCGGCTCCGAGTACGACGAGCATTGTGCCGCCGAAGGCGCCGCCGGATTCGGCGGCGAGTTCGAGAGCTTCGCTGGTCGCGTCGACTGCGAGAAAGGCCAACAACCCGACGGTGAAGGCCAGCAGGAATTGCACCAGACCGCGGCCGGCGGCGCGCAGAAACGGCAGGAACAGCATTCCGAGGACCACCGGGACAATGCCGACGTAGGTGCCCAGCAGCGCCATCAGCACCAAAAATCTTGCGTCCGACTGCGGTGTGAGGACAGCGGCGGTGATCTCGTGCTCGATGATAAGCCCTGTGGAAGTAAGCATGGAGACCAAATAGGGTTGCCCGTCGATCCATGGGTAGTCCAGGTCAACGGTCTGTGAGCGAAGGCGGGTGATGGGCTCGTCAGCTCCGCTGAAGTCGACGTAGGCATCGTTGACGAACACTTGGGCAATGGTCACTGGATCCGGACCGGTGTTGCGGACAGTGAGTTCGATAACGCCGGGAGTCAGCACCGTGCGCTCGACGGCGACTTCTTCGATCGGAGGACCGTTTGACTCCGGCAGGCTCTGGCCGCCCGCGATAGCTAGCCCGATCAATGCCGCGACGACAAATACCGCCGTGCCAAACCCGAGGACCCAGGTCGGGAAGTGACCGGTCTTGGGCGCGGTCACCGCAGTTGGTCCGTTACCTCGAAGAAGCCCATCCAGCCGAGTTCGGCGAACTCGGTCTTGTGGGAGTGGAACATGTACATGCCCGTATTCGGGAACCGCATCTCGCAGATTCCCCTCTGGGC
>JAHZKD010000519.1 GCA_022600605.1 Actinomycetes bacterium
ATCGCTAAGGTCGTCAAGCAGCTGCGGCCACTGCGCTCGGCAACTATCGCTATCAACGGGACCACCGAGACCTTCCCACCCGAGGTCCCCGAGGCCCAGCAGAAAATTCTCGCCAGCCTCAACGTCCCCGAACCGGGGCACCAAGCAAATGTCCGACTTGTATGGGTGTCACGGCATGGCGAGTGGGGTTGCTGCTCATAGCGTGCCGAGCAGGCCGGAGGGAATGACTCGAAAATGTCCTGTCACCCAGCGGTTCGGGTTGACCTGGCCTGACCAATCGGGGTCAGGCCACGAGAATTGATGGCTGGCGGGGCGCCGACATCGCTGACCGCCGCCACTGCGTCCAAGGTGCTGTCGGGCTTTCGCCCCCGTACCGGTACCGATCGGATTCGAGTTGCGCTGGCCAAGGACTTGAGCACTGGCATTCGCCGGCTCGACCAGCAACTGGCGGCAAACACCGCCGCGATCACAGCAATTCTCGACGAGCACGGCACCCGGCGGGGGGAAGTTCCCGGGGTTGGCCCGGTGCTGGAGGGCCGACTGCTGGGCCGCACCGGCACCCCAAGCCGGTTCGCTTCCGACGCCTCGTCCGCCAATTACACCGGCACAGCACCGGTACAGATCGCCAGCGCCGAGACCGACCGCCACCGGCTATCGCGCTACGGCGACCGGCAACTGAACTCTGCGATCCAGACTGTGGCGATGTTCCAGATCCGGATGCCGGGCAGCGCTGGCCGCGCCTACTACGACACGAAGATCGCCGCGGGAAAATCACCCCGATCGGCGGCACGAGCACTCAACCGCCACCTCTCGCGACACCTGTGGCGAGTCACGATCGCAGACGAAAAACGCAGCGCTCGGAAACCCTCCAAAACAGACGCCGAGCCCGCTTGACAAATAGAGAGGCACCGAACTCAGGTCTGACATTCGATACGTGAGTTGTTGAGCGTCGACGCGCGGTGGATTAACCCGTGCACCTAGTAGCCCGTGCTCAACAACAACTCCGCAAGCTAGGAGCCATCCTGCCCCGTTATCCTGGTGACCAGCGCACGCTTCTCCAAAAGCTGCGACGACGCCGCCAGCAGCTGAGGGTTCAGGCTACCGGCCGTCGCCAAGCCCCATCGCGATGACCGGCGCCACATGGCGCCGAAATCATGACCCATGCCTTAACTCCGATGCGGACAGGGCAGCGAGTCAGTAGGCGCCGACGTGGCCGAACATCGCTTTGACGGTCTTCAGGGCGATCAGCAGGTCCGCGATCATCGACCAGTTCTCCACGTAGAACATATCGAGCCGAACTGAGTCCTCCCACGACAAGTCCGAGCGTCCGCTGACTTGCCACAGACCCGTGATCCCTGGACGCACGAGCAGACGGCGCCTAGCGTAGTCATCGTAGGACCTGACTTCTCCGGCCAGAGGCGGGCGCGGCCCAACGACGCTCATGTCGCTCTTAAGGACATTGATGAATTGGGGCAGCTCATCGATGCTGTACTTGCGCAGGAACCTGCCGACGGGGGTGACCCTGGGGTCTTCGCGAATCTTGAACAGCACGCCGCCTGCGCTGTCGTTCAGGTCGGCGAATTTCTCAACCATCTTGTCCGCGCCAACCACCATGGTGCGGAACTTGACCATTTCGAACGGATTGCCGTCCAGCCCGATCCGCTCCTGACGGTAAAACACCGGACCCCTGCTGGTCAGCTTCACCGCAAGAGCGACCGCGAGCAGGATAGGCAGCCCGAAGAGAAGCGCAGAGCCTGCAAACACGACATCGAACAGACGCTTTTGAAATTGCTTGGCGCCGTGGTACTGGGGCTTCTCCACATGTATTAAGGGAAGTCCGCAGACCGGACGCATCTGCAGCCGGGGCCCGGCCACGTCAACCACACCCGGCGCTACAAGCAGGTCGATGTCGAGCTTCTCCAGCTCCCACGATAGATCTCTAATTCCGCGACCATCGAGCCGTTCGGTGGCCGTGACGGCAACAGCATGGCTGTTGGTCGCAGTCACCGCGCCAACTACGTTCGACTCGTCGCCGAACGTGGGAATCGATCCGACGCCCGGGACGTCGATCTTGTTCCGAATTGTCGGGCCAGGCGTGCAAGCGCCGACGACTTGGTACTCGGACATCGGTTCACGCGCGAAAGACGTGGTGAGATCTTGGACCGCAGAACTGCTCCCCACCACTAGAACACGGGTAATGCAGCGACCATACTTCGCACGCGCGCGACGCACCGCAAGGCGCGCGATCCACCTAAAAAAGAAGAGAAAGATGATGCCCGCCGGCAGCGCGATCATCAAATATCCGCGCGCGATATGTAGCTTGAACAGCATCGAGACGATCGCTACGCCACCGAAAACCGCCAGCGTCGCGAGAAATACGCGCCGGTACTCTTCAGCGCCTGTGCCGACGACACGCAGCGAACGAGAATGGTTGATTGACAGTGCCACCATCCAGATAAATGCGATGGAAATCGACACTGCGGAGTAGTTCCAATATTGGAAGGTGCGTTCCGCCCCGGGTAACGTACCGAAGCGCAACCATTGCGCGAGACCGACAGCCATGACGACACCGACCAAGTCGATGGCCACGAGGCGACGCGAATACCCCTGTTGCCACGGACGATCCTTCGATGGTATCTGACCGATGTTTGTTGCGAGGCGGAGCCGTTCGTTGACTGCCGTCATCTGCCCCCCAGCCTTATCCCCTTGGGCTGGAACTTTATCTCAATCGTCATGAACTTCTCAAGGCAAACACCAAATTCGCTCAGCAAACGCAGAAGGGGCTAGCGCCCAGTTCGGATGGCCCCTAGTTGCGTAACTTCTTACGAC
>JAHZKD010000520.1 GCA_022600605.1 Actinomycetes bacterium
GGCCAATCTTGTTGGGCTCACCGTGCATCTCCCGCCAGTGGGCGATCCACCCCGGCAACCGGCCCAGCGCAAACAGCACGGTGAACATCCGGGTGGGGAAGCCCATCGCCCGGTAGATCACGCCCGTGTAGTAGTCGACGTTCGGGTAGAGCTTGCGTTCGATGAAGAAGTCGTCGGTCAGCGCGATCTCTTCGAGCGACTTGGCGATGTTGAGCAACTGGTCATCGACGCCGATCTTCGCCAAGATCTTGTCGGCCTGCTCCTTGACGATGCGCGCCCTGGGGTCGTAGTTCTTGTACACGCGGTGACCGAAGCCCATCAGCTTCACGCCCTCTTCGCGTTTCTTCACCCTTTCGACGAATGAGGCGACGTTTCCGCCCTCCCGACGGATCTTCTCCAGCATCTCGAGCACCGCCTGGTTCGCGCCACCGTGCAGCGGGCCCCATAGTGCGTTGATACCACCGGAGATCGAGGTGAACAGGTTGGCCTGCGAGGACCCGACCAGGCGCACCGTCGAAGTCGAGCAGTTCTGCTCGTGGTCGGCATGCAGGATGAACAGCATGTCCAGTGCTCGCACGATCTCCGGATCGACCTCGTAGGGCTCAGCCGGGACTCCGAAGGTCATCCGGAGGAAGTTCTCGACCAGGGTCAGCGAGTTATCGGAGTATAGAAACGGCTGCCCCTCGGACTTCTTATAGGCGTAGGCCGCGATCGTCGGCAATTTGGCCAGCAGCCGGATGGTGGACACCTCGACCTGCTCGGGATCGAAGGGATCCAGCGAGTCTTGGTAGAAGGTGCTGAGTGCGTTGACAGCGCTGGACAGCACCGGCATCGGGTGCGCATTGCGCGGAAAGCCGTCGAAGAAGCGCTTCAGGTCCTCGTGGAGCAAAGTGTGCCGTTGGATCTGGGTGGTGAATTTCTCCAGCTCCTGAGCCGTGGGCAACTCACCATAGATCAACAGGTAGCTGACCTCGATGAACGTCGACTTCTCTGCCAACTGCTCGATCGGGTAACCGCGGTATCGCAGAATTCCGGCATCACCGTCGATGTAGGTGATCGCGCTCTTGGTGGGAGCGGTGTTGACGAAGCCGCTGTCGTAGGTTGTGTAACCCGTCTTAGCCAGTAACGAACCCAGAGCGACGCCATCGGCTCCCTCTGTGGAGTGGGCGATGTCAAGTTCGACCTCGCCACCGGGGTATTTCAGGGTGGCGTGTTCTTGCCCGGCTTTGGCGTTATCGGCCACGGGGATCCCTTCTATCTTTGTTGGATCTGTCGGGAAATCGCTAAGTCTGCCATCAAAAGCGCTAAGTCTGCCTTAAAAAGGTAGTCCCTTTGCCGCAGTAACGCGCACGGAGGGTCAGACAGGTCGATCACGATGAATTCATCTGCTAGGGCTGCAGGCGTTCGACCACCGTGCCGCGAACACGAATTCTGTTGTGCACCCTGTTCTCCCGACCCTGCCAAAATTCGACCGCCTCAGGGGCGATCACGTAGCCACCCCAATGCGGCGGCGCCGGAATGTCGTCGACATCGGAGAAACGCTCGGTGACCTCGGCTAGCTGGTGGAGCAATGCGGCGCGCGACGGGATCGGTCTGCTCTGCGACGACGCCCAGGCCCCCAGCTGAGACCCGCGCGGCCGGCGTGCCCAGTATTCGGCAGTCTCTTCGAGCGTGACTTTCGTGACCGGGCCGCGGACGTGCACTTGCCGTCCCAGCGCATACCAGGGGAAGGTCGCCGAGGCATACGGGGTCGCGGCCAACTGCACACCCTTGTCGGAATCGTAGTTGGTGAAGAACGAGATGCCAGATTCATCCACGCTCTTACACAGCACGGTGCGGGTGACGGGCCTGCCGCTGCTGTCGACGGTCCCGACGACCATCGCGTTGGGCTCGGATATTCCCGCCTGTTCGGCCTCCGACATCCAGCTGCCCAGCAGCGCCACCCAGCCGACGTCCAGCCAGCTGGCGTCTAGATCACCACTGCCGTCCTTCTCCGCAGCTCCGTACTCCACCCGCATCCGGGCCAATTCATCAGAAGTCCCCACACGGCAACGCTACGCCGCAGCCGGAGCTTCGGCCGGTCCAATCTGCCGCGGGAATCGGACTCTCCGAGTCACCGCGGGACGCGGATGCAAGGATCAACAGATGACTGCGGTACCGAAGGATTTTGCTCCCGGGTTGGCGGGCGTGGTGGCGTTCGAGACCGAGATCGCCGAACCTGACAAGAACGGCGGCGCGCTGCGCTACCGCGGTGTCAACATCGAGGACCTGGTCGCACGCCACGTGACCTTCGGCGATGTATGGGGGCTGCTGGTCGACGGCCGGTTCGGGCAGGGCCTGCCGCCTGCCGAACCGTTCCCGCTGCCGATCCACAGCGGCGACGTCCGAGTAGATGTCCAGGCAGGTTTGGCGATGCTGGCACCGATCTGGGGCTACCCGCCGCTGCTGGACATCGATGATCAGACCGCCCGCGATCAACTCGCTCGCGCCTCAGTGATGGCGCTGTCCTACGTCGCCCAGTCTGCGCGCGGCATATATCAACCCGCGGTCCCGCAGCGCATTGTCGACGAACGCGACACCGTCACCGCGCGATTCATGACCCGATGGCAGGGCGAGCCCGACCCACGCCACATCGAGGCCATCGATGCCTACTGGGTGAGCGCCGCCGAGCACGGCATGAACGCGTCTACGTTCACCGCACGGGTGATCGCGTCCACTGGCGCCGACGTGGCCGCCTCGCTGTCAGGTGCAATCGGTGCCATGAGCGGACCTCTGCACGGAGGTGCTCCCGCACGGGTGATCCCGATGATCGAGGAGGCTGAGCAGACCGGCGATGCACGAGCGGTGGTCAGGGGGATCCTGGATCGCAGCGAGAAGCTGATGGGCTTCGGACACCGGGTGTACCAGGCCGAGGATCCGCGAGCGCGGGTGCTGCGTGCGACCGCCAAACGCCTGGCGGCACCTCGCTATGAAGTGGCGGCCGCTCTGGAGCAGGCCGCATTAGCCGAGTTGCGGGAGCGTCGCCCCGACCGGGCCATCGAGACCAACGTCGAATTCTGGGCGGCGGTGATCCTCGACTTTGCGCAGGTGCCGCCCAGAATGATGCCCGCAATGTTCACCTGTGCCCGCACCGCGGGCTGGTGCGCCCACATCCTTGAACAGAAGCGGCTGGGCAAGCTCGTGCGACCGTCGGCGATCTACGTCGGCCCGGCTCCGCGTGCACCCGAGTCGGTCCAGGGTTGGGATCTCCTCGACCTGGCATGAGAACCAGCCCGGCGGGCGGGGCGAGGCAGGCCGGCCAGCAGACGCCGATGCGCCGGCGGTTCGGGCGCGGCCGCAGCGGCGTCGAGCATGTCGGCGATGGTTGTGAGCTTGTCACGAGGCCGCTGCTGACCGCCGCGCTCGATCTCGGCCTCGTCAATCGCTTTCCATCCCGCGGCGTCGATCATCTCCGGTCGCCGGCCCCGCACGAATCGATCCAGCGCGGCTATCTTGTGCACGGGATCGATCAACAGCCCGTCGTTGTAGTCGGCCACCAGGCTGTGCACCGTCTCTGCGGCGCAGGACTTGTTGGTTCCGATGAAGCCAGTGGGACCACGCTTGATCCACCCCACCACATAGCCCCCGCGCACGGGTTGGGCACTGCCCGGATCGACTACCCGTCCCCCATCGCTGGGAACCACCGCAGCGACCTCGTCGAAGGGAAGGCCGCGAATCGGCTTGCCCCGGTATCCGATTGACGTCAACACCAGGCCGGCGGAAATCGCCTGAGTTTCGTCGGTCCCACTCACCGCGAACTCGATGCCGCTAGCTCTTTGGGCAGTCGATGTCTCGTCGATAGTCGATGTCTCGTCGATAGTCGATGTCCCCGTGAGCACCCGCGTCGGCGTCACGTTGTATGCAAGCCGAATCCGCGGCCCTGATGACGGGATCGCGGCGTCGCCCAGTTTTGCGAGAATCTCCAGCTTGTTGCGCGTCCATCGGTCGGCTTCGTTGGCGAGGTCGGCAATGACGAGATCGCGATCAGCGGTGTCCAGCACGACCTGGTGGGTCGAGGTGAGTCCGATCAGTTCGGGCAGCGTGAACGCCGAAGCGGCCGGCCCCCGACGGGCCGCGATCACGACCTCACGCACCTTCGATTCCTGCAGCGCGCGCAGTGCATGGTCAGCAATATCAGTATTCAGCAGTGTTTTTGGATCGGTGGTGAGTATCCGTGCAACGTCCAGCGCCACGTTCCCGTTACCGACGATAACGACGCGTTCACCACTCAGATCGACGGGCAGGTTTCTCAAGTCGGGATGCCCGTTGATCCATGCAACCAATTCGGTAGCCGTGGACGTGCCCGGCAGGCCCATGCCGTCTACCTCGAGACGGCGGTCATGGGGTGCACCGACGGCATACAGCACCGCGTGGTGGTGTTCGAGAAGTTCGTCGTGCGTCAGATGCGATCCCACCTCGACGTTGAGGTAGAACCGAAGTCCGCGCTTCGCGGCGATCTTGTCGAAGAGCCGCGTCACTCTCTTGGTGCTCTGGTGGTCAGGAGCCACACCCGCACGTACCAGACCGTAGGGCGTCGGCAGCTTTTCGAAGACGTTGACCCGCACGCCCTGCTGGGTGAGCAGTTCGTCGGCGGCGTACATGGCCGCGGGCCCCGAGCCGACGACGGCGACCCGCAACGGCCCACCCGACCGTGGAGTCACCACCGGCGCTTCGAGCACCGGCGCCAATTTCGACGTCGGCGGCAGCTTGCCCTCCCGCACCGGATAGAACGCCGCGTTCAACTCGACGAACGGCAACTGCTGCTCGGTAAGCCGAGCTTCGGAGGCAATCGCACCTACCGGGCAGGCGGCCACGCAGGCGCCGCAGTCCACGCATGCCACCGGGTCGATGTAGAGCATTTCGGCAGTGGCGAATCCCGGCTCGTCCGGCGACGGGTGGATGCAGTTCACCGGACATGCGTAGACGCATGACCCGTCGCTACAGCACGACTGAGTGATGACGTGGGGCACTGGGATTCCTGGGAAAGGCGCCGACGGCGAGCGCCTATGCGGCGGTCACCGTGTGCTGACGCGCGGGCTCGCTGCGGTAGCGGTTGGGCGGGCCGTCGATCTTGCAGATCCGCCACATCAGCTTCGCAATCGGGTTCATCAGGTCCGTCTGGTGGCACAACATCCTTACGTCACCGAACATGTCACGCAGGAACTGCTCCGACTCGGGCGAGGAGAAGAACAATTCCTTCTTGACCGAACGGGGGATGTCGAATTCCTTCCAGAACGACTTCGGTGGTTTCACGATCGCCTGGCAGAGCACTCGCATGATGATCGGCACGTGCAGTGACAACCAGAACCGCTTGCGACGCGCCATGTTGGGGACACGCTTGCGCAGATACTCGTGGGCGAACGAGATGTGCCGGGCCTCCTCGGCCACATGGATGGCCATCACACGCTCCATGATCGGATGCAGCGCCTTACCCTCTCGCAGCACAGTCTTCTGGGTGTGATCGATGGGCTCCTCGCCGGCAAGCACCCCGAAGAAGAACACTATGGGCAACGGACCAGCGGCCAGTGGGATGAATTGCGACAACCACCTGAGCACCCGCGGCATGCCCGGCACGTCGACGCCGATCCGGTTCACCATCTCCTGGAACATCATGGTGTGGTTGCACTCTTCGACCGACTCATGCATGCAGTACCGGTACTCCGGCGAGCCATTGGGCACCCAGAAGGCGTAGTTCATCAAACCGCGGATCAGGATCGACTCGAAGTGCAGCCCAACTTTGGCGACATTCGCCTGGCGCCACATCCCGATCTCGATCTGCCGCTGAATCGACTGCGACCTATACCAAGGGTGGCTGCCGATCGGGTCGGATCCCGGCAGTATCCATCGGGGGTCGTTGGGGATCACCGCAAATTCGGGCGCGTCCCAATCGATGTCTTTGTAGGGATTAAAATTACGGCGTACAGAACCCTCGGACAGAATGCTCAGCATGTCAACGTATGCCTCGTCCTGCGGGTTGTCGCCTAACTCCATGTTCTTACGCCAGCGCCGGATGATAGGCGTTTTAGCGGTCTTGGCAGCCATTCGCGAGCCTCCCCCAAAAGTTTACATTCGCCTGTCGGTTGTCTAAGCACAGTACCCGCGGTCCCAGGAATTGAACAGGGACTTTCGCCAGATGTGGCGCTGCCGAGTTATCTGCATCACATGTGACCTGGGTTACAGCCGGTCGGGCACCTCGCCGCCCTGCGGTAGCACCCGGCAGGCCGCGCGGCGCCCTGATACCGCGCCCTGACACACCGCGGCCGTCGCCGCTGACGGTGCCCGCATCGCGGCCGCCGGATCACCGGTCTTAGGCTTGCCAACATGGCCGACGCCCCAGTTACCTTGACCATCCCGCCCGACCTCAAACCCGCAGATGGCCGATTCGGCTGCGGGCCCTCCAAGGTCAGAGCCGAACAACTGCAGGCACTGGTGGCCGCCGGTGACATATTCGGGACATCGCATCGACAGGCCCCAGTCAAGAACCTGGTGGCCCGCGTACGCGAGGGTCTCCGACAGCTGTTCTCGCTACCCGACGGCTACGAGGTAGTCCTCGGCAACGGTGGGTCCACCGCATTCTGGGACGCCGCAGCGTTCGGACTGATCGACAAGCGCTCGCTACATCTGACCTACGGCGAGTTCAGCACGAAGTTCGCCTCGGCCGTCGCCAAGAACCCGTTCGTCGGTGAGCCCATCGTCGTCAAGGCCGATGCAGGGAGCGCTCCCAAACCGGTGTCGGATCCGAACGTCGACCTGATCGCGTGGGCACACAACGAAACCTCCACAGGGGTCGCAGTTCCAGCCGCACGCCCCCAGGGGTCCGGCAGCGCGCTGATCGCGATCGACGCCACATCGGCCGCCGGTGGCCTGCCGGTAAACATCACCGACACCGACGTGTACTACTTCGCCCCGCAGAAGAACTTCGCCGGCGACGGGGGGCTGTGGATCGCGTTGATGTCGCCCGCCGCTCTGGCCCGGGTCGAGGCCGTCGCCGGCAGCGGGCGGTGGGTGCCCGAGTTCCTGTCACTACCCATCGCCATCGAGAACAGCCTCAAGAACCAGACCTACAACACCCCGGCGATCGCAACGCTGGTAATGCTCGCCGAACAGATCGACTGGCTGCTCGAAAACGGTGGCCTCGATTGGGCCACCAAGCGGACCGCCGACTCGTCGAGCCGCCTGTACTCGTGGGCCGAGGCATCGTCGTTCGCCTCCCCCTTCGTCTCTGACCCGGCGCTGCGCTCACAGGTCGTGGGCACCGTCGACTTCTCCGACGACATCGATGCCAGTTCAATCGCGGCAACACTGAGGGCCAACGGCATCGTCGACACTGAGCCCTACCGCAAGCTTGGGCGTAACCAGCTCCGCATAGGGATGTTCCCCGCCGTCGAGCCTGACGACGTGAGTGCTCTGACTCAGTGCATCGATTGGGTGACCGAGCGGCTTTAGTCGCGACAGAAGACACCGAGCGGCTTTAGTCGCAGACGACTGCAGCGTGTCATCGGGGTTACGGACTCATAACGCAGTAGTGTGACCTGCGTATCGGGCTCAGCATCAGCCTGGAGGAGGCCGCAATGCGAGAACTCAAAGTCGTCGGACTCGACACCGACACTCGGCAGATCATCTGTGAATCCGCCGACTCCGGGGAGCAGTTCGCGCTGTACTCCGACGCGCGACTTGAGGCCGCAGTGCGCGGCGAGCACGCCGGTTCCAGTCAAACCACGATCGATGTCGAGGTCCCAAATATGCTGCACCCCAGAGACATTCAGGCAAAGATCCGCTCGGGGGCATCCATCCAGCAAGTCGCAAAGGCCTCTGGAGCGTCCATCTCACGAGTTGAGCGGTTCGCCCATCCGGTACTCCTGGAGCGCGCCCGCGCCGCCGAGCTCGCCACGGCAGCCCACCCGGTGCTCCCCGACGGGCCGTCAGTTCTGACCCTGCGGGAGACGGTGTCCACCGAACTGGTGGCGCGTGGCCTCGACCCCGAGGCCACAGCGTGGGACGCCTGGCGCAACGAGGACGGGCGCTGGACTGTCCAGATTGGATGGACAGCGGGCAGGTCGGAACTTCAGGCGCACTTCCGGTTCGCGCCGGGCGCCCACGGCGGAACGGTCACGGCCTTCGACGACGCCGCCCACGAACTGATCGACCCGAACTTCGCCCGTCCACTGCGGCCGTTGGCTCCCGTGGCGCAGCTGTCGCTCGACGAACCCGACACCCCCCTGACGACGCCCACCGAGGCGCCCGAACCACCGCCTACCATCAAGCCACCGCGCCCGAAGAAGGGCCGGCCAGCCGTACCGGCGTGGGAAGACGTTTTGCTAGGCGTTCGATCCAGTGGCGGCCAAAGCTAGCAGCGCCACCCAGGCGCCCCCGACGCCAACCGCTGACCCGAGCACAAACCACCGCCACACGGGCACTCTGCGCCATCCCCACACTGTGGGAGCCAGCCCCCCGACGGCGACCAGATTCAGGCCGACGGCAAGCAGCGGATGGACCCGCGCCAAACCGATGCTGAGAACGACGACTGCCGTCGCGATCACGGCGGCCACGAACATCGCCACCGTCAGCCCGGTTGCCCACGGCGTGGCATCGTCGGTCATTCTGTCTCCACCAGCCGAAGTCTATCCAGCTGCCGATCCCGCTCGTAGAACGCCAGCGCCGCCGCAGTCGCAACGTTGAGGGAGTCGGTACCCCCCGACATCGGGATGCGCACCCGCTCGTCGCTCAGCCGCATGGTCGGTTCTTGAAGGCCGGGCCCCTCCGCGCCGACCAGCAGGGCCACCCGCTGCCCGGCTAGCCCTGCCATCGCCTCAGCAAGTAGTGGCGCTCTGGGGTCGGGCGTCATCGCCAGCACGCGAAACCCAACATCCTGCAAGAGCTTCAGGTCACTGGGCCAGTCCTTCGCTTTGGCAAAAGGCACCAGCAACGCGTGCCCCATCGAGACCCGCACAGCCCGCCGGTAGAGCGGGTCGGCACATCCGCTGCCGAAGATCACAGCATCGACGCCCAGACCCGCAGCGTTGCGAAACACCGAACCGAGGTTTTCGTGGTCATTCACCCCTTCGAGTACGGCGACCGTGGTAGCACCGTCAAGAACCTGCGGCACCGTCAACTCCCGGGCGCGCGAGGCCGATGCCAGCACTCCCCGATTGAGATGGAAGCCCACCGCGCCCGCCATCACTTCGGCGCTAACTCGGTAGAAGGTCGCCTCACAGTCGTCGAGGCTCGTACCGAGTTCGGTGAGTCGTCGGTCGGTTCCCAGCAGCGCACGCGGAGCGAACCGGGAAGCCAGCATCCGCTGAACCACCAGCACACCCTCGGCGATCACCAGCCCCTTGCCGGTAGGCAGGTCCGGGCGGCGGTCGACGCTGTTGAGGTCTCGGAAGTCGTCGAGTCGGGGGTCAGCCGAGTCGACGACGTCGACGACGTTAACGCCGTTGGCCATCAGAGGTTTTCGTCGGGATCAACGCGACACCGACCACGAATTCGACGGCTCTCACGGCCTCGAGACTACCCAGCAACCGGCCGCACGACGCCGACCATCGGCTACGTTCAGGATATGAGTGCGACCCAACCTCGGCAGCCCCCGGCGCTTCCCGCGGCATTGCTGGCACCGTGGCCTGTCATCGTGGTCATCACCTGTGGCTGGTTGGTCGCCGCGGTGCTCGCCTTCACGGTGACCTCGCTGCAGGACTGGCGACCGATCACCATTGCAGGCCTGGGCGTCGGAGTTCTTGGCACATCGATATTTCTGTGGCAACGTCACGCGGTGCGCCGAGGGTCGCGGAGCGCCCAGGGCGGCCTGACCTGAAACCGTGCATTAAGGAGGAGCCATGTCAGCCCCTGTGCTGCAATCACAGATCGACATCAACGCTCCGGTGTCCAAAGTGTGGACGCTGGTTTCCGACCTGAGCCTCATGCCGCAGTGGAGCCCGCAGTGCCTCCTGATGAAAACGATCGGTGGACTGCGCAAAGGCGCCCGGACAGTCAATTTCAACCGCCGCGGCTTTCTGTTCTGGCCGACCACCTCCCGCATCATCGAGTTGATCCCCGAGAAGAAACTGGCGTTTCGAGTCAACGAGAACGGCACCGTATGGAGCTACGAACTCCAGCCGACGGAGGCAGGCACCCGACTCCTTGAGACCAGGCACGCCGAGAACGGCGTCAAGCCCGTGTCGAACCTGCTGGTCAATTCTCTGATGGGCGGGGTACCGAACTTCGAGCAGGAGCTGATAGACGGCATGAACGCATCGCTCATCCGCATCAAGGAGGCCGCCGAGCGTTAGCTCTCGCGCTGCTCTACCAAGTCCAGCACACCGTCGTCGTAGGGGTCACTCACCGGCGAGCCGGTACCGGGCGACGCGGGGGTGTCGGAGTGGGCACCGCACCCGTACTCGGCGTCAACCACATGCCCGTCGGCGGCGATCTCGTTGGCGCAGACCCCGAACACCACCCCGAGTGCCCCGCTGAGCGGCAGGAAAAAGCCGCAGTCGCGACACTTGCGCCGGGTTGCCCTGGCCATCGCAGAACTGGGACCGTATTCACCGTCGTGCCAGCGCTGTGCGGCATCGTCCCGACCCCACAGGCTCAGCACCCGGCGACGGCCGAGCCCGATCTCGGCGGCGACGTCGTCGATATCCGGGTCGCCGGTGGCCATGTACCCCGGCACCAGACGGGGGTCGTCGGCCGGGGGCGCAAGCAGATCACCCGGCCCTAAGTCGCCTGGGCGAACACGTTCTTCCCAGGGCACCCAGTCGGGTGCGAGCAGTGCGGTCGGACCCGGTACCAGCACTACTTCGCTGATGGTGGCCTGGTCGGCTCCGGGGCAGGCTGCGACGACCACAGCCCACTGCCAGCCGCGGTAGCCGGGCAGCCGGGCGAGGAAGCGGTGGGTGGCCGCGGCCGGATCCTCGAAACCGGCGCCGAGGTATTCCCCGACGGTCTCCTCACCGCTGAACTCCACGACCGCCGCGCGGGCCTGTTCGACGGCGCCGTTGAGCACAGCCGCGAGTTCTGGCGGAATGTCGGCCGCGCAGACCGTCGCAGCCGACACGGCCTCAGGCACCGGACCCGCATCCGGGTCCGGTTGATCTGGTTCGGTCATGGTGTCCATCGCCTCCAATCTTGCCCGACATGAACAAGGTGTAGCCACACCGGCCGCCTGCCTGCCCACCGTCATCCGCATGGGGGAGAATCGACATGTGACCGGACCGCGGCGTGACCAGTGGGATCGTGACGGTCAGCCTGATGAACGCTACTACCCGCCGCGTCCACCTGCGAGCGAACACCCGGGGATGGCCAACTACCCCAGCGGCCCAACGCGGAGACCGCGCCAACACGGGACAAGTCAGCGCGGCCCATCGAATGAAAGCGCCAACCGATGGCTTCCGCCGCTGGAGGACAGCACCCGCTACCGCCGGACGGAGCGTGACAGTCACGAACCGTCGCCAGGTCGGCTTGGTGCCGGTAACGGCGAAAAGGTGACCGTGACGCGAGCGGCGGCGGCGCGCAGTCGGGAAATGGGCTCGCGGATGTACGACCTCGTGCACCGGGCCGCGACCGCCGACGGTGCGGACAAATCCGGGCTGACGGCGTTGACGTGGCCGGTGGTCGCGAACTTCGCAGTGGATGCGGCGATGGCCGTCGCACTAGCCAATACGCTGTTCTTTGCGGCCGCCACCGGTGAGAGCAAGGGCAAGGTCGCCCTGTATCTACTCATCACCATCGCCCCGTTCGCGATCATCGCACCGTTGATCGGTCCGGCGTTGGACCGGCTGCAACACGGTAGGCGCGTGGCATTGGCCACCTCTTTCGTATTGCGGACCTTTCTGGCCGTGGTGCTGATCGCCAACTACGACGGCGCCACCGGAAGCTTCCCCTCCTGGGTGCTTTACCCGTCCGCACTCGGAATGATGGTCTTGTCGAAGTCTTTCTCGGTGCTGCGCGGAGCAGTCACTCCCCGAGTGCTGCCACCGACGATCGACCTGGTTCGGGTTAATTCTCGGCTGACGACCTTCGGGCTGCTGGGAGGAACTGTGATCGGGGGCGGCATCGCTGCGGCCTTCGAGTGGGGATTCAATCTCTTCCAGATGCCGGGTGCGCTCTACGTCGTGGTGGCGGCGACGGTGGCTGGGGCGGTTTTGGCGATGCGAATCCCCAAGTGGGTGGAGGTCACCGAAGGTGAGGTCCCCACCACCCTCAGCTACCACGGTGGGTCCGGGGAGCTTCGCCTGCATCCCGAACCGGTCCGCAGGTCAGCGAAAGCTCGACAGCCCTTGGGCAGAAATATCATCACAGCGCTGTGGGGCAACTGCACGGTCAAGGTGATGGTTGGGTTCCTGTTCTTGTATCCGGCATTTGTGGCCAAGGCGCAGGACGCCGGCGGGTGGGAACAGCTGCGCATCCTGGGATTGATCGGCGCGGCGGCGGTCGTCGGCAACTTCGCGGGCAACTTCACCGCAGCGCGCCTTAGTCTCGGTCATCCCGCGCAACTGGTGGTGCGGTGCACAGCAGCAGTCACCGCCATGGCGCTGACGACCGCAGTGACCGGCAACCTATTGGTAGCGGGTGCGGCGACCCTGATCACGGCGGGCGCCAGTGCAATAGCCAAAGCTTCGCTGGACGCCACGCTGCAAGACGACCTTCCCGAGGAGTCGCGCGCATCGGCGTTCGGGCGATCAGAATCATTGCTGCAGCTGGCCTGGGTCGCAGGAGGCGCGACCGGCGTTCTGATCTTCACCGATCTGTGGGCGGGGTTCACCACGATCACCGCCATCTTGATCATTGGCTTGGCCCAGACGATCGTGAGCTACCGAGGCCAGTCTCTAATACCAGGTCTAGGTGGCAACCGTCCGGTGCTGGCCGAGCCGGAGGGCCTGCGGACCGATATGACGACGGTGACGCCCGAGTGAAACGTGTTGTCGCTGTTCTCGCGGCGGTGGCGGTGCTGGCCTCGATCGGTACCGCGATGCTGGTGTGGCGGCTGACCCACGATCATCGGCCGCAGCTACCGGAAATCTCGGCGTACTCACACGGACACCTGACACGAGTTGGCCCCTACCGATTCTGTGAGGTGTTCAATCCGACCGACTGCGTGGTGCCCGGAGAACAGGGCGAGCTGCCTGTCACCGGCGGGTTCCCGGTTCAGCTCTCGGTGCCGTCGGCCATTGCGCGGGCGCCCTGGGTGCTGCTGCGCGCCTACGAAGACGACGACGTCATCGAGGAGTTCCGGCCGGGCGCCAGGCTGGCGGTGACAATCCCGACCGTCGACCCACTGCGCGGAAGGCTCACCGGTGTCGCGGTGCAGTTGCCCACACTGGTTCGCGACGAGGCGGGCAACGAGTTCCCCGTTCCGCACGCCGAGTGGTCGGTGCGCACGGTATGGGGCCAGCCGGATTAGGCGTCGAGCTCGCGGGCGACAGCCTTAACCACGTCGGAAACTCGGCGAGCCACCTTTCGGTCCGGGTAACGACCCTTGCGAAGCTCCGGCTGCACCGCGCCTTCCAGCAGCGTGATCATGTCCTCGACCATGCCGTGCAACTCGTCTGGGGTGTGCTTGTGTTCGGCCGCTGCGGCTTCGCGCCGGGTCCTGGTCAAGCTGGGCGGTGGGTCGATCACCTTGAGGCTCAGCGCCTGCGGGCCGCGACGGCCAACGGCCACGCCGAACTCGACACGCTGGCCGGCCTTCAGACCCTCCACTCCGGCAGGCAACGCCGAGGAACGCACGTATACGTCTTCACCGTCTTCCTGTGAGAGGAATCCGAAGCCCTTTTCGGCGTCGTACCACTTCACCCGCCCGGTTGGCACTGAACTCACCTGCTTGTCTATGTGTGGCCGACAAAAGTCTGTACCTGATTGGATACATAACTAAAGCGTCCCGCCTGCGCTGGGACGCGTCCGAGGAGATCCTACTCGGACGCCAGCGCGGCTAGCACCTTGATGTCGGTAGGCTGCAGTCACCGCTGGAGGAAGAATATGCGACTCATACTCAATGTCATCTGGTTGATCTTCGGCGGTTTGTGGTTGGCGCTGGGTTATCTGCTGGCAGCGCTCATCTGCTTCATCTTGATCATTACGATCCCGTTCGGGTTCGCCTCATTTCGTATCGCGTCGTACGCGCTGTGGCCTTTCGGTCGCACGCTCGTCGACAAGCCCGGCGCCCGCCCGGGCGCGCTGATCGGCAACGTCATCTGGGTCATCCTGTTCGGCGTATGGCTGGCTATCGGTCACATCGTCAGCGCGTTCGCGATGGCCATCACAATCATTGGAATCCCTCTGGCGCTGGCCAACCTCAAAATGATTCCCGTTTCGCTGATGCCTCTGGGCAAGGAGATAGTGCCGGTGGGTGCGGTGGACGACGCGCAGGGGGCCGCACCGTGACTGTTGTCGCGCTCGGTCTGCCGTCAGTGCAGCGCCCGCTGGCGCCCGCGCCGACTGACGGTCCGCTGATCGATACCTTCGGGCGGGTCGCTACTGACC
>JAHZKD010000521.1 GCA_022600605.1 Actinomycetes bacterium
GCCAGCAGTCGCCCTTTCTGGATGACGTCGACGCGGCGGTTAGCGAATCGGCGTTCGTCGCGGAGCCGCACGACGTGGAACTCCAGATCCAGTGTTGGATCGCCCCCGGCAATGAAATGCGCCGACAACATGCTGGGCGGCAAAGGCCTCTCGAGGCTCCGACCGGCCGCGACGAAGGCCTGCGCCATCATCTGGCCACCAAACGTGCGGATGGGATTCTTGCTTGGATGGGCCCCGATGAAGGTGTCACGGTCGAGGCTTTCGAGGTGCAGTATCGACAGCAGCTCGTCGAAGTCGCTACGCGGCGAGTCTGAATTGGATACTGGCTCGAACAAGGATTACCCCCTGATTAGATGGCCGGACCCCTCAACGTGGCTCGCCGGCCGCTTGATCGTCGTGGGGCTAGACCTTGATCGTCGTCCGACTAGCTAAATGGTCGGACTTCTCAACGCGGCTCGTTCCTCACCGCTTGATCGTCGTCCGACTAAACGTCGTCCTCCCCTATTCGGTGGACATGGATCAGATTTGTGGAGCCTACTGTGCCCGGCGGAGCGCCGGCGACGATGACCACCAGGTCACCCCGCTTGTAGCGGCCCATGTCCAGCATCGATTTGTCGACCTGCCGGATCATTCCGTCGGTGGTATCGATGTGGGGAACGATGAACGTCTCTGTTCCCCAAGTCAGTGACAACTGGCTGCGCACCTCGGGCAGCGCGGTGAACGCCAGTACCGGCAGCGGCGAATGCAGCCGGGCGAGCCGACGCACGGTGTCACCGGATTGGGTGAACGCGACCAGCGCTTTGGCATCGAGGCGTTCGCCGATGTCGCGGGCGGCATAGGAGATCACCCCGCGCTTGGTGCGTGGCAGATGCGTCAGCGGCGGGGCGGCGACCGAATTGTCCTCGACGGCCTTGATGATGCGGGCCATCGTCTTGACAGTCTCAAAAGGAAATTTGCCCACAGAGGTCTCACCCGAGAGCATCACAGCGTCGGCACCGTCGAGCACGGCGTTGGCCACGTCGGACGCCTCGGCTCGGGTGGGTCTGGAGTTCTCAATCATAGATTCAAGCATCTGCGTCGCGACGATGACGGGTTTGGCGTTCTCCCTTGCCATTTGGATGGCACGCTTCTGCACCAGGGGAACCTCCTCCAGGGGAAGCTCCACACCGAGGTCGCCTCGCGCGACCATGATCGCGTCGAACGCGAGCACGATAGCCTCAAGATTGTCGATCGCCTCGGGCTTCTCGAGTTTGGCGATGACCGGGACGCGACGGCCGACTCGGTCCATGACTTCATGTACCAACTCGATGTCGGTGGGCGAACGCACGAACGACAGCGCTATCAGGTCGACGCCGAGGCGCAGCGCGAACTCGAGGTCGGCGATGTCCTTGTCCGACAATGCGGGGGCCGAGACGGTCATACCCGGCAGTGACATGCCTTTGTTGTTGCTGACCTTGCCACCCTCGGTGACCGAGCACACCACGTCGTTGCCATCGAGGTGATCCACCACCAGACCAACGTTGCCATCGTCGACGAGGACGCGATTGCCGGGCGCGGCGTCCCCGGCCAGGCGCTTGTAGGTCGTGGACACCCGGTCATGGGTGCCCTGGCAGTCGTCCACCGTGATCCGTACTGTGTCGCCTTTGGACCAGTAGGTGGGTCCATCGGCGAACCGTCCGAGTCGGATCTTGGGCCCCTGAAGGTCGGCGAGAACTCCGACGGCGTGCCCGGTCAAGTCGGAGGCGGCCCGGACCCGCTTGTAGTTGGCCTCATGGTCGGGGTAGTCACCGTGGCTGAAGTTCAGCCTGGCGACATCCATCCCGCACTCCACCAGGTTCCTGACGGCCTCGTCGGTGGGGGTGGCGGGGCCCAAAGTGCAGACGATCTTTCCGCGTCTATTCACGGCTAGAGCATAGTCGTTATTGGTTCACCGAACATGGGACCGGAAAGGCATCTGATCTGACCAATTCAGGCGGGTCCGACTCGCCCATCAGACCGACGTCAACCGCGTGCCCCGGCGCTGGCGGCCCGCCGCAAATGCGCAGACGATCAGCCAGGCTCATCTGCGGTTGAGGACGGGCGCGAGGCAGGTGAGTTCACCCGTCGAGAATCGTCGGGACCAGGGGGAAACCGGGGAGATTTCGTACGACAGTCCACGTCACGGCGACAGCGATAATGACGACAAATGCCGGAGTGGTCGACACCGGTTTGCCCCTGCTGCGCCGCACCAACACCCACGCCAACAGCGCAGGAAGCCCAACGAGCAGAAGCGCATTGTCGACAAACGCGGCAGTCAGGTCACCGTGCAGAATGTCGTGGGTCATCCGCAGCCCCCCGCACGCCGGGCAATTCAGTCCCGTCAATGCTTTGAAAGGGCACGGCGGAAAAATGAAACTCGGGTTGTGCGGATTGCCGAAGCCGACATAGGCCAGACCGCCGATCGCCGCCGCACCCGTGCCGAGCGCGCCAAGCAGTCGTTTGTTGGGTGGCGGGCTAAGTGCCATCGCGCAGGGGCCGTCCTTGCGGGTCACGGACCTTGTCGGTGAGGATCAAGACGGCGTCGATGATCCCCCAGATCACTGCACCAAGGCCACAGGTGATCAGTCCGACGACTAGTTGGGCGATGCCCAGTCCGGTGTACCCAAGGTAAATGCGGCCGATTCCGACCAAGCCCAATAATCCGAGCAGCTGGAGAAGCCCCGCAACCACCTTTGACTTCTCTGAGAGTGGCTCACCGGTCATGGGATGCCGGCCATACGGCGCAGCGGGGTCCACGTAGGCCGGCTGATACCCGCTCACCGGTGGTGGATATGCCCCCTGCGGCGGGTATTGCCCGGGGGGTGGGTATCCGGGCTGCTGCGATGGAGGTGTGTAGGAATTTCCACCGTCGTTGCCAGTGAACTGCGGGTCGGTCATGTTCCCCAGCATGCCAGACCGCGCACCGGTCAGGAAGGTGGTTGTTTCGCCGGTCCTGGCCGCCGGTAGGCCTGACCGCAGACAGCGGGCTTACGAATCGGGGGGCGCTTGTTCGCTAACTGTGGGTAACCGGTGTCCCGCATACTGTCCTGGTGACGGACAGCGATACGAGTGCGGAGGTCCCCGGGCCCCCGTCTGACGAAGAGATCGGGCGGGCGCTGCTGTTGATCGAGCCGATCCGCAAGGTGATCAACCCCAAGGTGTACGGCATTGAGAAGGTTCCGAAAAGGCGCGCGCTACTGGTAGGCAACCACACGGTTATGGGCATGCTCGACTCCCCCTTGATGTGCGCGGAATTGTGGGACCGCGGGATCATGGTCCGCTCTTTGGGAGACCATGCCCACTTCAAAGTTCCCATTTGGCGCGACGTTCTGACCGCCTGCGGAGTGGTGGACGGAACCCGGGCAATCACCTCCGAGCTCATGCGCCGCGGCGAGGTCATCCTGGTCTATCCCGGGGGTGGACGTGAGGTCGCCAAGCGCAAAGGTGAGAAGTATCGACTCATCTGGAAGGAACGCATGGGTTTCGCCCGGCTAGCCATTGAGCACGGCTATACGATCGTGCCGTTCGCAGCGGTGGGTGCAGAGGAAGCGGTCGACATCGTGCTCGACGGGGACAACCCTTTACTCGCCCCGACGCGGTTATTCGTCGAGAAGGTATTGGGCAGTTCGAACGCGATGCCAATAACGCGCGGTATCGGGATCACACCGTTTCCACGACCCGAACGCCAGTACTACTGGTTCGGTGAACCAATCCATACCGAGGCTGTGACCGGACAACAGGATGACGATGCAGTCGTGCGCACGGTACGTGAGCAGACCAAGAACGCGGTGGAGGCTGGAATGGAATTTCTGCTCAGCGCACGGGACAACGACCCCAACCGGTCGGTGGTGCAGCGCCTGCTCGGGCCAGAACGGCGCTGAATGAAACGAGCCCCGTTGGATGTCACGGCGGTACGTGATGAGTTCGTTGGCCCCCAACGCCTGCTGCGCCAGCTGGATACGGTCACGACAACTGGTTCGACCAACGCCGACCTGCTGGCCCGGCATGCGGCCGGTGAGGACATTCGGGGCGCCGTGCTACTTGCCGAACATCAGAGTGCCGGACGCGGCCGCCACGGGCGCAGCTGGTCGGCTCCGGCGCGTTCGCAGGTCACGATGTCGGTAGGCGTTGGGGCCCAAAATGTTCCAGCAGCAGGCTGGGGTTGGCTGCCGTTGTTGACCGGCGTCGCTCTGGTCGATGCGATCCTGACAAGCACCGGTATCGAAGCAGGCGTGAAGTGGCCCAACGACGTCCTGGTGGGTACCGGCAAGCTAGCCGGCATCCTGGCCGAGGTAGCCGCACCTGATCCGATCATCGTGGTAGGCCTGGGGCTCAACGTCACCTTGTCCGCTGAGGAGGCACCTGATCCCCGGGCGACATCACTGCAGATGCTGGGCGCAACGATGCTCGACCGTGACGCCCTAGTCGGTGCCATCCTGGCCGAGCTGACCACCCGCATCGGGCGGTGGCGTTCGGCCAGCGGCCCCGACTCGGCACTCATGGACGACTACCGCCGACACAGCCTGACGGTAGGACGACGCGTGCGCGCGATGTTACCCGGAAATCGCGAAATCACCGGCTGTGCAAAAGATATCGATCACCAAGGCCGACTTTGCATCGATACCGGGACATCCGTCGTGACGGTATCCGCTGGCGATATCACCCACCTGCGCCCGGCCGACTAGGTGGGCCGGCACCAGTCGGCTTAGGTCAGCGACGCGCCAGCGCATCCGAGAGAGCCAGCACCTCGGGTCCTGCAAACGGCGGCAGGTCTGCGGTGACCGCCAGGTTCGTGCCGGTGTGCAACGCTTCTGAAAGGTTTTGGAGCACAGCTATGTAGGGCATTGCCTCGGCAGGACCGAAGATAGCTTCGGTGCTGTGTTCGGCCGCCCAGCAGGCGGCAACGGTCGCATAACCCAGCTGTTCGGCGGCGGTCACGATCGGCGCGAGCCTGGTGGCGGCAACGCGGTCCCGGCGGAAACCGCCGCGCGCAGATTCCTCGGCGGCCGTCAGATCCAGGATACTTTCCTGCAGGTCCCGCCGGGCGCCGCGGGCTGCAAGTGTGGAGACCTCCCCACGAGCGAGGAACAGTGTGGCGGTGGTGGCGGCTCCAAGCATGTCGGCGATCGCGTCGGAGATGCGGTTAACTTCCTGCCGACGGGCGACCAGCAGGTAAACCATCAGTCCAGCCGCGCAGCCGATCGCGGTGTCCAGACCGCGGTCGATGACAAGTTCGGTGACGTCGACGGGGCGCGAGCCCGTCGCGATGGTCAGCGCGATTGCAGTGATGAACACCGTGGCCAGCGCGTAGTTAGTGACGATGAACAGTTCGATGGCGAACTGCAGCATAAAGACGACGAAGACCAGCCACAGCCCCTGCGGGTGGAGGCCGAGAACGACCGCCGCGAGACCCAGCCCGATAAATGTGCCGATCAGGCGTTCGCTACCACGCTGCAAGGTTGCGAGTCGGTTGGCGCCCTGGTGCAGTATGAGGACGGCCGCGGCCATCGCCCAGTACACATGGCCGACACCGAGCATTGCTGCGCTAGCGCCGGCCAGCGGTGCGGCGAGTCCTACCCTCACCATCACCCGCCGGGTCTGGGTGCGGGGTTCAATCGCCCGGACAAGACGCGTCATGACTGGCGCAGCGGGCAGCGGTGGCCGGCCCAGTTCGCCCTTCGCGGCGGCGCCAGGATCAGTGTCGCGATTACCGATAGCGCGGGCCGTGGCCGCAGCTGAGGCGGCTACATGTTCGCCCAGTGCTGCCTCGCGCATCGCATCGGCGAACAACACGTGCAGCCCATGGTTGGCGTCTCTGAACGGGCGCAGCGTGTTGTCGCGGCGAGCGGTCTGCGGTTGGTACTGAGCCAGCACGGCCCACGAGCGCGACAACGCTGCCGCAGCCTGGCGCCGTGCGATACCCGACTCGCGCGTGCCCGCGACTTCGAGGTAGCCGGCGACAGCTTCGCCCGCGGC
>JAHZKD010000005.1 GCA_022600605.1 Actinomycetes bacterium
ACACCGACCCGCCAGGATTCAACGACCCCCGATGCACCGATTCAAAGCAGTCCTCCCACAACTGCGCAGTCGAGTCCCACCGCTGGGCAGCGTCCTCTAAATGCTGAACATCCCAACCCTGAATCTGAGACAAACTCAGACTAGACCCGGCACCTGTAGCGGGCATTTACACCAACCGAGGGACCGCTATCGCGGCGATACGCCGCGCGGAATTCTCATCAGTACCGACATACTCGGTCGCTGCCCTGCCTGTCTTGGCCCCGGTAGCGTGCATCCGGGCCACCAACGCACCCACCGCGCCCGCCACACCAGCATCAGCCGACGCGGCGGCCGCAGCAGTGTCTTGACCCGCAGGCGCCCCTGTGGCCGGGGCGATACCGCCCGTCAACTGCCCAGCCGCGGCCTGACAGTGGGCAGCCCACACCCCCACAGCCTCACCATCAACCCGCACCGTACGCACTACAAAAGTGTATCCACCCCCACCCACACCACAGCCCTGACCAGCGACAACCCGCCCTAAACCCACCGATAAAGACACAGTTACCATCGTGCCTGACGGGAAATTTCACGCCTTGCTTTTCCTGTTCAGGTCGGTATTTCGGGATGGTTGAACCCGTTTAGGTTCGCCGGGCATCTTGGGGTAGGCAGGCGGATAGGGCAGATCCGACAGGCCGCGGTCCTCGTCGGCAGCAACCATGTCCAACAGCGGCTGGATCGACTGGCGCGTCGCCTCGATGCCCGCCCAGGGATCCGGCCGTGCAGCGACGAAAGACGGAACTGTGTTGATGGTGTAGTCATCGGGGTCCGCGTGGCGCAGTTCCCCCCAGGTCAGTGGAGTCGAAACCGTGGCGATCGGAGTCTTGCGCGCCGAGTAGGCCGACGCGAACGTGCGGTCTCGGGCGTTCTGGTTGTAATCCAGAAAGACTCGTCTGCCCCTCTCTTCCTTCCACCAGTTCGTCGTCACGGCGTCCGGCGCGCGCCGTTCGACCTCGCGGGCTAGAGCGATCCCGGCGCGGCGCACGGAGATGAAGTCCCAGCGCGGCTTGATCGGCACGAAGATGTGCACACCCCGACCGCCTGAGGTCTTCGGGTAACCGATCAGGCCGAGCTCGTCGAGCAGTGGCTTGAGCACGCCGCCGCCGATGTCGGCAGCTTCGGTGAAGCCGGTTCCGGGCTGGGGGTCCAGGTCGATGCGCAGCTCGTCGGGATGCTCGGTATCCGGGCAACGCACTTGCCACGGGTGCAGCGTCACCGTGCCCATCTGCACCGCCCAGATAATCGCCGAAGGATGCGTGATCTTCAGAGCGTCCGCGGTGCGGCCCGACGGAAAAGTAACAGTGCACGTCTGCAGATAATCGGGATGCTTCCGGGGAACTCGTTTCTGGTAGATCTCTTTCCCGTCGATCCCATCGGGGAAGCGCTGAAGGTGCACGGGCCGGTCGCGAAGCAGGGCGGTCATCCGGTCGGCAACGCACAAGTAGTAGTCGACCAGCCGGCCTTTGGTGCCCCCCTTGCCGAGTTCGGGGAAATAGGTCTTGTCCGGATTGGTCAGCCGGACCTGCACGCCGTCCACGTCAAGTTCAGTCGCCGGAGTCGCCATCTCAGTACGCGGGCCCGGCGTGGCGGCCATCGAGCTGGGATGCCATCTTGGTCTGCGCCTTCAGCGGCACAGGATCCGGCTGTTGCCGCAGGAGAAGGTACATGGTTTCCATACTGCTTCACTGGTCCGTCACGGGTCCTTCGGCACCCCAAGGCGCCCCAAGGCACCCCAGGCGCCCAAGGCACCCCAAGCGCCCAAGGCACCCGAGGCACCCGGGGCACCCGGGGCACCCGGGGCACCCGCGCAGGCTGACTGCGGCGAGGATGATGGCGTGCAGCTTCCTGTTATGCCGCCGGTCGCTCCGATGCTCGCCAAGGCGGTACCGACGATCCCGCCGGCGGCCTCCTACGAACCCAAGTGGGACGGGTTCAGATCGATACTGTTCCGCGAAGGTGACGAGGTGGAACTGGGTAGTCGAAACGAACGGCCGCTCACCCGATACTTTCCCGAGCTTGTCGCCGCCGCGCGCATGGAGCTCCCGACGCGCTGTGTCGTCGACGGTGAGATCGTCATTGCTACCCCGGGCGGCCTGGATTTCGGTGCGCTGCAGCAACGCCTGCATCCGGCAGCCTCGCGAGTCCGCAAGCTCGCCGAGCGGACCCCGGCCGCGTTCATCGCCTTCGACCTACTGGCGCTGGGCGAACACGACTTCACGACCCGCCCGTTCACCCAGCGGCGCGCAGCGCTCGTCGACGCGCTGGCCGAGTCGGGTCCGGTCTTCCACGTCACACCGGCGACCACAGACATTGACACTGCGCAGCGCTGGTTCGCCCAATTCGAGGGCGCTGGACTCGACGGGGTGATCGCTAAGCCGCTCGAGGGCGAGTACCGGCCGGACAAGCGGGTGATGTTCAAGGTGAAACACGTCCGCACCGCGGACTGTGTAGTCGCCGGCTACCGACTGTACAAGTCCGCCGCCGACGCGGTCGGCTCACTGCTGCTGGGCCTGTACCGCAGCGACGGGTCGCTTGCCTCGGTCGGTGTCATCGGGGCCTTTCCGATGGCCACCCGCAAGCGGATGTTTGCTGAGCTGCAACCGTGGGTCACGACGTTCGAGGACCATCCGTGGAGCTGGGCGGCGCATCCTGCGGCGGATGCTGAGGACAGCAGACGCCGCCCCGGTACCGGCTCGCGCTGGAGCACGGGAAAGGATCTGTTGTTCGTGCCGCTGCGGCCTGAGCGGGTGATCGAAGTGCGCTATGACCACATGGAAGGCGAGAGATTTCGCCACACAGCGCAGTTCAACCGCTGGCGGCCAGACCGCGATCCGCAGTCGTGCACTTACGACCAACTTGAGCGCCCGGTGACTTTCAGCTTAAGTGACATCGTCCCCGGTCTTGGCCGTTCTTAACTTCAAGATTCAGGGCCCAAACGACCGAATCCTCGACAGCAAGAAACCTCGTCCAAACGGTCCCCAACATTTCCGACCGTTTGCCGACCTTGGGGCGAGGCCGGACGTAGTGTTTGACAAACACTAATTGTGCCGGCTCGGGGGGGAACCATGAAAGCTGCTAGGTATGTGGGTCGCGTGGGCGGGCTTGCGGTGGCGTTGGGGGTCGGCACCGCAGTCTTCACCGGCTATGGCGTTGCGTCCGCCGAGACCGGGTCCGAGGGATCAGCGTCAAGTTCGGCGTCGAGTTCAGCCTCGGGTTCGGCAGATTCGTCGGGGTCGGAGTCTTCGGGTTCTGCCAACTCGTCGGCTTCTGCCGATTCATCAGGGTCAACGGGATCTAGCGATGATGACGCCGATCAGGACAGCAGTGCCAGCAATGCGGATGATGATTCCGCTGCCGCGGACGACAACGATCTTTCCGGCGAGCTTGCTGATGTACTGGCCGACGACGATCTCGACGAAGACGCTGCCGACGAGGAGGCGGGGGCGTCGGGTTCTGGCGGGTCAGGGTCCTCGGGCTTCGATGACGCCGACCTCGCCGAAGCTATCGCCGACCTCGATGACGAAGCGGCCGCGGCCGAGGATGCCGTAGAAGACGAGTCATCCTCGAGTTCGGTGGTGAGTTTGGCGAGCGCAACGCTGAATCCGGTCGCCGACGATGAGACCCCAGCACCGGCAGGTACACCGGTTGATTTGATGCTGGCCGCCGCAACGCGGCGGGAAGTCTCAGGCGAACCCGCCGCAACCCAGAAGGTAACCCCACCGGCACAAGCCGCCGCTGAAGCCACCTCAGCGGGATTGTTCAACAACCCCATCACGGTGGCCCCTGTCGCGCCGGAGCTGAACGACGGAATGCTCATCGGCGTCATCGCCGCCGAGAGTTCGCGAGGGTTCGAGCTGACCTACACCGTTACCGGTCAGCCGACCGATGGCAGCAAGACCACCCTCATCCCCGAAGCACAGTGTCAAGCCAGCAACTGCAGCACACTCTTCCCAGACGCACCCGCGGGTTCCGGAGTGTTCTCCCTCTTGCCCGAACTCTCGGTCGTGCAATCGGGGGGAACCTCACAGTTTGATGTGTTGATCTCCGAGGTGACGGACTTTGACAAGTTCTTGGAGAAGTTGCTGGGGGATACGCTGGGGCCGTTGATCGTGCCGCCGATCGTGCGGTTCCTTCAGCAAGTGCCGATCGTGGGGGACCTCTTGGCGCCACTGATCGGGTACTCAGTCAAGCAGACGGTGACCGTTGACGTCGGTGATCTCGTCCCCGACGGCGACCCAGTCGCCTTCACAACCGATGTCATTTCTTTTGACGGCACGCCGATCAGCACGAACTACTTCCCCGACTCCGAACAGTCCGCTGGAGACCCGCCAGCACCCACCCTGCTCAATGGTCCCGGCTTGTCAGCTGCGGGAACCATCGACGCCTTTGGGCCCGACATTGGTAACAATCCTGCTATAGCCCTTCCGGGTATCAACTTGGTTCGCACCGAGGGCTACAACTACGTCTCTTGGGATCCTCGTGGCGAGCACGCCTCGGGCGGAGTGCTGCAGCTCGATAATCCCTTCTTTGAGGGCCGCGACGTCAAGGCCATCATCGACTACCTCGTTGCCAGCGACCTGACCGCAACAGAAGGCACCACACCATCAGGGGCCCCTGATCCGGTGATCGGCATGTTCGGCGGCTCGTACGGTGGCGGTATCCAACTGGTTGTTGCCGGCATCGACCAGCGCGTGGACGCGATTGCGCCGGGAATCGCCTGGAACTCGCTCAATGAAGCCCTCTACCCAGAGAGTTCGTTCAAGACGGGGTGGGCGAACGTGCTCTACACCGCTCTGGAGAGCATCAATGCCGATATCAATAGCCAAATCCCCACCGCTATCCTCACCGGCAACCTGTTCAGCGTCGTCAGCGAAAGCGCGCAAGCCGTGCTGAGCAGTGCTGGCCCCACTGTGCTGGTGGAGAGCATCACCGCCCCGACTCTGCTGATCCAAGGCACCGCCGACGGGTTGTTCGTTCTGGAACAGTCGATCCAAAACGGCGAGATTGTCGACGTTAATGGCGTTCAGACCGAGATGATTTGGTTTTGCGGCGGTCACGGCATCTGCCGCAACCCGACGAACCCCGCCCAAAACGATGTCGTCGTGAATGCAACGATGGACTGGTTAGACCGGTTTGTGAAGGGCGAAACGGTTCCAGAAGGGCCTAGTTTCCAGTGGTTCGATCAGTTGGCGGGCCACTTCACCGCTGAGCTCTACCCGTTCGAAGATGGCTTCGCCGGCCCGACCATCGATGTCCCCGGCGAGGGCGGTTTCCTGCCGATCATTCCTTACCTTGGCGGCTCCGGGCCGTTAGGAGTCCCACTTGTGGGGCCCACTATTGCCACTGAGGCGTGGAACGCGCTCAACGTGAGCATCACCACACCTGCGGAGGAAACGCTTCTTGTGGGCGCCCCGGAGCTGACCTTCACTTATTCCGGCTTGGGCAACGCCGACTTCATTTACGGACAGATCGTCGACGAATCCACCGGCCTGGTGCTGGGTAACCTGGTCAAGCCCATCCCAGTGACCTTGGATGGGCGGACGCAAACCGTTACCGCCGACCTGGAGAACATCGTCTACACGGCCCCCGGAAGTGACAACTTGACGCTCCAGCTGACAGGTTTCGCCACCCCGTACTCAAACTGGACCGCCTGGGGTGGGATCCACGTCTCCGACATAGAGCTGAAACTGCCCACCGTCGCACCCGGCGTCGCCACGCCGGTGATGACCTAAGCATTGGCGCAACCGGATTCGTGTGACCTGCTTTGGGTTCCGCCTACCGTCTGGCCCCGGCGGCGCATCTGCCCGACCCACCCACAGTCCGTCGGAGCGCTTGTAAAGAGCGCCGGGGTACAGCGGAGCGCCGCCAAGGTTCTTGAACTGGGATTACCGCTGATCGTTGAGCCGTTAGGCACAACTCTTAATCAGCGGTTCCGGGGTTAGAATCCCTGGCGGTGCCAACCCGAGCGCTCGGTGAATCCGACTAGGGCGGCCCTACCGGCGACACTCGACCAACCAACACCTACGCGAATGCCGAGGCCGAATGACCCGACTACTCCTTGCCGTCGCCGCGGCGGCGGCCGCAATTGCACTGGGCCGCCGAGATCAGCTTCGCCGCCAAACGGGTCGTAAATCTGTAATGGACACCTTTACGCTGACTCCCCGGGACCAACCGAAGCGCGACCGGGACGATAGTGCCAGCGAAAGCTGATCCCGCACCCTCGTTGCCGCCGGTCGCGCCTGGCATCGGACCGGGTCAGTGCGGCAAGTGACCCGACAATCCGGCGGTCGCTATTCAAGCAGCGACGCCGAGGCTTATGCCACGGTGGGCAGGGCGAGCTCGACGTCCGAGACGTTGATGAAGCCCCACTGGGTGGCGTCGGCGTACACCGAAGTCGCTCCCACAATCTGCAGGGTAAGGCTGTCGGTTGCCGTCATGGTGTAGGCGATCGACTCCAAATCCATCTCCACCACCTGACGAGTTGTGCCGTCGAGCTCCACCGGGATCGGCGTGATGATGTTGCCGAGAACCAGGTTGGACTCCTTATCGACCAACTGGGCATAGACGTGGCGGCTGGTGCCCCAACCCGAGTAAGTGAAGGACAACTTGGGAGCACCGACCATCTCCCGGGTGAGTAGCGGTCCCGCAATCGGGATATCGATCGCGTCCCGGGCCGGGGCGGCCAACGCCGGCGACACCAGCAATCCTTCTTCTCCTACCACCTCGACGGCTTTCAGCTGCGGCCCGGACCCGCCGCAGCAGAGCGGCTGCAGAACCAGGGACCCGCCAGCAGCATTGGTCGTCACGAACGGATCACCGTAGAACGCTGGATCCGACGGCAGCAGGGTGGAGGTAAAGAGTTCGTTCTTCTGGTCGTACCACTGGAACCGCGGGATGCTGTCGTCCCCAGTCAACGGCGGCGGGCCGAAAGCACCAGCAAGAGCCACGTAGAAGGTCAGCCAAGTCAATGTAGCTTCAGAGATATTCTCAAACTGCTCCGTGGCTTGGTCGCCCTCCTGGGTCAGACAAACCCCGTGCCCACCGCAAGCCCACAGCATTCTCACGTCGAGGCCGTTGGCGGCCAGTATCCCCGCGTTGGTGGTCGACTCATCCAAGGGGAACAACCCATCGACGGTGCCCTGGATGTACAGTGCCGGAATCTCGATAAGGTCCATCAGAACGGTCGGACCGCTGCTGGACAGGATGGCCTGGTCGCTCTCACTGATGCTGCCGGTGAGGGCGCCCTCGATGATGGCCGGATAGATCTGCGAATTGATCCGCGCGCCGGCTTCGAGCAGGTCCAGCCCGAGCAGGATCGACCACGATGTCTTGAAATCGTCAGTCGGATACAGCGACTCGTTCAGCGAGTACCAGGAGGCTGCCGGGACGATCGTGTCGACGCGGCGGTCAATCGGAGCTTCCACGTTCTGGATACCGCCGCCGTAGGACCCGCCGACCATGCCCATCTGCGGATCGCCCGCTATTGGATCGCCACTGCCGTCCATGGACAGCTGGGTCCACGGCAACGTCGCGACATAGTCAATGATGTGCTGGGTGTCGCGACCCTCGAAGAACGGATTATCCAGCTGCAGGAACCCTCCGGAAGCACCCTCGCCGCGAGGATCCCAGCTCACGTAGTTGAATCCAAAGTCTTGGGTGGGGACTTGGCGTAACAGACTCATACCCGGGACAAAGCCCAAGGTGCCAATAACTGCCGTCGGGTTGATGTTGCCGTTAGCGCCCAGACCCGGCCCTTCAAACACTGTGGTGGCCTGACAATCCGCATCATTGCAGGCAACGGCCGGGAACCAGTTGGTGCTGATCTGCACCCCGTCGAAGGAGGTCACCTTCGTGGTGTACGCGACCGGATCGCCCTCGGGCACCAAGTCCCCGACGACTGCGTCAAACACCGCGAACTCCCGGTACCCGATGATCGGTTGCAGCAGGTCCCCGAGGAATTGCGTCTCCTGCAGGCGCAGGACGATCGGCTCGACCAGAGCGCCGAGCAGCGGAATCTGCTGCAGCGCCTTCATCAGACCGCTCAGCTCACTGACCATCACGGTGAACTGCTCGTTGGCGAACGCACCCCCCGCCGCGTTCTCGTCCTGGAAGGGCAGGTAGTTGAGCGAGCCGTCCTGGATGGTTTTCGTAGGATCGGTGGGATTTGTGCGCCCGAGGAACACCTTCCCACCCCCGGTCGGATCTTGGGTGAGGGTGTAGGTGTAAGAGGTCGCTGGTTCCCCTTCAGCATTGACGTTGCCGAAGATGACCCCGTCGGTGAACGTCAGCGTCGGGTCGACCGTGATTGGATCACCCAAAACGCCGACCTCGCGCCGAGCGGCCGCGGCTGCCGCCCAATCTAACGGTGACTCTGCCGGGGGCGCTGCCGGCCCATCAGCGGAGTTGACCACATCGTCAACGACGTCGAGGACCGGAGTCACGAGTGCGGCGGACTGCACAACCGCGGCATCCCCGGATGCGCTGTTGTCAGCCTCATCTACCGAAGACTCCTCGGAGAGATCAGCCTCTTCTTCTGCGGCGGCTGCGTCATCTGCGGCGGCCTCCTCGGCGGCTGCGTCATCTGCGGCGGCCTCCTCGGCGGCATCGTCTGCGGCAGCGGCCTCCTCGGCGGCTGCGTCATCTGCGGCGGCCTCCTCGGCGGCATCGTCTGCGGCAGCGGCATCGTCTGCGGCGGCGGCATCGTCTGCGGCAGCGTCATCTGCGGCCGACTCCGACGCCGAAGAATCCGAACCGGTCGAGTCCTGGGCGCTAGAACCCGAGGCGTCGGACGAGCCTCCTCCAGCGGAGGACCCCTGCGAGGACGAACTCGACTCGCCCCCAGACGATGTCGAATCGGCCGATGCGACACCATAACCAGTGAGAACGGCTGTGCCGATCCCGAATGCCACAGCGAGTCCACCGACCCGGCCGATATATCTAGAAGCACTCATGATTCCCCCTCGAAGCAGACGCGTGGTGCACAAAACATATCCCGCGTGACCTCCATCACATCGGCAAATGGCGAGACAAGTTTCGATGAGATCAATGTTCGGCAACAAATCGGGCC
>JAHZKD010000522.1 GCA_022600605.1 Actinomycetes bacterium
CCCAGGGTGTGTCCATCCACGACAAGCACATCGAGGTGATCGTCCGGCAGATGCTGCGGCGCGTCACGATCATCGATTCCGGTGCCACGGAGTTCCTGCCCGGGTCGCTGACTGAGCGCGGCGAGTTCGAGGCCGAGAACCGTCGGGTTGTCGCCGAGGGCACGGAGCCTGCGGCGGGACGTCCGGTGCTGATGGGTATCACCAAGGCGTCGCTGGCCACCGACTCGTGGTTGTCGGCGGCGTCGTTCCAGGAGACCACTCGCGTGCTGACCGATGCGGCGATCAATTGCCGCAGCGACAGGCTGAATGGTCTGAAGGAGAACGTGATCATCGGCAAGCTGATTCCGGCTGGTACCGGCATCAACCGCTACCGCAATATCCAGGTGCAGCCGACCGAGGAGGCGCGCGCCGCGGCCTACACGATCCCCTCCTACGAGGATCAGTACTACAGCCCGGACTTCGGCCAGGCCACAGGGGCCGCTGTGCCGTTGGACGACTACGGCTATTCGGATTACCGGTAGGCCAGACCAGCAGTTTCGATCCAGCAGTTTCGATCAACGGAGGAGCCTCCGCCCTGAGGGCGGGGGCTTTTTCGTGCGTGCATTCGGGTGCGGGCCGGCCGTGTGCTGACCGCCCGGTGCGCTCCGGTCGGGGCGGGTGCCGCCGAATGTGCGGGCACCTTCACGTTCGGGCTCGGGTGTGCGGGCATCTTCACGCTCGCGACGGTGGGCGGGCCGCTGGCACCGGGCGTGCGGGCACCTTCACGTTCGGGCTCGGGTGTGCGGGCATCTTCACGCTCGCGACGCTCGCGACGGTGGGCGGGCCGCTGGCACCGGGTGTGCCCAACGAGGCCGCCGGGCCGCGCGCCTAGAATCGACGCCGTGCTCATCGGTTCCCATGTCAATGGTGATGATCCCCTGGCGGCGGCCCAGGCTGACGGCGCCGACGTGGTGCAATTCTTCCTCGGCAACCCGCAGAGTTGGAAGAAACCGCCGCCGCGGGAAGACGCCGAGACATTGAAGTCCTCCGGCGTGCCGATCTACGTGCACGCGCCGTATCTGATCAATGTCGCCTCGGCCAACAACCGGGTCCGGATTCCATCCCGCAAAATTTTGCAGGACACCTGCGACGCGGCGTCGGCGATCAATGCCACCGCCGTCATCGTGCACGGCGGCCACGCCGACGATAATGACATGGACGCTGGATTTCAGCGCTGGGTCAAGGCGCTGGCCAGCCTCACCACCGACGTGCCCGTCTACCTTGAGAACACCGCCGGCGGCGATCATGCGATGGCCCGACACTTCGACACCATCGCTCGGCTGTGGGACCACATTGGCGACATGGGCATCGGGTTCTGCTTGGATACCTGCCACGCCTGGGCTGCAGGTGAGGCGCTGGTCGACGCTGTTGAGCGGATCATTGCGATCACCGGCCACATCGACTTGGTGCATTGCAACGACTCACGGGATGCCGCCGGTTCGGGGGCAGACCGCCACGCGAACTTCGGGACCGGCCAGATCGATCCGCAGCTGCTGGCCGCCGTGGTCAGGGCCGCTGATGCGCCGGTCATCTGTGAGACGGCCGAGGCGGGGCGCAAAGACGACATCGCCTTCCTGCGCGAGCACATATCCCAGTAGCCCCACGCGAGCACATATCCCAGTAGCCCCACGCGAGCACATATCCCAGTAGCCCCAAAGGAACCCGGCCCCCCGGCACGCGGGCGCGGTTTCCCTGAAGTCACATCGGCTGATCCGCCGTTGGGTAACACTTCGGTAGCCGAACAAACCTTGAACGACGGATTGCCCGGAGGTTAATTAGGCTGTCGCGGGGTGTTCCTGGTTCGCCCGCGTGGAAAGGCCGATGTGTCCGCACTTGACCAGTCGTCGATTGCGCTGACGCACGTCGAGGACACCCCACTGCCGGAACAGCGCGCCAGGCGCGTCGAGTGGCTGCGCGTCACGCGGTGGGTGGCGGTGGTGGTCTGGGCGAGCGTGGTGGTCTGGCGCACGGTCACGGAGGGCTTCGCGTTCAACCGCGAGCTGGTGCTGCTCTATATCTGCACAGGTTTGGCTGCGGCCAGCATCGGTCAGGGCCGGCGGGTGCTCTATGTCGTCCGCGACTGGTTGCCGTTCGCGCTTGTCCTGATCGCCTACGACCTGAGTCGGGGGGCCGCGACACTCGTCGGACGGCCCACGTTGTGGCATTGGCAGGCCGACATGGACCGGTTGATGTTCTTTGGAACCATGCCGACGGTCTGGTTGCAGGAACATTTGAAGATGCGGCATCCGCCCTGGTGGGAGGTGGTGATCAGCAGCGTCTATATGTCATTTTTCATCTTGCCCTACGTTATCGCCGGCATTTTGTGGCTACGTGACCGCGATGAGTGGAAAGCGTTCGTCAAGCTGTTCGTCAGCTTGAATCTCGCCGCCCTGGTGGTCTATGTGCTGCTGCCCGCTGCACCGCCGTGGGCCGCGGCCCGGTGCACGGCGACCGACGTCGCGGGTGGGCCGTCCGGCCCGCGTTGCATGTTCAAGTCTGCGCGCGGGGTAACTGACGGCAGCGTGCTGGGTGCCATGCGGACCAGCCAGGACGGCGCCCACGATTGGATCGAGCGCATTGTCGGTCGCGGCTGGCGCAATTTGAACCTGCACTCGGCCAGTGCTCTGCTCGATCAGGGGCAGGCCAGCGTCAACCTGGTTGCGGCGATCCCGTCGCTGCATGCTGGAATGTCGGCCGCCCTGGCAGCGTTTCTGTGGCGCCGGGTGCACCGTGCGTGGCGTCCACTGCTGGTGGCCTATCCGCTGGTGATGGCGTTCACGCTGGTCTACACCGCCGAGCATTATGTGATCGACCTGCTGCTCGGGTGGGCGCTGGCCGCGGTGGTGATCAGTGCTATCGCGTGGTTGGACGGCCGCGGTTTGTGGAGACGTGTGAGGGCTGCCGTGCGGCGCTGAGCGGCTTCAGCCGCGGTGAATCTGCAGATACCGTTGCTGGGTGCCCGATTGCAGAGCTTGGCGGTGCTCAAGCAGCATGACGCAGCGCAGCGCAAGGTCAAACGAGCTGTAGCAGTGGTGGGCTATCAGGGCGAGGTGTTTGAGTTGTTCATCGCTCAGCGAGTCCGGCCGGGCGAAGTCGCGAACGTAGACCATGTCGGCTTCGAGAAGTTGGTTCAGGGGAAGGCGAGGATCGCGGTCGAAGACGTAGGGCGCTATTGGCCATTGCTTGCCCGCGGCGAAGCAGTGCGGGATGAATCCCTGGCTGCGCAGCTCCAGGTCGACATCGCCTAAGCTCGGCTGATTTTTGTACAGCGTGACGAATGAGACCTCGGTTTGGATCGCGACCGCGTCGGCCAGTTTTCTGCGGCCCCCCCTGAATGCCGCGAGTTCGCCGCCCTGGATGTCGATCTTGAGGAAGTCGAGATGTTCGATCTCGGAGATGTCGTCGAGCTTGTGCGTGGATAGTGCAACCCGCTCGACCACTTCGCTCAACGGTTCAAGGACCTGGAACAACCTCAGTACATCGGGGTCCGGCTCGAACAGGCTCGTCATACCGGAGGCGCGGCAAATGTTGAGGGTGTGGACCTCGCCGTCGCCGACCGCATAGGGCAGATAACGCTCGTTGGGGCCGTCGGCGGTCTGTAGTTGGTGCAACGCCTCTGGTTGGGGCTCGAACCCCGTGACCCGGCATATGCCGGCGGTGAGCATGGGCGTGTAGGGCGGCGGGTCGTCGATCGGATTGGCGCCGACGTCGATGACGTCGGTCAGACGCTGTGGGGCTAGTAAATCCCGAAAAGCGGTGCTCATGAGGTCCAATTGGTACGGTAGTGCGAACTGTTGTCAGGGCAGCAGTGAATGTACCGCGCCTGCGCCATGGAAGTACCGCGCCTGCACTCGATGTTCGTGGGGACATGGCGTGCTGCCGGGCGGCGATGAGAGGCCTCGCGGCCTTGCGGGCATCTCTGCGCTGCTGGTCGGGGTGTGGGCGCCCAGGCGATTGTGCTGAGTACACGTTCCTCAGGTTTGCGGGCATGTTCGCTGTTGGGACGGTGTGGAGTTTGCTGGGGTTGCCGCGTTGGTGGGGGAGAACGGCCGAACGTGCTCAGCGTGGCCGGTTCGTTGCGTTGCGGATCGATCCCCGACCAGCGCTGCGCTACTACGGCGACTTCACAGGTCGCACCGCCCGAACAATTTGCTCCTCGCGTTCGCGCGGCAGACTTGTGCGCGAACTCCAGCTTCTTGTGTCTCCACAATCTGCTGCGCGCCCCGAGAGCACCGGGACATAGCCCTGACCTGCCCATCTCCGGCGTACTGGCCGGGGGAGACCTGCCTGAGCGTGGCGTCGGATGCCTCTGTCGAACGCGCGAAGGCGTTTCCAGCTATTTGAAAACGCAAGAAAACAGAGATTTTGGCTGTGAAATAGCTGACGTTGCGCCGACCGGAATGCTAGTTTTTCTCAGTCTGCGCTCAGCAGACTCCGATCGGGTTCTTATGTAGGGGGTTCCACACCATGTCCAGTCGACGCAAACAAGACTCTGGCGGTACTCGCAACGCGGTCCGCCCCGTAATCAAGGGCGGACTTGCCGGTGCCGCAATCGTGGGGGCCGGACTTATGTTCGCCGCTCCCCCCGGAGGCCAGGGGCCGATAGCCTCTGCCATTGAGCTGACCTCAACGGGTTCGCCGCTGGCTTCGGGAACAGATCCATGGTGGCTGGGCCCCTTCGGGGAGTCGGGTTCACCCTCGCCCACCGCACTCACCGCGGCAGTCAACTTCAACCAACGCTGCGGCATTATCTGCGATGGTGCCGACGGCACCGAGGCGAACCCGGATGGCCAGGACGGCGGCTGGTTCTGGGGCGAGGGCGGTGCCGGCTGGGACAGCACCGTGGCCGGCGTTGCCGGCGGTAACGGCGGCCAGGCCGGCCTTGTTATGGGCTTCGGCGGCGACGGTGGCGACGGCGGCGCGGGCGCCAACGGCGGTAACGGCGGGGACGCCGGCCTGTTCTGGGGTGACGCCGGCGATGGCGGCAACGGCGGGGCGGGCTCGCAAGGCCTTACGGGCGCCGCCGGTGCTCAGGCCGAGGCTGGCGGCTTTGGTGCCACGGGTGCCTCAGCGGTCACTCCGGGTACCGCGGGCACAGATGTCCCCGACGGTGACCTCCCCGGTGAAGCTGGTTATGGCACCCCTGGCGCTGACGGCACGGTGGGTACTGCCGGTACTGCCGGCATCGCGGGCACCGCGGGCACCAAGGGTGCTGATGGCGCCGTGGGCGGCGTGGGCAGCGTAGGCGCCAACGGACTCCCGGGCGCCGCGGGCTCCACGGGCGCCGCGGGCACTGATGGTGCTGCTGGCGGTACCGGCACGGGCGGCGACGGCACTACCGGCGGCCCAGGAGGCGTCGGCTTTATTGGCATAGCCGGCGACGCGGGCGGCGCAGGCGGCGTGGGCGGTGTCGGCGGCGACGGAGTCGCTGACGCCGGTGCTGGCGGCATGGGCAACCAGGGCGGTGATGGCGGTGTCGGCGGTACCGGCGGTGATGGTCCTAAGGGCCTGACAGGCCTCCAGGGCGGCGCAGGCGGTGCAGGAGAAGCCGGCGGCACGGGCGGCAAGGGCGGCACGGGCGCCGATGCGTTCACTATTGGCGAGACCGGCGGCGTCGGATTTGCGGGTGGTGGCGGCGGCAACGGCGGTAGCGTGCCCCTGTTCAACTTGTTC
>JAHZKD010000523.1 GCA_022600605.1 Actinomycetes bacterium
GGAGCAATCCGAATGTTCTTGTCCTCGGGATCAGTCCGGTACGGGAATGATGCTCCGGCCTCGGTCACCGCCACACCTGCGTCCTTGGCCAGCGCCACCGTCCGTTTGGCGGTCCCGGGCAGGACGTCCAAGCTGATGAAGTAGCCGCCCTTGGGTTCGGTCCAGGAGGCGATCTTGGCGTCACCGAGGCGGTCCTCGAGGATCTCCAACACCAACGCGAACTTCGGGGCCAACAGTTCTTGGTGGTGCTGCATGTGCAGACGCACCCCGTCCGCGTCACCGAAAAACCGCACGTGACGGAGCTGGTTGATTTTGTCAGGACCGATCGACTTCTTGGAGGCGTACTGCAGGTACCAGGCGATGTTGCCCAGCGATCCGCCGAGAAAGCTGATCCCCGCCCCAGCGAAGGTGATCTTGGACGTCGAGGCGAACACGATCGGCCGGTTCGGATGATTGGCCGTCGCCGCCAGACCCAAGACATCGACCTGCCGGACGAAATCATGGGTGAGCGTATGCACGGCGTATGCGTTGTCCCACATGAGCCGGAAATCGCCGGCTGCCGTTTCCATTTGCACCAACCGCCGGACTACATCCCAGGAATAGGTAGTGCCGGTCGGGTTCGAGTACACCGGAACGCACCACATGCCCTTGATCGCCGGATCGGCCGCAACGAGTTCCTCGATCAGGTCGACGTCCGGGCCGTCCTCGCACATCGGGATGGTGATCATCTCGATGCCCATGGTCTCGGCAAGTGCGAAGTGGCGGTCGTAACCTGGCGACGGGCATAGGAACTTGATGCCCGCGCCACCCTGAATGTCCTGAATCCAGGGCCGCGGTGAGTCGACGCCGCCGTGCAGCAGCGAGTACACGAGGACGTCATGCATCAACTCAAGGCTGGCATTGTTGCCCGCGATCAGATTGGGCACCGGAATGCCCAACAGTTCGCCGAAGATCGTCCGCAGCTCAGGTAGACCGTGCAAACCACCGTAGTTGCGAGTGTCGGTGCCCTCCCCGTCACGGAAAGCGTCGTGTCCAGTTCCCGGCAGCTCAAGCAACTTCGTGGACAGGTCGAGTTGAGCGGCCGACGGCTTCCCCCGCGTGAGGTCCAGATGAAGCGCCTTGGCCTTCAGATCGGCGTAGTTGCGCTTCTGAGTTTCGTGCCTTGCCAGCAGCTCGTCCCGGCTCAGCGACTGAAACGACACCGTGCGCCTTTCACCGTCGTGCATAAATCTCTCGGGACGTCAGGGGACCCCGCGCACCCGCCAGAGCCCATTGACCCTTGCTGCCTTCCGGCCCTGGGGGAGTTCACAGGATAGACGCCGCGCGGGGTCCAACGAGATTGTAGTACGCGCCCGCAGTGGCCTGCCGCCGCGCGACCACCACGAGGATCTCCGGGGTCACCGTGGGGGTCGGCTACCATGGCCGACGGAGGATTCGCCTAGTGGCCTATGGCGCTCGCCTGGAACGCGGGTTGGGTTAATAGCCCTCAGGGGTTCAAATCCCCTATCCTCCGCACCCTGTCCGGGGTGCGGCTTCATGCCCGACGGCACGGTCGCACCCCGGGCTATTAGCTTGAGGAGGACTATGGGCCACGCGCCCGCGCAGATCGGCCTTGCGTGTGCCCCAGTCACCGAATCGTCACCGGCCACCGAAGCCGCCGCAGGGGACCCCGTTAGGGCCGCCACGGCGTCGCCGCCTAGGGCCGGGACGAGGGCACAACGTCGACAGCAGCCATCAGCCCCGCCACTATTGACGACCATGGGCCCCATTCGGTCGATTCGCAGCCTGCTGATCGTGCTGACAGCGGCCTTGACTCTGCTTGCCCCGTTAGCCTTCGTAGCGCCGGCGGCCGCCATGCCAGATGATATGGGCCGGGCAGCGAGCCTGGCGGAACCTGCGGTGGTGCGCATCGACACTGAGGTCGACTACCAGGGCGTCATCGGGCTGGGGACTGGCGTTGTGTTGGATCCAGGCGGGCAGGTCATGACCAACTTCCACGTCATTCAGGGCGCCGATCGCATCACCGGGACAGTCGGCGGCAGGTCCTACCCAGCAGTCCTGGTGGGCTACGACCGCGGCCGCGACATTGCCGTCATGCAGTTGCTCGGCGCCGGCGGGGTACCGGCAGCAATCATCGGTGACTCGAACCTGCTGGTTCCGGGCGAACCCGTCGTAGCGCTGGGGAATTCGATGGGCAGCCATGCTCCCTTAACTTGGGAGATGGGCACGGTGACCGGCTTTGGGCGCACGGTCAACGCCGAGGACACGCTGACCGGCAGCACCGACGAGCTGATGGGCCTCATCGAATTCGCTGCCCCTGTGCGCGCCGGCGACTCTGGCGGTCCCCTGGTCAATGGAGCCGGGCAGGTCGTCGGGATCACCACGGCCGCATCGGTGAACTTTCGGATGGGGCCGGGAGGCAAGGGGTTTGCGATCCCGATCAATGATGCAATGGGGGTGGCCAACCAGATCCGAGCCGGAATCCCCTCCGACACGGTCCACATCGGCCCACCGGTCCTACTCGGCGTCGGCGTACGTACCACTCCGCGCGACGAGCCGGGCGTGTTGATCCAGGAGGTGCTGCGCGGTGGGCCCGCCGAGCAGGCGGGATTGCTCGACGGCGACATCCTCATCACCCTCGACGGTGTACTGCTGAACTCATCGAACACCCTGACATCCGTGCTTGATAGGCATTACCCGGGCGATGTGGTCGATCTGACCTGGATCGACGGAGTCGGGCAGACTCGTACGGGTAAGGCCATGCTGACACCGGACTTCAACTGAGACTTGAACTGAGGCAAAGCCGTCCGAGAGGGCGTCGTACCCACCCGTTAGCAGTCGTCGAATACCCGCAGGTTCTTCGCGATGACGTCGATCACCTGCTGCGGCTGCTTCTCCAGGTAGAAATGTCCACCGGCGAAGGTATGCACGTCGATGCCGCCGATGGTGTGCTCGTGCCACGCGCGTGCATCCGCCAAGCTGGTTTTCGGGTCGTCGGTCGCCGCCATCACTATGACGGGTGCGCGGATGCCGACCTCGGTCCCGCGGTGGTAGGTCTGCAGCGCCCGGTAATCGTTGCCGAACGCAGGCAGGAAGGCCGCCAGCACGTCGGGGTCGTTCAGCACCCTTGGGTCGGTACCGCCGAGCTCACGCATCAAGGCCATGAGTTCTTCGTCTCCTACCGGACCCTTGTCTCCCCACCGGTCGCCGTACCGGCTCGGCGCCCGGGCCCCTGAGGCGAACACCAGGACAGGCCCGCGGCCGGCCGAGGCCTCCAAGCGTCGGGCGACCTCGAATGCCAAAACCGCCCCCATGCTGTGACCGAAGAGCGCGACCGGCACCTCAGCCAGCGGCTCCAGTGCCGCGAACGCCTCGTCGGCCATGTCGTCGATGTTGTCGACAAAGGGCTCGCGGTAGCGGTCCTGACGGCCTGGATACTGCACGGCGCACACATCGAATTCGGGGGTTAGAGCTTTCGCCAGCGGGAAGAAGTAGCTGGCCGAACCTCCGGCGTGCGGGAAACACACCAGCCGCATGCGAGCGGTGGGGGACGGCTGGAAGTTGCGGATCCACCGGCTGGGCGGGGAAGGCACCGAAGACGCCGTCATGGCTGAGGGCTATCAGAAAATGACTGAGGACTATCGAAGATCCGCAGCACATCGGCCTGCAGGTTGGCACCTGGGGGCCCTTCTACGGTGACGTCTTTGAGGATCTCTGCGGTGTCTCCAGTGACGGTGAACTGGCCCGGCTGGGGCTCATGCCCACCCGTGATCTCGTACTCCACAGTGAACGGCGTCTCCGGAAAGGGATGCAGACCAACGTATTTCGGGTCGATCGTATAGGTGTAGAGGCAGGCGCCCGCGGGGTCGCAGTTCTGGTCGGTGACGACCACACCGACCAGAAATTCCTTGACGGTGGGGACCGACGGCGGGGGTGGCTTGGGCGGCGTGCGACGTGGCGCCTGCGCCTGCTGCTGCGAGCGATCGGAGAAGATGAACATCGAGGCGACGCCAACACCGCTGGCGAGCAACCCGATGATCGCGATCGTAGCAAGCAACTTACGGAAAGGCACCCGACCAGGGTATCGGTCTAGTCGGCGACGCGGTTACCGTGCTCGTCCCAGTGCTCGGAGACCTTCTTGCCATCACCATCGACGGGATCTAAGGGCGCTACGGTCAGACCAGGGGTCAACATCGGCGAAGAGGTCAGTCAGCTGACCTAAATTGATGCGGTCAGGCACGCCGACAGGGCGGTAAATTGGCCTAGGTGCCGCGCTGCGATTCGCGGCGTGAGATATCAGGAGCGGATGGTGGAGCCACTACGGGTTCAGCCGGAGGATTTGCACAGGGCCGGCGAGAGCATGCTGGCGGCGATGTCAGTGTCGGCCGCCGAGCATGTTGCTCATCACGACGATGCGGAAGCGGCCGCACCGGGGATACCCGTGGAGGCCGCGGGTGCGTTGCAGGCAATGGTCGCTTCATGGACTGAGCAGCGTTGGGCAACTCACGCGCAGCTCGAGGAAATGGGGATGGATTCGCAGGATGCCGCCGCAAGGTACGTGTCCACTGACGAGACCCAAGGGGAAATTGTCAACCATCTCGACATGGGGTTATGACGACCTCCGATGAGCTGGAGCAATGGAATCTGCGGTCGTTCGAGAATCTGATGGGGGCGACCGAGAACGCCAACGAGTCGTTGAAGAAGCTCGGCGACACGTTGAATCACTCGACGGTGGATCTATCCGCCTGGGGCGGAGAGGCTGCCGACGCATGGCGCGCGTTGCACGGACGAGTCCGAGTCGACATTGATGGTCAAGGCAGGCAAGCCGAAGCCGTGTTCAACAAGTTGACACAGATATATCCCGAATTTCGCAGTGTTAAGACCGATTACGAACAGCTGAAGTCCGATCTAGCCCGGAACCGGTTCACCATCGCACCGCCGGGCACGGTCGTCGGCGAGATTCCCACGTCTGGCGGCTCGGCGGCACTGCAATACATCACGGCCATGCAACAGGGGCAGAGCAAACTCGACACCATCCTGGCGCGGGCAACCAATGTATCCGCCGAGATGGCCGAAGCGATGTACGCCGCATGCGGAACCGCTGCACCACAGCACACGCCCGCCCCACCTCCGAAACCTGCCGACACACCCAAGCCCGACGGCACGACACCGGCCGATCAGTTGCCGTTGCCCGCACAGGGAAACCAAATACCATTTCCCACCGAGTCGACCAGAGACAACACGTCACCGGATGTCAGCCACCACCTAGCAGATAACGCGGCCCCGTCACCGCTGTTGGCCGGACTCTCCGCCGATGAATGGCGGCAGCGCCTCAGCACCTTCACACCAGGTGATCCGCTGCCCGACCCGAGAACACCTACCGGAGACAAGGCCATCGACGCGCTGGCCCATGCAGCGGGGCAACAAAACACGACCTATGCCTGGGGTGGCAATAAGTCGGCGTCTGGCCCATCACCGGGCCAAGGCGACAACGGCGATGGCGCAAACAGGTGGCACGATTGGGATCGTGTGGGCTATGACTGCGGCGGCTTGGTCCGGTACTCCGTCCAACAGGGCGCCGGGTTCGACGTCGGTCAGGGCACCAACGCAATCGACACCAATTCACACTTCTCCCGGCCCGGAGGTGGGATACCCAGCAGCGCCGTCGTCGCCGAGAAAGCGCAGCCCGGCGACGTGCTTGTCTTCGGCGGCTCCGGTGCCTACCAAGGCAGCGGCACGGCACACACGGGCATCTACATCGGCAACGGATTCATGATCAACGCCCCACAATCAGGCGAACCTGTGCAAGTCGACAAGATCGCGGGCCACGGGACCACCGATATCCTGAGATTGCCATGAAAATCACCGTCACCCTGCTGCTCCCGATGGTCGCCCTCCTAGCGTGCAGCTCACCCAGCGAGCCCGTGAAGGCGGAACCCGCCGTGAACAGACAACAGATCGTGGATCGTTACACCACCACCATTTGGCCCGCGACCAGTGCCTACAACGCTGACCACAACCAGGGCGGTAGCGCCTCCACGCAGTTCCATGCCGTGATCGAACCGATCCTTACATCCGGTAGCGGCGGCATAGAAGCGGCCAGCGCATACCGTGCACTCAGAGAAGCCGCGCAGAAACTCGGCAGAATGAACGAGTACGACACTCACACCCAGACAAGCCATTACAACGACGGACTACATATGAAGAACGTCCGCGTTACATCCGTTAACGGCAACACCGCCACGCTAATGGTCTGCTACACCTACACCGATTTCTGGTACGTCAACATCCAGGACACCCAGCACTCAGCGGCCGCGTCGGAGGCCACCGTTCAGCTCGTA
>JAHZKD010000524.1 GCA_022600605.1 Actinomycetes bacterium
ATCCCCGTAGGCATCTGCGGATCTTAGCGCGGGCGCCAAACTCGAACTGCGTCTAGGTGGATATCGCGGTTCGCCATCGGCGAGGAACATACAGACGTCAGTACTTGGCCCTGCCGGACGGAGATCGGCTACTCGGCCCACCCTCCGGCCAGCGTTTTTTGCTCTAGGTCGCGCGCGAATAGTGGTGTGAGGAACCATTTGACGCCCAACTTGAGGTAGAAGGACTCACTCAGCCACAGCCACGAATTCGGGGTCTGTAGACAGGTGGCCGCGGTGCCCGTCAGGCACGTCGGTTGTGGGATTCCTGGGTCTTGGCGAATGTGAGGAACCGCTGCAGCCGCTGGTTGTCAGCGTCCTCGTGAGAGAAGTGGCCGGCGTCGTCGTAGATGTTGACTCCCAGAAGGCGTTCAGGTCGACTCGATGCGAGCCACAGTGAGACCGGGGTGCCGACGTCGGGCCCGATCACGAATGCCTGGTCAATCCCATTGGCGTCCATCAGTCGCGCCAAAACATCTGCCTGGGCGGAGGGTCTCATAACCGAACCTGACCCGGTCGCCCTGCCGAACCCCGGCACGTCGACAGCGAGGAGGTCGAAGTCTTCGGCTAGTCGTTCCCGGAGTGATTCCCAGCAGCGGATGGACTGTGGGAAGGCATTGGTTATGAGGACCGTCGGTCAGCCACCGTTGTGGGCCCGGGCGGGCCTGAGGTTGTAGCCATCAATTGTCTGTCGTTCGAAGTCCACGGTGTCATGCTCTTAACGGGTGATCTGCGCGATGACGATTGCCTTCGCGTCCTGATACGGCTGGGTGGTGCGGGTGGCGCGGGCGAGGGTGACCGAACCCTCGTATGCCGTGACGATGAAGCGGCCGAGCATCGTCGCTTGCTTGGATCGCAAGCCGAACGTGCGAAGCTCCGTCTCATACGCGGCGGCCCACGCCGTGAAAACCTCCGCCACCGCCTCCCGGATTGCCACCGAGTCGGCCGGCGCCTCGGTGGCCGGAACGCCTATGGGGCAACCTAACCTGAAGTTCTTGCCCTCCATCTCCGCGGCCGAAGCATCGAAGATGATGGTGATCGCCTCGGTGAGCTCGTGGCGCTCAAGGACGTCGGCGATCTGCTCGGCTGCGGCGAGTCCGGCGCTCCGGACTGCGGATGCGACCAACTCTTCTTTCCCTCCCGGGAAGAAGTGGTACATCGAGCTCGAAGACACGCCGGTGCCGCGCAGGAGGTCCTGCATGCTTGTGCCGGCGTAGCCGTGCTCGCGCAGGGACAGCAGCACGGCGTCGGTGAGGCGGTTCTTGGTGTCAGATGGCATAGGCGCTCCAAGGATCTGTTGTCGGCTCAGCCGGGGAAAGTGTGGCCGCCGGGGCTGGTGAAGTCGGCTTGGAGAACATCCCAATGCTCGTTGACCTTGACCTTGCCCGCGACACCGGGGCCGTCGTCGATCATGCGGTTGACGTTCCAGCGGTAGTGGGCGTGAATTCCGATCCGGTTCCCCTCAGCGACGGTGCAGTGCACCGCGACCAGGGGACTGGCCTCGCCAAAGGCCGCAGCGTAGGCGGCCCATGCCTGCACGCCGTCACCGATGGCGGAGGAGTAGTGGCGCAGGTCCGGCGCTGCAAGAGCGTGCAGCCGACTCGGATCGTTGCGGTTGTCGAGAATTTCCAACATCTCGACAAGCTGATCAGCGGAGACTGCCGTTGTTGCGGTCATGGCAAGTTGCTTTCCGTGAGAGGGATGCGATGGCCCTAGATACTGGATGGATCATTCCAGTCATCCAGGAGTCACGACTACCCACCCACCCCGGGCGGCATACCTTCTGGACCGCCAGATAGGTCCCGCTCACAATCCCTGTTGGTGTCTGGGGTACCGGTAGGCTCACGCTATGACTGCCGAGCTATGCCTGGCACAGGATCCGGAAGCCGACCAACTGCTCTCCGAAGATCCGTTCGCGCTCTTGGTTGGGATGTGCCTAGATCAGCAGATCCCGATGGAGGTGGCGTTCGGGGGCCCCAAGAAGATCCACGACCGGATCGACGGATTCGACGTACGGGTGATCGCTGACTACAACCCCTCCGATTTTGCTGCGCTGTGCGCACAAACCCCTGCGATACACCGGTTTCCGGGTTCAATGGCCAAGCGGTTGCAGGCGCTGGCCCAGGTGATCGTCGATGAGTACGGCGGCGATGCTTCGGCGCTGTGGAGGGCAGGAGAGCCCGATGGCCCGGGCGTGCTTCGGCGACTTAAGGCGCTGCCTGGGTTCGGTGAACAGAAAGCCAAGATCTTCCTGGCGCTACTGGGTAAGCAATACGGCGTGACACCGAAGGGATGGCGGGCTGCAGCAGGTGATTACGGCGACGCAGGCACGCATATGTCGGTGGCGGACGTGAACGACGCCGGATCTCTGACGAAGGTGCGTATGTACAAGAAGCAAGCCAAGGCCGCAGCGAAGGCCGCCAGGCCTGGGTAGTCCGGCCCAGCGAAGCCCGCCAGGCAATTTTTGAGGGCCTTGTGCTCTACAAACTGGCTTCAACGGCCGGGATCATCGGACTCACTGGACATCTATTTGTGTTGGAGGAATCTGTGATTGAGAAGTTGAGCAACTTTCCCGACAACGTTGCGGCCTTTGCCTGTCATGGGCATGTCACGAAGTCGGATTACGAAACGGTGCTGATACCGGAAATTGAAGACAAGCTGCAGCGGCACAACAAGATAGGGATCTACTACGAAATCGGGCCGGATTTGGATGGCATAGCCCCAGGGGCGATGTGGGAGGACACGAAGGTCGGATTCAGTCACCTTCGTAACTGGGAACGCTTTGCAGTGGTGACGGACGTGGACTGGATCGCGCACTCGGTGAAGTTCTTCGGATTCCTGATACCAGGTGACCTACGTCTGTTCCCCGTTGCTGAGGCTGCCGAGGCCCGCGAATGGATCGTGGAAACGCAATAGCCGTCGTATAACTCGGCGATGTCGATCTTGAGGCACGGTTACGGTGACGGGCCGAACCCTCAAGATGTTGAACGTGATTGGAGAGCTCACCGGCGAAGCGGGCCCGCGCGGCTCGACCGCGCGCCACGCTGCGCGGGCTTAGCGGCCTAGCGCAGAATGTAGCGATGACCACTCGTCAGTTACTCGTTCCCGTCTCCGATGGTGGGGTGCCGGTTCACGTCGCCGGCGCCCAAGATGCGTCGCTCGCCGGAGTGGTCGTCGTGCCTTCGATATTCGGGCCCGCAGCCGACCTTCTCGATCAAATGGCCTCGTTGTCCGATGTGGCGTTCGCCGCGGTGATGGACCCGTTTTGGCGCCAGGGCGGCGGCTGCATTCCTTACGGCGACGTCGATGCCGCCCTGGCCCGGCTGGAGGAGTTGGACAGACTCAAGTGCCAAGAGGACGTCGATGCGGTGAGCCGATGGGTCCGCCAGCAGTCCAACGGTCGCGTTATCGGTCTCGGAATCTGTTTCGGCGGCCCCTGGGTTCTCGTTGGAGCGGCACGAGGACTGCTGTCGGGAGTGGTGACTTGGCACGGCAGCCGCATGGAAGCAGTACTCGACATCCTCGACGGGCTCAGCGCTCCGTTACGACTGCACTTCGGCGATGAGGATCCAATAACGCCACCCGCGGCCATCGAGGCCATCACCCGGCGTTTCGCTGATCACCCCGACTGCCAGATAGTGATTCACCCGGGCGCCGAACACGGCTTCAGCCACGACGGTCCGGCATGGGATGCGGCCGCCACCGATGCCGGGCTGATCGATCTTCGAGATCTCATCACCACATCTTCAAGCTGAGCACCATCGGTCACCGACGGCGATCGCGCTCAACGTGAGACGGTCCTATTCGGCACCCGCCCGAGGCGGACATCAAACCCGAGACGGGACATACTGAGCCGGTGTCTGATCGCAACGTGCTGGGCGGCCCGCTGGAACCGTGCGGCACCGATCCGCTCACCGGCTTCCACCGCGACGGTTGCTGCTCAACCGGACCCGAGGACCTCGGCCGGCACACCATATGCGCCGTAGTGACCCCTGAGTTCCTGGAGCACCAGCGCTCCATCGGCAACGACTTGTCGGCGCCGATGCCCCAGTACCGGTTCCCCGGTCTTGTGCCGGGCGACCGCTGGTGCGTCACCGCGCTGAACTGGCTTCGGGCCCATCGCGAAGGCTGCGCCGCCCCCGTAGTACTTGCCTCCACCCACGAGCGCACCCTCGAGGTGGTGCCCTTGGAGGCGCTCCGGGACCATGCCGTCGACGTACCTGACGATCTGGGCGACTTGTAAACCGGGCGGGCCGGGGCAAGAATTTGCGCCTTGAGCCCGACGCGGGGCGCACCGCCACCGACTAACCCAGGCGGCACCCAAGCCGCATAGCGACTAGACCACTAAACGGGTCATCCTCAGACTAGAGTCGCCGCTATGCCTGCTGTGTTGGTGACTGGCGCCGGACGCGGCATCGGTTCGGCGATCGCTTCCCACCTTGCCTCTCGGGGCTGGGACGTTATCGCCGGGGTGCGCAATGAGCGGGATATACTGCGGCTTACCGCAGCAGGTTTCACTCCCGTGATGCTCGACGTTGCCAATGCTGATCATATTGCTGCTCTTAATGATTCGCTGCCTGATCGGCTCGACGCGGTGGTCAACAACGCCGGTGTCGTGGTGGGAGGTCCGATGGAAGTGGTGACGCCACAGGAACTCCGGCGGCAGTTGGATATCAATGTTGTCGGCCAGATCGCGGTGACGCAGGCGGTCCTTCCCCGGTTGAGGGAATCCAGCGGTCGAGTGGTATTCATTTCCAGCCTCAATGGCAAGGTGTCGTTCCCTATGTTCGGTCCATACTGTGGGTCGAAGTTCGCGCTGGAGGCAGTCGCGGATGCGCTGCGGATGGAACTCCTACCGTGGAACATCGCCGTCGTGATCGTGGAACCCGCACAGACCGATACCGATATGTGGCGCACCGCGGATACCTTCGCCGAAGAAACCGCGGCCGCAATGCCACTGCAGACACAGGAGCTGTACCAGCGACACCTAGCGGGATTGAAAAAGTCGATTCCGAAGTCGCAGAAGTTGGCTGTGCCAGCTACGAAGGTGGCAGCAGTGGTTGAGACCGCACTTACTGCGCGTCGGCCGCGACAACGGTACGTCGTCGGCATTCTGCCGAAGGCCCAGCTTGCTCTGATCAACCGATTGCCGAGCAGGGCACGCGACCGGCTACTACGAGCACTAGGGAACCAGCCAGGCCGGCCATGATGCCAGGCCATTGGCCCGCACCACATCGCTCACGCCGCACTCACCCCAGCCGAATTCGCCCAACAATCGACCGCGACCCACCAACGCCAAGCCGCATTACGGCTGGACCACCAAGCGCGTCCCCCCAGCAGGGCTGCTGTGTCATTGTGAAGGGGTGAAGACGCACCTGAACTGCCCCTGCGGAGAAGCCATCACCGGCAAGGACGAGGACGAACTGGTCGAAAAGACCCAAGTCCACCTCACCGAAGCACATCCTGGTCTCAGCTACGATCGCGACGCCATCCTCTTTATGGCCTACTGATCCGCCGCGAAGCGAGATTCCCGGCTGCGAATCCCCGACGATTCACAACCGGGAATCCCAGTTCGACGCAGCGGTGTAGCAACAACGCCGCAGTACCTCAGGGGACGACGGTGGAGCCGATCGTCGGCATGAACTGGCATTGCTTCTCGGTTGTGGTGACCTGACCGAAAATCGTCGACATGATGCTGCCCGATCCGGTGTCGGCTATCGCTGTCAGAGTTGTCGGGCCGGCCGGGTTGATGTCTGGATGCGGCGTGAGTGTTGCGCTTCCCGACTCACCAGTAGTCAAGTTAACCCAGGTGACGTTGAGCGGCAGCTCTTGTTCGGCTGCGGGGGCAGGGGTGCCGATCGCTGTGAAGACGTAGGCGGTCTGGCCGGGCCCCGGCCCCGGTGCAGGAATCTCATTCGGGCCAGCCACTGAGATCGCTGCTGCCAGCACGTTTCCGCCATCGGACAGGCAGCCGTTGCTGATGGACGGGTACAGGAAGTCTTGTGTGACCGGTGCATCCGGGCCGAATTCCGACGCATCGCCGGGTGTTGCCTCACCGGGTCCCGGTGCTGGCGCCGCGAGAGGGGCGGGCGCCGGGTCTGGTGCCGGAGCCAGCGCCGGGTCTGGTGCCGGGGCCAGCGCGGGGTCTGGTGGCGGGGCCAGCGCGGGGTCTGGTGGCGGGGCCAGCGCGGGGTCTGGTGCGGCGGCCGGGACATCGGCGGGTGCGACCTCGGGTGGGCTCTCCGGTAGCGCCTCATGCATCGGGCCTACCGTATGCGCGGGATTTACCCCCGTTGGCAAGTGCGCTTCGGCGCCGGGCGCCGAACCGTGAGCTGGCCGATGGGCAACGGGTTCGGCGACGAACTGGTTGACCGCCGAGGCGACATCGCGGGATGGTCGTGGCGCGGCCACGTCTCCGGCCAATACCGCGGCAGCGGCCATCAACATCGACGCGGCATTGCTGGGGTCAGCCGCCGCCTGTTGAATAATGGGTCCGATACTCTGCACCGCTTGCAGGCCTGGTGCCTGCAGAGCGTCGATCGGTAGCGGAGTCGCCGCCGGGTCAGCGTGAGCGACTCCCGACACGCCGACCATGACTAGAGCGGCCGAAGCGCCCACCGCCATCGCTGTAGTGAGGGCCGTCCTGTTCGTTGACATTTTTCCCCAATGGGTTCGGTGGATCGGTTGACTGCAAGCGGACGGACGTCAGGGCAAAGCCGACAGCGGCGTGAACACCGGTCCCGGGGGCGTTGTCGGTGCAGGCACCGGTGCGAGCTCAGCGGGAACGGCTGGTGCGGCGGATACCTCCCCGCTCGGCAGCAAGCCGGCCAGCGGCGTACCGAAGGGCAACAGCGAGGCGAGACCAGCAGGAACACCCAGCGGATCAGTCAGTGCAGCCGGCAGCAGCGACGGGCTCGCGAAGGTGTCCTCAGGCGGCACTGTGGTCGTGTTGACCTGCGGCACTGTGGTCGTGTTGACCTGCGGCACCGTGGTCGCTAGTTCGGGTACTGCGGTGGCGACGCCGGGTATTGCGGTGGCGACGCCGGGTATTGCGGTGGCGACGCCGGGTATTGCGGTGGCGACGCCGGGTATTGCGGTGGCGACGCCGGGTATTGCGGTGGCGACGCCGGGTATTGCGGTGGC
>JAHZKD010000525.1 GCA_022600605.1 Actinomycetes bacterium
GACGACACCAGGTCAGCGAGGCGCTGGAGGGGGGCCTTGGAGCCCTGGGCCTGTTCGACCAGCGTGATGATCTGAGACAGCATGGTGTCCGCGCCGACGTTGGTGGCCTCGAATCGGAACGCGCCGGTCTGGTTGATGGTGGCCCCGATGACGGTGTCGCCGGTTTCTTTGGTCACCGGGATGGACTCGCCGGTGACCATCGACTCATCCAGGGTGGAGCGTCCCTCGATGATCACCCCGTCGACGGGGACCTTCTCGCCGGGGCGAACCAGGACGACATCGCCGGGCAGGACGTTCTCGACGGGGACCTCGACTTCGGCGCCGTCGCGGATGAGGGTGGCGGTCTTGGCCTGCAGGCCAATGAGTTTGCGGATCGCTTCTCCGGTGCCGGCTTTGGCCCGCACCTCCAACAGCCGCCCCAGCAGGATCAACGTGATGATAACCCCGACAGCTTCGTAGTAGACCTCACGCACATGTTCGGGTACCGCCATGGGCGCCAGCGTCACCAGCAGGCTGTAGCCGAAGGCGGCGATGGTGCCGATGGTGATCAGGCTGTTCATGTCGGCGCTGCGGTGCCGCAATGTCAGCCAGCCGGTCCGGTGGATCGGCCAGCCGCAGTAGAACATCACCGGAGAGATCAGGACCAGTTGGAACCACGGGTTCAACATGAACTGCGGGACCCAGCTGGCGCCGAACAGGTCCTTCGCCATGACCGCCACCATCACCGGTGTGGCAAGTACCGCGCCCAACGCCACTCGCCGGGACAGGTCGCGAATCTCGGCTTGACGTTCGGCGGATTCGGTGTCCTCGGCGCCGGTCGATCCCGTTTCTGTCCGGGGCACCAGGCGGTAGCCGGCGTTACTGGCCGCGGCCTGGATTTCGGTTGTTGTTATCTGATTTGGGTCGAAATCAACTAATGCCCTTTCGGTCCCGAAGCTCACCTCGACGCTGTCCACTCCGGGAAGCTCGCCGAGGACGGACTCGATGTTCACCACGCACGACGCGCACGACATGTTGGAGACGCGGAACTCGACCCGCTCGGTCACGATGCTGGCCTCGGTGGACGGGCCGACACCGACCGCAGCGGCGACCTCACGGTCGCCGCCAGCATCGGTTGTTGATGTGGAGCCGTCGGCGGGTTCGACGACCAGGGTGCCGTGGATCATGTTCATTCCACAGGCGAAATCGAACTCCCCGACCTTATCCGGGGTGAACTCCAAGATCGCCGTGCCGAACGCCGGCAGCGTCTTCGAGGCGCCGAAATCGGCGAACACGACCCGCGAGGTGCAATCACCAGACTCCTGACGGTCGAACCGCAACCGCAGCGGAACCCCTTCGGTCACCCGGATCACCGAGGGGGAGTAGCCACCCTTGACCGTGACGTCCACCTCCTGCGCCCCGCCCACCACTTGGGCCCGGGAAGCGGTCTTGGGTCCGAAGAAGAACCACCAGAAGAACCCCACGATCGCCACGGCCGCCACGACCACGATCACCTCGGAAATCCCCATCTCAACACCTCTATTCGCGACATCGGCCAACCATCTACCAGATATACCCTAATACCCTATAGGGGTATTGGGTATATTGGAAACAGCGATTTACGGCAAAGCGAGTGATGAGACGGCTTTGAGGCCTCTCGGGCTCTCGGGCGGTGAGGAGGACGTGATGAAGCGTGATGGGGAGGAGGAGAATTTCATGACCATCGACCGCAGTGCGGAGTCTGAGCACTCGCCAAAACCAGCGAGCGGGTTCCCGCCAGCGAGTACTTCGGGACGGGTGCTAACTGCCGCCGGGGTATGGAAGGCCTATCGGCGGGGTTGGTGGCCGCGGCGCCGGACGTTGCCGGTGCTGAAAGGCGCCGACGTGGACCTGCGACCCGGCGAGGTGGTCGGGCTGGTCGGCGAGAACGGCTCGGGCAAGAGCACCTTGATGAAGGTGCTGGTTGGTGATCTGGCCGCCGATGCGGGCACGGTGGAACGGACACCGAGCTTCGGGTACTGCCCACAGGTGCCGGTGCTGTACGAGCGGCTGAGCTGTGCTGAGCATCTTGAGCTGTTCGGTGTGGCGTACGGGCTGGACCCGGGTGAACTGGCGAGATCGCGCGAGCACTTGTACCAGGAGCTGGACTTTGCTCGGTTCGCCGAGACCAGGGTCGAGGAGCTCTCCGGCGGGACGCGGTCGAAACTGAACTTGTCGCTGGCGATGCTGCACGATCCGGCGTTGCTGTTCCTGGACGAGCCCTACGCCGGATTCGACTGGGACACCTACCAACGGTTCTGGCAGCTCACTGCCCAGCGACGAGATGCCGGAGCCAGCCTGTTGATCATCACTCATTTCATCGCAGATGAGGAGCGCTTCGACCGCATCTATGACTTGGTCGACGGGCGCACGGTGCCACGATGAGCGTGGTCTTGGGTTTCACCGGCCGATGGTTGGCCGAGTACTGGCGTCGCCCGCTCAACGTGGTGCTGATCGCCGTGGTCCCGGTGGTCTTCGTGATTCTGTCCGCCGGCGCCTTGGCCGACTTCGCCGACATCCTGGGGGGTGTCGCCGATGTCGGAGAGGTCGAGGCCGCCACCGCCGGATGGGCCGCTGCAGTATTGGCCGGGGTGGCGGGGTTCTTCCATGTATCCCAGTCCCGTGAGGCCGATCGGCGTCTGGCCGCAGCCGGGGCCGGTGCGGGCCGGGTGGTGGTTTCACGATTGGTGTCGACGCTGACGCTGGCTGCTGTGGCGTCGGCAGCGGCGTTGGTGGCGTTGGCCATACGCACCGATGTGGCCGGAACCTGGAGGGTGATCGGGGCAACGGTGTTGTCTGCATTGATCTACGCAGGGTTCGGGGTGCTGGTGGGCGCTCTGGTGCGCTCAGAGATGAACGGGTCACTGATCGTGGTGTTCGCCTGGATCTTCGACGTGTTCTTCGGTCCAGCGATGGGCGGCACCGCGACTGCACTCCGACTTTTTCCGCTGCATTTCCCTACTCTGATAATCACCGACGTCGCCTCCGGGCATAGCGGCGCCCTCGGCGATCTCGGCCTGTCCCTGTTGTGGGCGGCTGGCAGTGTGAGCGTGGCGGCGGTGACACTGATGGTGACGACGCGCCCCTACGAGCATGCGACCAGAGTTACCAGCCCCGCTCGTCGACGGATGACAGTCGCACTCGTTGCAGCTGGCCGCCAGTTACAACGGATGCCGGTGATGTGGATTCTCATCATCGGGTTACCGGTCGCGTTCATCTCGTCATCGATCGCGGTCACCCCTGAGGAACCGACCCTGGTGGAGCTCGTCGAGAACGGCAAACAGAGTTTCTCGATCATCTCCATGGCTGATGTCCACGGTGCGATCATGGTGCCCATCACGATCGGGTTTCTGGCTGCCCTCGCCGGTCTGTTCGTGATCTTGGACTCGGCCCAGGCCGACCGGCGCCTGTCTCTCACTCGGTTTCGACGGGGTGAGATCCTGGCTGTGCGCATGACCGTGATCGCGGCGGCGGCCCTGATCGCAACGGGGGTCTCGATCGGCGTCACCGCGGTGAGCTTCCACGCGATGAGCTGGCCGATTTTCGTCGGGGCAAACGTACTGGTCGCACTGACCTATGCCACGATCGGCGTGATCGTCGGCCCGATCTTCGGTCGCCTCGGGGGCCTGTACCTCCTATTGGTGATCCCGTTCATCGATATCGGCCTAGCCCAGAACGCGATGTTCGACGCCGCCCCACCGGCATGGGGCAAGTTCATGCCCGCCCACGGCGCAATCCGGGTAATGATGGACGGCGCCTTCACATCGAGCTTCGACGAGACCGGAGCCCTGCTACTGGCGCTCGGATGGCTCGCCGCGCTCACCGCGACCGCCGTCGTGGTGTTCCGCCGGGTCACGGTGAAATAAATGCGTCAACGCCTCAAGCTAGAGGCTAACTGCCCCGTCACGGCGGACGCGTGGACGGCCGCCTACAAATGGCCGGATGTGGGCCGCTGGCCGTGCGTCTCCTCGGAGTCGGCGCCGGATCCATCACTGTGGCCGCCCATCATGAACATCATTAGCGGGCATGTCAGCACCACAACCGCGATCAACAACGTCGCAGCTGGAACCCCTACCCAGGCAGAACCGACGATCAAAATCGCCAAAGCGACCGCATACCAAGCATAGTGCTGACGCTTCATGCTTCTCCAGCCCTAGTTACGTATATAGGCTACTCCGGTCGGGGCCAAGCTCCCTACAGGACAAGGTCCAACCTCGTCAGGGTCAATGAGCATCTGTACGTGACCCCGATATCCGAACTACGAGACCTTCCATGGGATCAACGCGCCATGATCAGTACCGTCGACATCGCAGCTTTACCTCAGAAACGCGAACGAAATCCTGGCGACGACCGCCGCTGGACTAGCCCGCAGCCTCGACCGAGCCGCGACGTTCACACCGATCGGCGGCTAGCCCCAGAGCTGCGCCGGCGATAGCCCATCTGTCGGAGTTGACGGAGCGTTCACTCGTCATCCGCCATCGATATCCGTCAATCCACCGCTCGGCTGTTTTGATTGAGAATGGGAATATCTTCGCCGGCGCTAGTCCAGTCGATACAGGGTTTGGTTGGTTGCCGAGTACGCGTTAGTTGCGTCGGTGGTCAGTGCGTCGACTCCGCCGACGGAGCCGGCGTTGCGCCAGTCGCGCCCCTCCTGCGATTGCCAGGTATTTCCTTCGGTGTCGACGCCCCACAACGTGTCGCGGGCTCCGACGATTATCGCAAGTGGGGGCGCTTCGGGCACCGCGCTGAAAGACCGGGCGGTCTCGCTGCTGAATTGCAGACCCGCATCGGTCACTGCACACACGCCGCTGTTCGTTATCGCCAAGGATGACGCCTCGAGTGCGGCCCCGGGTGACCACGTCACGCCACCATCGGTGGAGACTCGCAACCCGGAGGCGGTGCCGAAGCCGACAATAACCTGGTCTGTCGCGGCTAGCGCGTGAAAGTCGACCTCACCGGCCAACGAGCGGGTTACCCAGGTGTGTCCTCCGGCCCCGTCGGCTACTCCTTGAGCGCTTGATCGACTGCGGCCGACAAATCCTCGTAACTTCTGAACTGCACTTGATTGCCGTCGAGGAAGATGGTCGGCGTGCCCTTCACACCGAGTGCCTTGCCGTCGGCGACATCTAAGTTGATTCGGTCGATTGTGGCGGGGTCATTGTAGGCGTCATCGAACGCCGCCATGTCGATACCAAGTTCGGCGGCAAACCCGCGGAAAGTTTCGTCAGCCGGTGTCCGCTGCTCACCCCACAGGCTTTGCGTCTCGTACATTTTCTTGTACATCGGCTCGAACTCGCCTTGCTGGGCGGCCGC
>JAHZKD010000526.1 GCA_022600605.1 Actinomycetes bacterium
CATCGCCATCCCGTACCCGGGCCCGGGTTGGGCGATCGTGTTCGTCGGCCTGGCCATCCTGGCCACCGAGTTCGCCTGGGCCCGGAAACTGCTGGCCTACGCGCGGGTCCGTTACGACGCGGCCATGGGCTGGTTCAAGCAGCAGGGCCTGTGGGTGCAGGTGCTGGGTGCTGTCTTGACGATGGCGATCGTGGTGGTGACGTTATGGATGTTCGGCGTGCTCGACTGGGCGGCGGGCCTGATCAACATCGAGCACGGGTGGCTTGTTAGCCCCATTGGTATCGGGGGATGAGGGTCGGCCCGGATAGCATGGTCGCGGTCAGTGCCGCCGCTGTGCCCCGACCATGTCGGTAGCACCTTTGAAAAGTTTGGAGAGCCCGCGATGAGCGCCCCTGCCAGCTCCTTGCCAGCAGCCCCGATCCGGGTCGCTGCGGGGATGACCGCGGGGCAGGCAGTACGCGATGCCGGACTGCCGTCAAGGGGGGTCCCCGACGCCGTCGTGGTTGTCCGCGACGCCGACGGACGGCTGCACGACCTGTCATGGGCCCCTGAAGCCGAAACCGAGGTCGTCCCGGTGTCGGCCAACACCGACGACGGACGCAGCGTCATCCGCCATTCGGCCGCCCACGTCCTCGCCCAGGCAGTGCAGGCGCGCTTTCCCGACGCGAAGCTCGGCATCGGGCCGCCCATAGCAGACGGCTTCTATTACGACTTCGAGGTCGCCGAACCGTTCACCCCCGAAGATCTTGAGGCCCTCGAGAAGCGGATGCGCCAGATCGTGAAGGACGGTCAACTGTTCTCTCGCCGCGTCTTCGGGTCTAGGGATCAGGCCCGCGAAGAGCTGGCCGACGAGCCCTACAAGCTTGAACTCATCGACGACAAGTCCGGTGATCCCGACGTGATGGAGGTCGGTCCCGGCGAGGAGCTGACTGCCTACGACAACCTCAATCCCCGCACCCGTGAACGAGTGTGGGGGGACTTGTGCCGCGGGCCGCACATTCCCACCACCCGCTACATTCCGGCGTTCAAGCTGACCCGCAGCTCGGCGGCCTACTGGCGCGGCGATCAGAACAATGCGAGCCTGCAGCGCATCTACGGCACGGCCTGGGAGTCCAAGGAGGCGCTGGACTGCCATCTTGAGCTCATCGAGGAGGCGCTGCGCCGCGACCACCGCAAGCTGGGTGCCGAGCTGGACTTGTTCAGCTTTCCCGACGAGTTAGGTTCGGGCCTACCGGTTTTCCACCCCAATGGTGGAATCGTTCGCAACGAACTCGAGGACTACTCGCGCCGTAAGCACATCGAAGCCGGCTATCAATTCGTCAACACCCCACACCTGACCAAGGAGCCCCTCTACGTCACTTCCGGTCACCTGGAGTGGTACGCCGAGGGGATGTTCCCGCCAATGCACGTCGATGCCGAGCTCAATGACGACGGCACCGTGCGTAAGCCGGGACACAACTACTACCTCAAGCCGATGAACTGTCCTATGCACCACTTGATCTACCGTTCGCGTGGTCGGTCCTATCGGGAGCTTCCGTTGCGGCTCTTCGAGTTCGGAACCGTGTACCGGTATGAAAAGTCCGGTGTGGTTCATGGGTTGACGCGGGCGCGGGGCTTCACGCAGGACGACGCACACATATACACCACCCGCGAGCAGATGCGAGATGAACTGGCGTTGCTGCTGCAGTTCGTGCTCGACCTGCTCGCCGACTACGGGCTGCATGACTTCTTCCTCGAGTTGTCGACCAAAGATCCGACGAAGTCGGTTGGCTCTGACCAGATGTGGGATGAGGCCACCGAAACGCTGCGTGAAGTCGCCGAGTCGTCGGGGCTGGAGTTGGTACCCGACCCCGGTGGTGCCGCGTTCTACGGTCCGAAGATTTCGGTGCAGGTGCGCGACGCGCTAGGGCGCAGCTGGCAGATGTCGACGATTCAGCTCGACTTCATCATGCCCGACCGCTTCGAGTTGGAATACACCTCTCCAGATGGCACTCGCCAGCGTCCGGTGCTGATCCACCGTGCGCTCTTCGGCTCGATTGAGCGGTTCTTCGGCGTGCTGACCGAGCACTACGCCGGTGCTTTCCCGGCTTGGCTGGCGCCGGTGCAGGTGGTCGGCATCCCAGTTGCCGAGGGCCATGTCAGCTACCTCGATGAGTTGGTGGCCGAACTACGGTTACGCGGTATCCGTGCCGACGTCGACAGCAGCGACGACCGGATGGCCAAGAAGATCGTCAACCACACCAACCAGAAGGTGCCGTTCATGCTGCTCGCGGGTGACCGTGATGTGGATGCCGGGGCCGTGTCATTCCGGTTCGGTGACCGCACCCAGATCAACGGGGTGCCGCGCGCCAACGCGATCGAGGCCATTGTGGAATGGGTGGCGCGACGGGAGAACGCTACGCCCACCGCCGAACTCGTCGTTACCAAACCCGCTGATGAGGGCTGACGTGGATCCGGAGGACACGATAGTTGACCGGGGCGTCGGCGACCCGGATCACTTGCAACGTCTGTGGACGCCACACCGGATGTCCTACATCGCCGAGGCGCCGATGAAGACGGGCCGGGTAACCGCCACCGAGCCGTTCAGCGACATTCCGACAATGTCGGACGAGGACGGTCTCGTGGTCGCTCGCGGCGAGCTGGTCTACGCCGTGCTGAACCTGTACCCGTACAACCCGGGCCATCTGATGGTGGTGCCCTACCGCAGGGTGTCCGAACTGGAGGACCTCACCTTCGATGAGGGTGCGGAGCTGATGGCGTTCGCGCAGAAGGCGATTCGCGTCATCAAATCAGTCTCGCAACCTCACGGATTCAATGTCGGCCTCAACTTGGGTCAATCGGCGGGCGGCAGCCTTGCCGAGCACCTGCATATGCATGTGGTGCCGCGCTGGGGCGGTGACGCCAACTTCATCACGATCATCGGCGGCTCCAAGGTCATCCCGCAATTGCTGAGGGACACCCGTGAGTTGCTGGCCACTGAGTGGGACAACCAGCGATGAGTGACTTCTACCCGATGACCCGCGCGGCCTACGTGAAGCTGTCGCGTCCGCTGGCTAGGGGTGCGCTGCGACTAGGCCTGACGCCCGATGCGGTCACCATCCTCGGAACCGCCGGTGCGGTGCTCGCCGCGCTGACGTTGTTCCCGATCGGTCGGCTCGGCTGGGGTGCGGTGGTCGTGGCGTTCTTCGTACTGGCCGACATGCTTGATGGTGCCATGGCCCGCGAACGCGGTGGCGGGACTCGGTTCGGCAGTGTTCTGGACGCCACCTGCGACCGCATCAGCGACGGTGCGTTGTTCTGCGGGCTGCTCTGGTGGGCTGCTTTCGGACGCGAAAGCGCAGAACTTGTGGTCGCGACGATGATCTGTCTGGTGTCCTCGCAGGTGATCTCGTATATCAAGGCCCGCGCGGAGGCCAGCGGTCTGTCGGGCGACGGCGGGTTTATCGAGCGGCCCGAGCGGCTGGTCATCATCTTGACCGGTGCGGCGTTCTCCGACCTTCCGTTCGCCTCGCTGCCGTGGCTGCTCGACGTCGCCATGTGGATACTCGCGGTGGCCAGCGTGGTCACGATAGGGCAGCGGCTGCACAGCGTGCGGAGGTCGGTCGGGGCGATGGATCTGCTCCAGGTGACCGACACCGGCGAGAAACCCGAGACCGACGAACCATGACCCGGCACTCGGCTAAGTCGAACAGCGACCGGGGCGCCCGCGTCCGGTCCCGGGGCTCCTGGGGTGCCCACCTCACCGATTGGGGCTATGCAGCCGGTTGGCGACTGGTGCGCGCTGCACCGGAATTCGTGGCGCGCAACGCGTTCAGTGCTGGTTCGCAATTCGCGGCGCGCAATGGCGGGCCTGAGCAGCTGCGCAAGAACCTGGCCCGCGTGATCGGGGTGGCGCCCGAGCAGGTGCCCGATGAGCTGATGCGGGCTTCGCTTGCCTCCTACGCCCGATACTGGCGGGAGGCGTTTCGGTTGCCGTCGATGGATCACGCGGAGCTGGGCAAGCAGTTGATTGTGCAGGACATCGAAATGGTGTGGTCGGCGCTCGAGTATGGCCGCGGGGCGGTGTTGGCGCTGCCGCACAGCGGCAACTGGGATATGGCAGGAGTATGGCTGGCGCAGAACTACGGCACGTTCGCCACTGTCGCCGAGCGTCTCAAGCCCGAGGCGCTCTACCATCGGTTCCTTGCCTACCGGGAGAGCCTGGGGTTCGAAGTGGTGCCGCATTCAGGCGGCGAGCGGTCGGCGTTCGACGTGTTGTCTGATCGGCTCGGCGACAATGGTGTGGTGTGTCTGATGTCTGACCGCGACTTGACCCGCAGCGGAGTGCAGGTTGACTTCTTCGGCGAGCCGACCCGGCTGCCCGCGGGTCCTGCCAAGCTTGCCCTTCAGACCGGCGCGGCGCTGTTTCCGGCGCACTGCTGGTTCGACGGGGATGGTTGGGGCATTCGGGTGTACCCGCAGCTGGACACCTCCTCGGGCGACATCACAGCCATCACCCAGGCGTTGGCGGACCAGTTCGCCCGAAATATTGTCAAGCACCCCGCCGATTGGCACATGCTGCAGCCGCAATGGCTAGCCGACCTGTCCGATGAGCGCAGGGCCAGGCTGGAGGCGACGTGAGATGGGTAGCCGCATGACGAGGCGGCGGGCCTGATGCGCATCGGCATGGTCTGCCCGTACTCCTTCGATGTGCCCGGTGGAGTGCAGTCACACATTCTGCAGCTTGCGGAGGTGATGCGGGGCTATGGGCATGAGGTCAGCGTGCTCGTACCCGCCTCCGCCGAAGCGCATGTCTCGCTGCCCGACTATGTGGTCTCTGGCGGCAAGGCCGTGCCGATTCCCTACAACGGGTCGGTGGCCAGGCTGCGATTCGGTCCGGCCACCCACCGAAGAGTGAAGAAGTGGCTCCAGCAGGGCGAATTCGATGTGCTGCATCTGCACGAGCCGAATGCGCCGAGCCTGTCGATGCTGGCGCTCAATATTGCTGAGGGCCCGATCGTGGCAACCTTTCACACATCGACGACGAAGTCGCTCACCTTGTCGGTGTTCGAACCCATTCTTCGACCGATGCACGAAAAGATCGTCGGCCGCATCGCGGTGTCGGATCTGGCCCGGCGCTGGCAGATGGAGGCGCTGGGCAGCGACGCCGTCGAGATCCCCAACGGGGTTGACGTCGCATCATTCGCCTCGGCGCCGCTGCTGCCGGGGTATCCGCGTCCTGGAAAGACTGTGCTGTTTCTGGGGCGCTTCGATGAGCCGCGCAAGGGAATGGCCGTGCTGCTCGCGGCGCTGCCCGCGCTCGTCGAACGATTTGCCGATATCCAGATCCTGGTCGTGGGGCGCGGCGACGAGGACGCACTGCGCGCCGACGCCGGCCCGCTGGCGCAGCACCTGCATTTTCTCGGCCAGGTCGACGATGCCGAGAAGGCCTCGGCGATGCGCAGCGCCGATGTGTATTGCGCCCCCAATACCGGTGGAGAAAGCTTCGGAATAGTGCTGGTGGAGGCCATGGCGACGGGAACCGCGGTGGTGGCCAGCGATCTGGACGCGTTTCGGCGGGTGTTGGACAACGGCAGGGCCGGGCGATTGGTGGCTGTGGACAATTCGGCAGAGTTGGCGGACGGCCTGATCGAGGTACTCGCCGACGACGCCGTCCGGGCGGGATATATCGAGCGTGCAACCGAATCGGTGCAGCGCTACGACTGGTCAGTGGTGGCCAAACAGATAATGCGGGTCTATGAGACGGTGGCGGGCGCGGGCGTGAAGGTGCAGGTCGGATCGTCGGCCAGGAGCGAAGCGACCGGGGGGTTGACTTGATCCCATGGGTAGCTGCGTTCGCGATCATGGTGGTGGTCGCCGCTGTGCTCGGGGTCGGCCTGTGGGCGTATCAGACCGCCAACCGGCTCGACCGGTTGCACGTGCGCTACGACCTGTCGTGGCAGGCCCTTGACGGGGCACTGGCCCGGCGTGCGGTAGTGGCACGCGCGGTGGCGGTTGACGCCTACGGTGTGGGGCCAGACGGCAAACGGTTGGCCGCGCTGGCGGACTCCGCCGAGCGCGCGTCGCGGTTGGGCCGCGAGGTGGCCGAGAACGACCTGTCTGCGGCGCTGGCCAGGGTGGACCCGGCGTCGCTACCGCTGCCCTTGGTCGCGGAGTTGGCCGACGCCGAAGCACGCCTGTTGCTCGCTCGCCGCTTTCACAATGACGCGGTCCGCGACACTCTGGCTCTGCGCGAACGCCCCTTGGTGCGCGCCCTGCGGCTCGGTGGAACAGCTTCGCTGCCAAGCTATTTCGAGATCTCTGAGGGTGGGGAGGTGTCGACGCGCGAGGAGGTCCCGGCACCCACCCGCCGGTCGGCTCGGGTCCTGCTACTGGACCACGATGGCGCCGTGCTGCTGTTGTGCGGTTCGGATCCGGCGGCCTCGGGTGGGGCCGCGCCCGCGCCGCGGTGGTGGTTCACCATAGGTGGGGCAGCCCAGGCGGGGGAGGCCCTGGCGCAGGCGGCTGCGCGCGAACTCTGGGAGGAGACCGGCCTGCGGGTGGCGCCTGCCGACATGATCGGTCCGGTCTGGCGTCGAGACGCCGTCATCGACTTCAACGGGTCGGTGATTCGTAGCCAGGAGATGTATTTCATACATCGGACGAAGCGGTTCGAACCCTCGGATTCAGGACGCTCGGGCTTGGAGCGGACCTACCTACCTCAACACCGCGGGTGCGATGCGACACTGATCGACGAACTGGCCGCCAACGGCGAGACCGTGTACCCGCGGCAGTTGGGTGGGCTTCTCGACGAGGCGAACGCGCTGGCCGACGCCCCGGAGGTCGTGCTCGCACAGCCACTGCAATCGATCAGGTGACGGGCTGTCTCGGTCGCGCCGGATCGATGACCTATGCCGCCGCACCTAGACTGGATCAGTAGCTATTGAAGGAGATTACGGTGGAATCCGAAACGTCTCGGGAACGCCTGGGGGAGCCACGCGCACGCGGGACCGCGCGGGTCAAGCGCGGCATGGCCGAGATGCTCAAGGGCGGCGTGATCATGGACGTCGTCACTCCTGAGCAAGCCCGTATCGCTGAAGGGGCGGGCGCGGTAGCGGTGATGGCGCTCGAACGCGTCCCCGCCGACATCCGGGCCCAGGGCGGCGTATCACGGATGAGCGATCCTGACATGATCGAAGGCATCATTGATGCGGTCACCATCCCGGTGATGGCCAAGGCACGGATCGGGCACTTCGTGGAAGCCCAGATTTTGCAGAGCCTCGGCGTGGACTATGTCGATGAGTCCGAAGTGCTCACCCCCGCCGACTATGCGCATCACATCGACAAGTGGAAGTTCACCGTCCCGTTTGTGTGCGGGGCCACCAACCTAGGTGAGGCGCTGCGCCGCATCTCCGAGGGTGCGGCGATGATCCGCTCCAAAGGGGAGGCGGGCACCGGAGACGTGTCCAACGCGACCACTCACATGCGCATGATCGGTGGCGAGATTCGTCGTCTCACATCGCTGTCTGAAGACGAATTGTTTGTTGCCGCAAAGGAACTACAAGCTCCCTACGATCTCGTGGCTGAAGTCGCCAGGGCCGGCAAGCTGCCGGTCACATTATTCACCGCGGGTGGAATCGCTACCCCGGCTGACGCGGCCATGATGATGCAGCTCGGCGCGGAGGGCGTTTTCGTCGGCTCGGGCATCTTCAAGTCCGGTGACCCGGCCCAACGGGGCGCGGCGATCGTGAAGGCCACCACCTTCTACGACGACCCCGATGTGCTGGCCAAGGTGTCTCGCGGGCTGGGTGAGGCGATGGTCGGCATCAACGTGGAGGACATCGCTGCCCCGCGCCGACTCGCCGAACGGGGCTGGTAGCCGGTAGACGGGGTTGACGAGCTGCTTGCGCGACGAGCGATGATAAACATATGGCGATCGAAGAGATCCTGGATCTGGAGCAGATCGACTCCAATATCTATCGCGGCGGCATTTTTAGTCCGGAGTCCGGATTCCTGCAGCGCACATTTGGCGGCCATGTAGCAGGCCAGGCGCTCGTGTCGGCGGTGCGTACCGTCGACACGAAGTTTCAGGTGCACTCGCTGCACGGGTACTTCCTACGCGCTGGCGACGCTCGGTGGCCGTCTGTCTACACCGTTGAGCGCATCCGCGATGGCAGTTCCTTTTGCACGCGCCGGGTGGCCGCGATCCAGCACGGTGAGACGATCTTCTCGATGTCGGCGTCTTTCCAGGTTGAGCAGAGCGGCATCGAGCACCAGGATCTGATGCCCTTAGCGCCGCCGCCAGACGACATTCCTGACTTCAGGGCCGCCAGCCGGGTGTTCGACGATGCCAGCTTTCGGCAGTTCGATGAGTGGGACGTACGGATCGTCCCGCGCGAGCTGCTCAGCATGCGCGAAGGCAGGGCCTCTCAACAGCAGGTTTGGTTCCGGCATCGCGATCCCTTGCCCGAGGACCACGTGCTGCACATCTGCGCACTGGCCTATATGAGCGACCTGACGCTATTGGGCTCCGCGCAGGTCAATCACAGCGAAGAGCGGAAGCATCTCATGGTGGCGTCGCTGGACCACGCGATGTGGTTCATGCGGGCGTTTCGGGCCGACGAATGGCTGCTCTATGACCAGTCATCGCCCTCCGCGTGGGGGGGACGCTCGCTGACCCAAGGCAAGATCTTCAACCGGCGCGGGGATATGGTCGCGGCCGTGATGCAGGAAGGGCTAACGCGCTATCCCCGTGACTACACGCCGGGCGGCGGGTGAGCCCCCGGATCGGGGTCCTGGCACTGCAGGGAGATACCCGCGAACATCTCGCGGCGTTGCGTGCCGCCGGGGCGGAGGCGGTGACCGTGCGGCGGAAGAGTGAATTAGACCCCGTGGACGCGTTGGTGATTCCGGGCGGCGAGTCCACCGCAATGAGTCACCTACTGCACGATCTCGAACTCGTGGCGCCGTTGCGTGCCCGGCTGGCCGACGGCATGCCGGCCTACGGATCATGTGCTGGGATGATCCTCTTGGCTACTGAAATCCTCAATGCGGGTGTGCCAGGACGTGACGCCACGCCGCTGATGGCGATCGATATAACGGTGCGCCGTAATGCGTTCGGTCGCCAGATTGATTCGTTCGAGAACGATATTGCATTCGCTGGGCTCGAGCATCCTGTGCATGCGGTGTTCATCCGGGCGCCGTGGGTGGAGCGAGTGGGTGCCGAGGTGCAAGTGCTGGCGCGCGCAGCCGGTCACGTTGTGGCGGTGCGGCAGGGCCGCAACTTAGCGACCGCCTTTCATCCGGAGATGACCGGCGACCGTCGCGTACACGCGCTGTTCGTCGAGATGGTCGCGGGCCGCGCCTGACGGGGCGATTTCGGCGTGGCTGTCGTCGCTGGGCGACGTGTTCTGTTTCAGGACATCGCTGACATCTGGATGTCTCGGGACTTCGCTGACACCTGAGTAGGGCTTTGAGCAGGATGGTTCATGGCCCAGAAGGTGACGGCGATGGATATTCGTGCCGCGGCGGCGTTGGCCGGGCAGGTGCAGAACGTTTCGGCGTTCTGTCGTGAGAAGAAGATCAGTCGGCAGACGTTCTACAAGTTTCGAGCCCGTTTCGCCGAGGATGGTCTCGAGGGACTGCAGGAGCGGTCACGGCGTCCGTTGTCCTCGCCGGGCCAGACTGCCGCAGAAGTCGAGGAACTGGTGCTGCGCCGGCGTAAGCAGCTGCTTGAGCAGGGACTCGACCATGGGCCGCAGTCGATCATGTGGTCGTTGCAGCGTGAGGGCCACGCCATGGTGCCCTCTGCGGCGACGATCTGGCGGATCCTGACCCGCCATGGCGCGATTACACCGCAGCCCCGTAAGCGGCCTAAGTCGGCGACCAAGCGGTTCGTCTTCGATCGACCCAACGAGTGTTGGCAGTCGGATTGGACCGAGTGGGCGCTGGCCGACGGGACCCCGGTGGCTATCGCAGGCAGCCTCGATGACCACTCCCGCTATGCGGTCGGGTTGGCCGCCGCCGACGGGCACGGTACCGGCGAGTTGGTGTGGTCAGTGATGCTGGCAGGAATCAGCGAGTGCGGAATCCCATCGATGTCGTTGTCGGACAACGGCATCGTTTACACAGGTCGATTCCACGGGTATGAGGCCGCGTTCGAGGTCAACTTACGCGTCCTGGGCGTACGGGTCATCAACTCGGCGCCGTTTCACCCTCAGACCTGCGGCAAGATCGAGCGGTTCTGGCAGACACTGAAGAAGTGGCTGGCCGCCCATGACCCAGCCACCACCATCAGCGAACTCAACGCATTACTACAGCGGTTCCGCGCCTTCTACAACAACGACCGCGCTCACCGAGCTCTGCGCGGAGCCACCCCCGCCGAAGCGTTCGCCGCCACCGCAAAGGCCCGCCCAGCCGACCGTCCCTTAACGACCCCAGTGTTCGTCAGCCGCAATACCGTCGGAGAGAAATCCGGCAACCTGTTCGTCCGGCCCTACAAGATCAACGTAGGACGGCGCTGGGCAGGACACGAATGCACCGCCATCAGCGATGGCGACCACATCACAATCTTCAGCGCCAACAAGCTCGTCCGCGAACTCACCGCCAATCCAAGCCGCAACTACCAACCCAGCGACAAAACCACCCGCACCTATCGCAACCGCGAACCCCGTCCGGCACCATAAGTGTCAGCGATGTCCCGAGAGATAAGTGTCAGCGATGTCCCGAGACACCACACGTCGCTGGGCGACGAACAGCACGCCGAAATCGCCGGGTGGGCCGGGCGGACGCGGCGCCGACGGTGGCGATGCCACCGTGGGAACACCCACGTAGACTCGGCAATCGGTCTTTGACTCAATTGGACTTTGACGTCGGCGAAAGAGGTAGTACAGGTATGAGCGGCCATTCCAAGTGGGCCACCACCAAGCACAAGAAGGCCGTCGTCGATGCGCGCCGCGGCAAGATGTTCGCCAAGCTCGTCAAGAACGTCGAGGTGGCTGCGCGTGTGGGCGGCGGGGATCCGGCCGGTAACCCCACCCTCTACGACGCGATTCAGAAGGCCAAGAAGAGCTCGGTTCCCAACGACAATATCGAGCGCGCCCGCAAGCGCGGCAGCGGCGAAGAGGCCGGTGGTGCGGATTGGCAGAACATCACCTATGAGGGCTACGGCCCCAACGGCGTCGCAGTGCTCATCGAGTGCCTCACCGACAATCGCAACCGTGCCGCCAGCGAGGTTCGCATCGCGATGACGCGCAACGGCGGCAACATGGCCGATCCAGGTTCGGTGGCTTATCTGTTTACCCGCAAAGGCGTGGTGACGCTGGAGAAGAACAGCCTCACCGAGGATGACCTGCTCTCCGCGGTGTTGGACGCCGGCGCAGAAGATGTCAACGATCTTGGAGACAGCTTCGAAATCATCTCGGAGTCAACGGATCTAGTGGCGGTGAGGACGGCCCTGCAGGACGCAGGTATCGACTACGATTCTGCCGATGCCAGCTTCCAGCCGTCGGTGACGGTGCCTGTGGACCTCGACGGCGCCCGGAAGGTGCTCAAGCTCGTCGACGCACTTGAGGACAGCGACGACGTGCAGGAGGTCTACACCAACATCGACATACCGGACGACGTCGCGGCTCAGCTCGATGAGGGCTGACTGACCGGGCGGGCCACGACCTAACCGGGCGGGCCGCGGCCTAACCGGGCGGGCCGCGGCCGAGGCGCGGCCGGCTTGAGGTCGGACCTTCGGCGCAGAGCGGCCTGGAAGCGGGCGTGTCCCTGCGCTGGCGGCTGGGCCACAGACGCTAAGCTCTCGAACAAATGTTCTGACGAAGGGGCTGGCGTGCGGGTGATGGGAGTCGACCCGGGGCTGACGCGGTGCGGGCTCTCGGTTATCCAGAGTGGTCAGGGCCGTCAGGTGATCGCCCTGGACGTCGACGTGGTGCGCACTCCTGCCGAACAGCCTCTGGCGCACCGGCTGCTCGCCATCAGCCACGCCGTCGAACACTGTTTGGACACCCACGAGCCTGACGTCATCGCGATCGAGCGAGTGTTCTCCCACCAGAACGCCTCCACCGCGATGGGCACCGCTCAGGCCGCCGGCGTGATCGCGCTGTCGGCGGCCCGGCGTGACATCGATGTGCACTTCCACACCCCCAGTGAGGTCAAGGCCGCCGTTACGGGCAATGGACGCGCCGACAAGTCGCAGGTCACCGAGTTGGTCACGAGAATCCTCACCCTGCAACAGAAACCGACCCCCGCCGATGCCGCCGACGCGCTGGCGCTGGCGATCTGTCACTGTTGGCGGGCGCCGATGATCGCCCGGATGGCCGAGGCGGAGGCCAGGGCAGCTGATCAGCGGCGCAAATATCAGGCGACCCTCAAGGCGCAGGTGAAGGCGGCGAAGACCGGATCCAACTCGCAGCCCGGC
>JAHZKD010000527.1 GCA_022600605.1 Actinomycetes bacterium
GATGTCCCGAGACACCACACTGCGCTGAGCGCAGATAACCACGCCGAAATCACCTACTCAGGGGGAGAGGTTCGGCATCTCCTTGATGCCGAACTCTCGCCGCAGCACGGTACGTGCCGCATAGAAGCCGGCCATGCCGTGCACCCCTCCGCCCGGCGGGGTCGCCGAGGAGCAGAGGTATGCCTTCGGGACCGGGGTTGACCATGGATTCCAGCGCAGCGTTGGGCCGGTGAGTGCGCTGAACATATTGTTGCCGCCAACCCCGATGTCCCCGCCGACCAGGTTGGCATTGTGCTCGGCGAGGCTCGCGGCCGGCACGCTGCGCACGCCAACCACCAAGTCCCCGAACCCGGGTGCGAATCGTTCGATAATGCCGGTGACCGTTTCTGCCATGTCCGCCGGTGAGCCCTGTGGAACGTGGGCGTAGGTCCACAGCGGGCGGCGGCCCTGCGAGTCGATCCGGCCGGGGTCGGCCAGGTGGGGGAGCGCGCCAAGCACCATCGGCCACTCAGCATGGCGGCCCTGGGCGATGCCCTGCTCGGCCTGTGCCATCCGTGCCCGGTCGCCACCCAAGTGCAGGGTGGGGGCATGCGCCAAACGTGAATCCCGCCAAGGGATGTCCCCGGACAGCACGAAGTCGACCTTGGCCACACCCGGCCCGTACCGATAGCGGCTCAGGGCCGCGGCATAGCGCGACGGCAGCCGGTCGCCATAGATGCCTAGCAATGCCGTCGGTGCGGTGTCGTAGAGCACAACGCCGTGAGGTGGGCCGGTGACCTCTTCGCCGAGCACTAATTCCCCTCCGTGGGATCGCAAGTCGGCGAGCAGAGCTTCGGGGATGGCCTGCGAGCCGCCGATCGGTATCGGCCAACCCACTGCATGGCCCAGCGTCGCCAGCATCAGGCCCGCGCCCGCGGATACCAACGAGGGCATGCACGAGATCGTGTGCGCCGCAACACCAGTGAACAAGGCTCGGGCGTCCTCGCCGGAGAGGGTGCCCCATGCCCGGCTGCCTTGGGCGAGCACCCGCGGCGCAACCCGCAGTGCCGCGGGAATACTCGGCGGGAGCGAACGCTTGTCGCCGAGCAACAGCCCGACCACACCCTGGCAATCGGCAGACAACGGACCCAATAGTCGGCGCCACGACGCACCGTCGTCGAGTTCAGCGCAGGTGCGTTCGATGTCGCGGTAACCGATCGCGGCCGGGCGGTTCGGCAGCGGATTACCGTAGGACACCTCCGGCACAGCCAGCTTCACCCCGCGCGCGGGCAGATCGAACCCGGCGAAGAACGGGGATGCCACCGCCAGCGGGTGCACCGCCGAGCAGATGTCGTGCGATACGTCGCTGAACTCCGGGTCGGGCAGGGTCCGGGCGCCGCCGCCCACCGTGGACTGCGCCTCGATGACGCGCACGGACAGACCCGCCCTGGCACAGATGACTGCAGCGGCCAACCCGTTGGGCCCGCTGCCGACCACTGTGACGTCCACATTCGCTCCTGCCCTCTGGCCACAAATTACCGCCCACTAGTCTGGCCGGGTGAGTCTGCCCGTTGTATTGATCGCCGATAAGTTGTCCGAGTCGACCGTGGAAGCCCTCGGCGACCAGGTCGAAGTCCGTTGGGTTGATGGTCCGGATCGCGAGAAACTGCTGGCTGCGGTCGGCGACGCCGATGCGCTGCTGGTGCGTTCGGCCACGACCGTCGACGCCGAGGTCATTGCCGCGGCGCCGAAGCTGAAGATCGTCGCTCGCGCCGGCGTCGGCCTGGACAACGTCGATGTCGACGCCGCGACGGCGCGCGGCGTCCTTGTGGTCAACGCACCGACGTCGAATATCCACAGCGCTGCCGAGCATGCGGTGGCGCTGCTGCTGTCCACCGCGCGCCAGATACCTGCCGCAGACGCCACACTGCGGGACCGCACCTGGAAACGCTCGTCATTCTCCGGCGCCGAGATTTTCGGAAAGACGGTCGGGGTGGTCGGCCTCGGTCGCATCGGGCAGCTGGTGGCCGCCCGACTTGCCGCGTTCGGCGCAGTCGTCACGGCCTACGACCCGTATGTGTCGCAGGCGCGCGCTGCGCAGCTGGGCATCGAGCTGCTGACACTCGACGAACTACTTGCCCGTGCGGACTTTATCTCTGTCCATCTGCCCAAGACCAAAGAGACGGCCGGGCTGATCGGCCGAGAGGCGCTGGCCAAGACCAAACCTGGCGTCATCATCGTCAACGCAGCCCGCGGCGGGTTGATCGATGAGGCTGCGCTGGCCGAAGCCATTGCCAGCGGTCACGTGCGTGGAGCAGGCTTGGACGTCTTCTCCACCGAGCCGTGCACCGACAGTCCGCTGTTCGACTTGCCGCAGGTGGTGGTCACGCCGCACCTGGGCGCTTCCACCGCAGAGGCGCAGGACCGCGCGGGCACCGATGTCGCCGCTAGCGTGAAGCTCGCGCTGGCAGGGGAGTTCGTGCCAGATGCGGTCAACGTCGGCGGTGGCGTCGTCGGCGAAGAGGTGGCTCCGTGGCTCGACCTGGTTCGCAAGCTCGGTCTATTGGTCGGCGTGCTGTCGAGCGAGCCGCCCGTGTCGCTGTCGGTTCAGGTGGAGGGCGAGTTGGCCAGCGAAGAGGTAGGGGTGTTGCAGCTCTCTGCGCTGCGCGGCCTGTTCTCGGCGGTCATCGAGGAAAAGGTCACGTTCGTCAACGCCCCCGCGCTGGCAGCCGAGCGGGGGGTGGAGGCGTCGATCACCACCGCTTCGGAGAGCCCAAACCACCGCAGTATGGTCGACGTGCGCGCGGTGGGAGCGGACGGATCCACGGTGAACGTGGCGGGCACGCTGACCGGACCTCAGCTGACCGAGAAGATCGTCCAGATCAACGGCCGTAACCTCGATCTACGCGCTGAGGGCATCAACCTGATCATCAACTATGACGACCAGCCCGGCGCGCTGGGCAAGATCGGGACGCTGCTCGGGGGCGCAGCGGTGAACATCCTTGCCGCGCAGCTCAGTCAGGACGCCGATGGTGACGGTGCGACGATCATGCTGCGGCTGGACCGTGAGGTGTCCGCCGATGTTCTGTCGGCAATCAGTCGCGACGTCAACGCTTCCAGGCTGGAAGTGGTTGATCTTTCATGAAATTGGCGGTGATCGCCGGCGATGGCATTGGTCCGGAAGTCATCGGCGAAGCGCTCACGGTGCTCGATGCTGTGCTGCCAGGCGTGGACAAGAACGAGTACGAACTCGGCGCCCGGCAGTACCATGCCACCGGCGAGGTATTGCCCGATTCTGTGCTCGCCGAGCTCAGGGAACATGACGCGATTCTGCTCGGCGCGATCGGCGATCCGTCGGTGCCCAGTGGCGTGCTTGAACGCGGTCTGTTGCTGCGTATCCGGTTCGAGCTGGACCACCACATCAATCTGCGACCGGGTCGGCTGTACCCGGGGGTGCAGAGCCCGCTGGCCGGAAACCCGGACATCGATTTCGTGGTGGTCCGTGAGGGCACCGAGGGGCCCTACACCGGAAACGGGGGCGCGATCCGCGTCGATACGCCGCATGAGATCGCGACTGAGGTGAGCGTCAACACCGCGTACGGGGTGCACCGGGTAGTGCAAGACGCGTTCGTGCGAGCCCAGCAGCGGCGCAAGCATCTGACCCTGGTGCACAAGAACAACGTGCTGACTTACGCCGGGTCGCTGTGGTGGCGCACAGTGCAGAAGGTGGCACCTCAGTTTCCCGACGTCGACGTGGACTACCTGCATGTCGATGCCGCGACGATCCACCTGGTCACCGACCCCGGTCGATTCGACGTCATCGTTACCGACAACCTCTTCGGCGACATCATCACCGATCTGGCCGCCGCGGTGTGCGGCGGAATCGGCCTGGCGGCCAGCGGAAACATTGATGGCACGCACACGAATCCGTCGATGTTCGAGCCGGTGCACGGCAGCGCGCCCGACATCGCGTGCCAGGGGGTCGCGGATCCGACGGCGGCCATAATGTCGGTGGCGCTGCTGCTGACGCACGTGGCCGAGATCGAAGCCGCGGCGCGGATCGATAGGGCCGTTGAGCAACATCTGGCGACTCGCGGCGACGAGGTGCTCTCCACTTCCGAGGTGGGCGAACGGATTCTGGGCAAGCTCTAGACAACTGGCTTAGTCGCCGGGCCGGGTCGTCGATGAGATTGCTGGTGGCACCGAAGGAATCGCCATGAGCGGGAACAGCGCGCATACCGCGAACGCGGCCGGATAGCCGGCCACACCGATGAGACCGCCGAACAGCGGCGGCACCACACCGGCGGTGAACAACTGGCTGCTGTTCTGGGTGCCCAGTGCCCGCCCGCTCCAGAACGGTCCGGCGATCTCGGCAATCGCGGTGAAGGCCAGCCCGTTGTCGGACACTGTCGCTACCGATGCCAGCACCATCAACGCGACGCTCACCGGTGAATCGAACCAATCGCTGAGTGCCAGTAATGCCATCGACACTGCGGCGGCCCGCGCGATGGTCCGGATCGGTCTCAGGCGCGCGGCCAGGGCATCGCCGGAACGTCTGAGGACGAAATCCGACCATCGTCCCGCGGCGATCCGGCCGCCCGCTCCGAGGATCTGCGCGAACATGACCAGCAGGCCCGCCGATTCCGGCGACCACCCGCGTTCGCTGATCAGCCACACCAGGGAGAACGTCCACACCAGAGCCTGTGGCACCACGAGCAGAACCGAGGCGAGGTGAATGCGAAACAACAGCCGCGAATCGCGATAGGGGTTGGCCAGATCCGTTTCGGGTGCGCTTCCGCGTGCGGGTCTCGGCGGATCGATCACCGCGGCCGCGGATATCACTGCCGAGGCCAGGCAGACGATCGCGGGAAACAGCAAGGCCGCTGAGACTCCGTGGTAGTCGGCCACGCGAGGAATGACGAGAGCGCCGACGCCGACGCCCAGCGGTTGGGCGGTCTGCCGGACGCCCATCACCAGTCCGCGCTGCTCGGCTGCGAACCAGCCGACGACCAGTCGCCCGCTGGCGCTATTGCTGCTCGCGGCAGCCATGCCGCCAAGAAACAGAAACGCGCTGACAGCGACCAGCGACTGTGCGGACGCGGCGGCGAATGCGGCCGCGGCGGTGAGTGCCGAGCCCAGCGCCAATACGATCCGCTCACCCACGAGGTCGACAACGTATCCCCAAGCGATCAGCGTCACCACCATGCCAAGGCTGGGCATAGCTGATATCAGGCCGGCGTGGGCCAGGTCGAGCCCACGCTCGCTGTTCAGGAAGGGAATGAGGAACGCCACTCCGTTGATGAACACATTCGCACACAGCGTCACCGACAGTGCGATCACCAGCATCGACCAGCGCCTGACGCGGCTTATCGACGAGGTGGACACGGCGTCATCGTCGCATAGGTATCCCATAATGCTGAATTCGCATCCCAAATAGTGAGACATCTGAGACGCCCGTGCGCTGCCCGTACGCTGCCCGGTCGGTCGGTATGGGTCGGGTACTACGCTGAGGCAATGCGTCTCGGCCGAATCGCCAGTCCCGACGGAGTCGCCTTCGTCTCCATCGAAGGCGACTCAAGCGAAGCCATCTGCAAGGAGATCGCCGAGCACCCCTTCGGTAATCCGACGTTCACCAGCCGGACCTGGCCGTTGGCCGACGTCCGCCTGTTGGCCCCCATTCTGGCCAGCAAAGTGGTCTGCATGGGCAAGAACTACGCCGCACACGCCGAGGAAATGGGGGGGATCGCGCCCGAGGATCCGGTGATCTTCCTCAAGCCGAATACCGCGATCATCGGGCCTAACACACCCATTCAGCTGCCAGCCGATGCTCAGCCGGTGCACCATGAGGGTGAGCTCGCAGCGGTGATCGGCCGTCCCTGCAAAGACGTGCCTGCGTCCCGGGCTGCTGAGAACATCCTCGGCTACACCATCGCCAACGACGTTTCCGCGCGCGATCAGCAGCGCAAGGACGGCCAATGGATGCGCGCCAAAGGGCACGACACCTTCTGCCCGGTAGGGCCGTGGATTGTCACCGATCTGGACCCCAGCGATCTGGACCTCCGCACCGAAGTGAACGGTGAGACACGCCAGCATTCCAATACGTCGTTGATGATTCATGACATCGGCGCAATCATTGAGTGGGTCTCGGCGGTGATGACCCTGCTTCCGGGCGATCTGATCCTCACGGGCACACCCGACGGGGTAGGCCCGATCGAGGATGGAGATATCGTCAGCGTCACCATCTCTGGCATTGGCACGCTATCCAATCCAGTTGTGCGTAAGGGCAAGTCGTGACCAACCGGAATGTGCGTGTCAGGTTCTGTCCTTCTCCGACCGGCACGCCGCACGTCGGTATGGTGCGTACCGCACTGTTCAACTGGGCCTATGCCCGCCACACCGGTGGCACGTTCGTCTTTCGCATCGAAGACACCGATGCCCAGCGCGATAGCGCAGATAGCTATACCGCGATCCTTGAAGCGTTGCGCTGGTTGGGGTTGGATTGGGACGAAGGCCCCGAGGTCGGTGGACCGCATGAGCCCTATCGGCAGTCGCAGCGCTCTCCGATCTATCGTGACGTGCTCGACCAGCTTGTCGCGGCGGGCGAGGCCTACGAGGCGTACTCCACCGCCGAAGAGGTTGAGGCCCGGCACCTCGCCGCTGGCCGCGACCCGAAACTCGGTTATGACAACTTCGACCGCGATCTGACCCAGCAGCAGCGAGCCGTTTTTCAGGGCGAGGGTCGAAAACCGGTGCTGCGCCTCCGGATGCCGGACTCCGACCTGTCCTGGCAGGACTTGGTTCGCGGTGAGACGACCTATCCCGCGGGCTCGGTACCGGACTTCGCCCTGACCCGCAGCAGCGGAGATCCCTTGTACACCTTGGTTAATCCGGTCGACGACGCGCTGATGAAGATCACCCATGTACTGCGCGGCGAGGACATCATGCCATCGACACCGCGCCAGATCGCGCTGTACCAGGCCCTCATCCGAATTGGGGTGGCCGAACAGGTGCCCCAATTTGCGCACTTGCCAAGCGTTCTCGGCGATGGCAACAAGAAGCTCTCCAAACGTGATCTGCAGTCCAACTTGTTCCTGCATCGTGACCGCGGCTTCATTCCCGAAGGTCTGCTGAACTACCTGGCGCTGCTGGGCTGGGGCATCGCCGACGATCACGATGTATTCACTCTCGATGAGATGGTCGCCGCCTTCGATGTGGTAGACGTCAACTCGAATCCAGCGCGCTTTGATCAGAAGAAGGCCGACGCAATCAACGCCGAGCACATTCGTCGGCTCACCGGCGACGACTTCGCCTCGCGGCTGAAGACGTTCTTCGCCGCTCGCGGATATGACACCGGTCTGGACGACCAACAGTTCACCGAGGCGGCGAGGCTGGTGCAAACACGAATCGTGGTGCTCGAGGACGCTTGGAATCTGCTGAAGTTCCTCGACGATCCGGCATTCGTGCTCGACGAGAAGGCGGCGGCCAAGGAGTTGCGCCCCGAAGCCGCGCCTGTGCTCAGCGCTGCATTGACCGCGCTCGAAGCGGTCGAGCACTGGACGACGGCGGCGATCGAAGAGGCGCTCAAAGCCGCACTGGTGGAGGGACTCGAGCTCAAACCCCGCAAGGCATTCGGTCCTGTCCGGGTAGCTGCTACGGGCTCGTCGGTGAGTCCGCCGCTTTTCGAGTCATTGGAACTGCTCGGCCGCGACCGAAGCCTGGACCGGCTTCGGGCCGGCCGTGAGCGCGCGGCGGCCGCAGCGGCGGAGGCGTGAGAGAAACAGCGTCAAACGTTTGATACTGTGCACGTCGGCGCATCAGAAGCAACGGTGCGGCCCAGCCGCGCTCCGTCAGGTCGAGGAAAATGGCTTTTGACCAGCGGTTACAGCGGCCAATGGGGTATGGTGTAATTGGCAACACAGCGGTTTCTGGTACCGCCATTCTAGGTTCGAGTCCTGGTACCCCAGCCAACATCGGTGATTAGGTCAGCATTCTTGCCTGAGTTATGCTGACCACCCGGAAATAGTTCTGGCCCCCGTCGTCTAGCGGCCTAGGACGCCGCCCTCTCACGGCGGTAGCGTGGGTTCGAATCCCATCGGGGGTACCACCGGTCGCAAGATCAAACCTGGCATCCAACCCGGCTCGCCCAGTCCTCAGAGCCGGCGGGTCAGCGCCTCGGCGGCTGCTACGAGATCTGCGGCCCACCGCGCACCCGGTCGCCGTCCCATTCGGTCGATGGGGCCCGAGACCGACACGGCCGCAACTACCGCGCCGCGTTCGTCGCGTACCGGTGCAGACACGCTGGCGACGCCGGGTTCGCGTTCGGCCGCGCTCTGCGCCCAACCCCGTTTGCGTGTTTCGGCCAGCGTTCTGTCGGTAAAGGTCGCTGACGGCAACACCGCCTGTTGGGTTGCCGTGTCAGCGTAGGCAAGCAGCACTTTTGCCCCGGACCCGGCGTGCATCGGTAGCCGTGCCCCGACGGGCACCGTATCGCGAAGTCCGGCAGGCGGTTCCAGGGCGGCGATGCATATTCGCGCGGTGCCTTCCCGTCGGTACAGCTGGACGCTCTCTCCGGTGAGCTCCCGCAATCGCGGCAGGACCGCGGCGCCGGCAGACAGCAGCGGATCTTGGATACGCCCGGCGAGTTCAGTGATGGCAGGGCCGAGGCGCCATTGCCCGTCGCTGTCACGGGCCAGTAGCCGATGCACCTCCAGCCCGACGGCCAGCCGGTGGGCGGTGGCTCGCGGCAGGTCGGTGCGTTCGCACAGATCCGCCAGGCCGCACGGGGACTGGGCCACCGCGTGCAGCACTCCCACGGCTTTGTCCAGCACGCCGATACCGCTATCCTGTCTCACAAGGAGATACTAGCGTCCCAGAATGTGAGATGATCAATGGCCATCGCGAACCATCCCCGCACGCTTGCCGAGAAGGTATGGAGTGAGCATGTCGTTGCCGCCGGGGCCGGTGAGGGGGCTTCGCGTGAGCCGGATCTGATCTACATCGACCTGCACCTCGTCCACGAGGTAACCAGTCCGCAGGCGTTCGAAGGATTGCGACTGGCCGGCCGGCCGGTCCATCGGCCAGATCTCACGATCGCCACTGAAGATCACAACGTGCCGACGACAGACATCGACAAGCCGATCGCTGATGTGACCTCGCGGACACAGGTAGAGACGCTTCGCCGCAACTGCGAAGAATTCGGCATCAGGTTGCACCCGATGGGTGATATCGATCAGGGCATAGTGCACATCATCGGCCCGCAGCTGGGGTTAACCCAACCAGGCATGACAGTCGTATGCGGTGACAGCCACACCTCTACCCACGGGGCATTCGGTGCGCTCGCGATGGGTATCGGCACCTCAGAAGTCGAACATGTGCTGGCGACCCAGACACTGTCCTTGAGGCCCTTCAAGACGATGGCTGTCAATGTCGACGGCGTTCTTCCCGCGGGGGTCACTGCCAAAGACCTCATACTGGCCGTAATCGCCAAGATCGGCACCGGCGGAGGCCAGGGGCATGTGATCGAATACCGCGGCAGCGCCATCGAATCACTCTCGATGGAGGGCCGCATGACGATCTGCAACATGAGCATCGAGGCGGGTGCCCGTGCGGGAATGATCGCACCCGACGAGACGACGTTGGAGTTCCTTCGTGGCCGGCCCCATGCCCCTACTGAGGCAGCCTGGGATGCAGCCGTCGCCGCCTGGAGCCTGCTGCGCAGTGACGAAGGTGCCGAATTCGACACCGAGGTCCACATTGACGCATCGACGCTGAGTCCGTTCGTGACGTGGGGGACCAATCCGAGTCAAGGTGTCCCCTTGGCTGATTCGGTTCCCGACCCTGAGTTGATGTTCGATGACGCGGAGCGCCAGACTGCCGAAAAAGCGTTGGCCTACATGGACCTTCGTGCCGGCACCGCGATGCGCGAGATATCGGTTGACACCGTATTCGTCGGGTCCTGCACTAACGGCCGAATCGAGGACCTGCGGGTAGTCGCCGATGTACTGCGTGGCCGCAAGGTGTCCGC
>JAHZKD010000528.1 GCA_022600605.1 Actinomycetes bacterium
AGACCAGATGCGACCGTGCCCACCGACAAAGGGGTTGCGAGCTGTTGCGGTGTGAGTGGTCGGTAGTCGGTGGTGTGCTGTGGGAACAAGGGTATGGATCTAACGGGGTGGGCTGGGCGTAACGGTGTGTCGCCGGTGGCGGCCTGTCGCTGGTTTCACGCCGGGTTGTTGCTGGTCCCGGCCTGGAAAGTGGGCCGGCTGATTTTGGCTGGCGAGCCGAGTGGGAAGGGTGATCCTCGTTTGCGTCCAGCGGGGGCTACTCCAAATTTTCTTTGACACGGCCTTTGACACAAGAAAGGCCCCCCATCTCTGGGGGGCCTGACCTGGGATTTTGTTGTGAAAACGGTGGAGCTGCCGGGAATTGAACCCGTTTCGACCCCCTGGTGAGAGGCCCGAAAGCGGCTCGACCAGGCAATCGACGTTCACCGGGATTCACCCGAATTGCCCCGATTTATCTGTAACTGTGCCCAAAATGTGCCCACGGACACTCCCCAACGTGGTGCACTCAAAACGCGCGCTCAAGACCGAATGCTGGAGTTCTCCGCGCACCCCGCCAAACCCCACCCGTAGCCCCAAGAGCGGCGCGGTATCGACCCCGGATGCCTCACCACGGGTGGTCGGGGCCGTCCTACGTGTCGAGGTCCAGTTCGGCGATCAGCGACTCCACCGACACCGTGTTACCTGTTCGCTCATGGACGCTGAGGCGGTCCCGCAAATCATCAATCTCATCGAGTAGCGCCTCGACCTCTCCGACGATCCGCACACCGATCTCACCGACCGGCACACCAGTGCACATGGCGATCAGGTCACGGGCCTTAGCCTCGGCATCATCGAGATCCTCGGCCTGGATGTGCTGCTCGATCTCGGGTACATGGATCAGCCAGAACCGGCCGTCACGCTCCACGGTGATCCCAAACACGCGCACAGGAAGATCGTGCAGCAGCACACCGACAAATTGAGGATCGCCCTCGCGGCCCCGGTTACCTCGCGGCTCCTACGACGTGAACCCGGGCCAGCCACCTCCCCAATCGACGATCCGTGCCGCGGAGGCGGTCGATATTGGGGGACGGGACGACCACCCTCCGCTCAGCACGTCCGCGGGGAGTGTGCGGTCCCCGGCGGTGCGCCCGGATCGGTTGGGGCGCTGAAACAGATCCTGCGCCGGGTGCCTGAATCTGGGCTGAGAGGCAGGTCAGAACTCACCCTGAAAGCTGGCCGTGACTCTTGGGTAGGTGGCCGGGAACCCGCTCAGCAACTGGTTTGACAATGTAGAATTGACCCTACCGAGGCCCCCTCGTCGAATAGTCACCCTTTGGTGCGCGTTCTTCCGATCGGAAGATAGGCGGGGGGGCTGCCCTTTCCCCTTATTGTCGGCAGAAGTGCCAGAGCGTCCCACGCGGTTGAAACGTCCGATGGCGAATAGCCCTGAGATCGGTATCGTCGGCTTTTTTGTGCGTTCGTACGCCGCACTGGATCGCGCCAGCGATCATGTCCGCGAGTTGGAGACCAATGTTCTTACGAGAGTCGTCAAACTTCACGGATGAGATGGTGCCTGGCGACTCCCGGTTGACCATCTTCAACAAGTAGCTTTCATCACTGATATGGAAAGCTCCGGTGTCTTGGCCATCGATGATGATTTTGGCGCCTTGGATCTGCCCGAAGTTTTTCGTCAATAGCATCCGGATAGCGAAGCTTTTCAGCGCGGACGGTGAAGATCGCAGTTTCGGACTTGTGATACGCGCTTTCTCGATGACGATCGCGCGAATATCGAACTGCACCGATGCGATCGAACCGAAGAAAGAGTCTTTGACCCGGCGGCTCGTCGCAGAGTATTTGAACTCGCGGGAGTGCCGAGCCGTACGCCGACATTCATCGATATTCATCGCCAGACATTCAATCTGTTCTGGCTCGCGAAACACACAGGCAGCCATCACCAAGTGACTGGACGAGCCGAGACCGAACTTGAAGCCACCGCATCCGGAATCATCAATGAACACGTGCACGCACCAAATGATTTCAGGTGCTCCAAACCCCAGGACCGTACGGGGGGGGGGCGAGTTGTACTACCGAGGTCTGCTTCTACCCAACACGCGGATCAAGGCATCTGACCCAAGCAAGTTTGACAATACGCCCGTCTACTCCGGTGGGCGGCCCGACTGCTGCCGCTAGCTCAGCGATGTACCCCTGTTGAACTCGCGGAAATTCAAGAACATACGAACGCTGTCTTGCACCGCGGTGAAGCCGAACTCGCTGTATAGGTCAGCGACCTTTTGATTCATCGGGTCAACTACCAAGACGGCACCACCAATCAGGGTCACAGCTTCGCAGGCGTTGAAATAAGCGTCAGCCAGGATGTCCAGGCCCATACCTTGGCCCTGGAGCGATTGATCGAGGGCGAGCTTCCCAATCAACACCCCGGGCAGTTCATGATTACGCGGGAAACCTGACGGCCTGATGCGGCTGAAGAAGGAGCCGTTGCCGCCTTCTTCACGAATGGTCGTTTGCAGGAGTGTGAAGTAACCGACTACACAATCGCCGCCGTCACACCAAACATGCGTTGCCGACTTCCCAAGTTTCTGGTCAGTGAGGGCGTGCCGGTCTAGCCAGCGGTCTAGGCCCTCGTTATGACCGCAGTAGAAAAACTGTGTGTGATGGGTGTCAAGTAATGGAACGCAGCGAAATGGTGACCCGGTCACCGCTTGCCACGACGAGAAGCCGCGCGGGCGAGCGCAGCCTTCGCCCTGGCCGACTGAGGCTCAGGCCGAAGCCGGGTAATCGCAGCCACCTGCCCACGCTTCACGTAGGTGACATCCACCTGCCCTCGCCGCATCGCTGCTTGTTTGCCCATCACAACTCCCCTAAGTCCCCGTAAGAGCGCGCCCCCGTAGTATGCCCGACGATACCTGTGGATAGCTGCATCTTTGGTGCACGCAAGCCTGGTGGATCGCCAGAACCAGCCCCGACGTGCGGCATTGTCGCCGTGGGATGCCCACGCATTGCCACGCAACCGGTCATTTTCGATGCAGGCTGTGCATGGAACCCTCTGGGTAGTAGGTGACCGTGTGCGTGGCCGGGTTCACCGGAAACAGCATCATGATCGTGATCCCAAAGGCTCATCACCCACCCGTCCCAAGAGTTCGGCCCATCCCTCGTACGCGCGGTAGGGCGGGCGGACTGCTGTTACGGACATCGCCAACCACGGCGCTTGCGACCGTGGTTGGTTCAAAAGGGGTAAAGTCCGCCACCGGCTCGACGCTGTCGTCGTCGAACACCCGCGCCACCTTCACATGCGGGTCACGCAGCCACGCCGGCCACGAATCCACACGCGGAACCGAGCGCCCACCGCAACACCAACGCGGCACCTCGACCCCCCGGCAGCCAGACACTCTTGCGGACGCCGCTTCACACCTCGATTGTCGCAATGAATTCGCCGACGTTTCACGCACAGGCAACCGCCATCAGCCAAGACGCGGACGTAGCGTTACGTCGATGGATGAGTACATCCGCAAGATCGTCGCAGAAGCGCCGCCGTTGTCCGAAGAGCAGTCCCGCCAAATCGCGGCCCTGTTCGACGTTGAGCGCCACCGCGCCGAGGCTCGGGCCGAACGTCGGCCATATTCCGGCGGTGCGCCGGAGGGGCTTACGTGTCGGACAACCCTGCCGGGCAAGCCGGAACAATCCAACGATGAAGTGCTGCAGGCCTATCGCGAGACATGGGACGCGGGATTGGCACGGACCCCGATGTGGTCGATGTGGTACCCATGCCCCGAGGACATCTTCCGGTGGCGCATCCAGTTCGACTGCGACTGTACCGAAGAGCGGATAACCACGACTGACGACCCGCACTTCCTCCTCAACAAGTCAGACAAGGACTGGCGCACCGGCGAACAGCTGCTACCGGGGCAGTACCTGTGCCGCCGTGGGGACCATCCGCACCACGCCTGTCCGGTGCGCGACATTGCATCGTGGGACGGGCGCGAAGGAGAACGGGACCTTCCCGCTGACCCTGTCGACCCGCCGGACTGGTGGGGCGACGAGAGCGCCGAGCAGTGGGCGGCGTACCGCAAGGGACCGCGCAGACTCGCGACTTGGAAGGCAACCCTGACGTGCGGTCATAAGTTCACGGCGCTCATGGAGGTTGACTGGACTCCAGAGCAGGGACTAACCCGGGCTACACCGGAACGGCTGGCCGAGATGCGCGTCGAGTTGGCCCAGGCATATGCGCCCGACCCGATTCCCGGCAAGTACGTGAGACAACTCGATGCGGGATGGCCACAGCTATATCACCACCTCGACTGCGAGGTGTGCAGGGACGTTCGCAGACCAGTCACCTACCAGCCGCTGGGATGGTTGATCCCACCGCCGCCCAGGCCACGTAAGCCGCGCAGGCAGAAGACCCCCGAGGAGCGTCTGCGCGCGGAATTGGCGAAGGCCGAGCGCGAAGCCAAACGTCTGCGTGCCGAGCTGAAGAGACTGGAGCGGCAGGCATGAGTCAACGCCGGTTGGCTCATTGCTGCAGACCAGACCATGCTGTTCAGGGCGCGTAGTCGCTTCTGCTCCAGGTGCGAATTCTGAGTCTCGTTGTCACACAATCTCATACAAGCTTCCCCGCTTGTTCGCCATGGTTGACTCGATCGATGCCGCGAGGCCGCTGTCACGGATGAGAAGGCCGAACTCGACGTTGCGGTTCTCCGCACTGTAGGAGAAATTCGCGCTCGTAAGCAGAACGATCTCGTGGTCGACGACGATGAATTTGGCGTGGCTGACAAGCGGCTTCCCGTCGGGCAGGACCGCTGACCGATACACGGCTGCGCGTGGCAGACGTGCCTTAACGCCGAGAGGATCGCCCACCGCGCTGTCGACATACACGCACACCACGACCTCGGGCTCCTCGGATGCTGACTTGAGTGCGTCCCACATGTTCGATGTCGACGAGAAGTTGTAGGTTGCGCATGTCACTGAGGTGCGGGCGGAGGCGACTGCGTCGCGGAACTGGTTGGTCAGGTGCCCTGTCGTCGATTCGTTTCCCGGCATGGTCCACACCGGGATCAGATCTCGATGCACGCTCTTGGCACCTGCGATTCCGCGGAGAACCGCGACCGACGGATCGGGTGACGAGTGCCCAATTCCGGCCGCGGCTAGCAGGTTTGCGGCTCGGTCACGCCGAGCGGGACTCACCGATGCTAGTGCGTGAGCGGTGTGCTCGCCCGATTCGATCAGCACCGCCAGGCTTTCGGCCTCGGTCGCGGTCAGGTACTCCCCTAGTTGGCTCAGCGGGTCATCGGACATCAGGGCTCCCGAAGAACCCCGGCACCGGCTTGCCGTGCGCGCTGGGCAATGTGAGTAGAAAGCGGCGGTCGAGGAACCGGTTGGCCCTCTCACACGATGTCTCCGACGCGAAGGTGCAGCAGTGGCACGCCGCTCCATGCAGGAAGTCCTCGGGGTCACTCGGGGTCCGCATGGCGCACACAGGGTCCGACGAGCATCGGGCAGCTCGGCGAAGCGCCGAGATCACCAGTCCCTGCAGTCGAGACGGCCCTGACAGCGCGACGAGACCACCAAGGGTGCCTTCGCTATCTGAGGCGGTAGTGCAGATCAACAGTCCGGCAGCGCCTTCGCGGTGCGCGGAGGCGGGCCAGCCGTAGATCCGCTCGGTCAGGCTGGCCGCGCCGTAACCGCACGACATCGCCATCTCGCGGATCAGCACGTGAGACAGCGTGTGCAGCAACCAGTATCGAGGCGCGGGTAGCCGGGTGTCGGGATCCACGGCTTTGGCGGTCTCGGAGAAGCGGCGGGCGAAGTTGCGGCGGTTGGCCGCCTGGTGCGCCGCCCACAGCGGCGTGGTGTAGACGATGTTCTCCCAGGCTTCGACGGCATCGAGGCTGAGCTGCAGGAAGATTCCTTCGCCGCGGTCCTCGGTCGCAGGTACCCACGTCGGTCTGCCGTTGCGGGTGAGCTTGACCAGCCGGCCGGGCAGATCGTTGACGCGATCCATTTCGTCGAGCCGAGTGAATCCGATGAAGGCGTTGACCTTCTTCATCTGGTTGACGGCGACGACGCGGCGGATCTGTGCAGGAAGCACCGGTCCGCGGGTCATGTCGGTCACCATCAGCCCAGTTGTGTTCTTCTGGGAGGGGAACAGCGCCGGCTTCTGCAGATACTGCCATTCGGGAACCAACAGTTCTACTGGATCCCAGTCATCGCGCTTCTTCTTACGCTCCTCGTCGGACTCCGGCGGCGAGAGCGCCTCAGCCACTGCGGTCGAGAGGCTCTCATCCGAGACACCACTCAGGTCAACACCTTTCATACCTGCCATCGCACGAATAACGTCGAGTTGTCCAGCGAACTGCTTGACGGTGTCGACCCCGAGTTCGAGGTGGAGCAGGTCGCCGAGGGCTTCGGCTTTCTCGGCGTCGGTGCGCGGCATGACGATGATCGATTGCGTAGAGGCGAACCACAGGTTGGAGGCACCCATCATGATCAACGTCGGCCGCGCGTCACACTCTTTGTCGAAGGCATTCAAATGTGGGTGACGGCCGCGGCAGGTCTGCGGCAGTTTCTCGCGGCCCACCGAGCCCTGGGCTTCCGCCATGCCACGGGTGGCACCGCATTGCGTGCACGCGATCATCGAGCCGACGCTCTTTCCGAGGTTGGCGTCGCGCATCTTCAGGTCCGGCCGCTCCGCCTTCGTGCAGCGCCTGCCGCGATGCACCCACAGTTCGTAAGGAAACTCGTCAACGTGACCGTTGGAGCATGTCAGCAGATGCTGCGCAGGCACCGCGGGACTCTCACGCCGCCCCGTCTTCGCCCCACCGCGCCGAGCGCTACGGCCGGGACAGCTCTTGTGTGTGAACTGCGCCAGGTCGGGACGAAAGGGATGGATGTTGATGTAGCTGAACCGCGGCAAGGGGCCGAGGTAATCACAGCCGGTGCACCGCAGCCACTGCGGGAATACCCGTGCGGGGATACCCAAGTCGGCGCCCTCTTTGGTAAACGAGTTCTGCTTCGGCTGCCAGGGATAGGGCCGCAGCGCCTCCACTTGCGGACCAAGATGCATGCGGATCACATTGAGCAGCCGGGGCTCGATGACCGCCGGAATCGTTTCGCGCCGTTTCCAGATGGGCTCCCAATCGTCCAAGCCGGCGGGCATCACCGAGAATCCGGGCAGGTCCATGATCGCGCCCGGCCCGTAGGTGTACAGCAGCGATGACGGTCGTGACGAGCCCACCTTGGCGCGGTTCTTGACCACCGCGCCTTCTGCATCGGCAAGGGGGTCGAGCGTCTCCTCTGGATTGTGCAACATCACCGCTTCGGGCGTGGTGTCGGACATCAGTCCTCATCCTCCACTGGCAGGGTCCACCGTGTTGCGCCTTCGGGAACGTGCGCGAACAGACGCTCCGGGATGGGGCTGACGAGGATGTTGATCTCCGGCTGCACTTCCCGCATCGAGTTCGCGACGACGAATGGCGCTTGAATCGACGACCCGACACCGGCTTTGGCGTTCTCGGGGCTCATCAGCAACGGCAGGTACTTGTCCCCTTCCCCAGTGCGCTCGTACACCAGCGTCTTGTGCATATCGCCGGCCCGGGTCGCCCGAGCCACCCAATGGTCAATGCGGTTGACCAAGCGGTCGCTGGCGTACTTCACCCTTGCATCATCCTGCGCAGCCGCAGAGATTCGGGCTTTGAGTCGTTCGGAGACCCGCTCGACAGCTTCACGGTGTTCCTTGATCCGCCAGGCGCCGCGCTCCTGGGAAAGCCCGTCATCGAGGGGTGCCTGAATGACGCGGGCCACGCTGACCAACAACCCATCCAATCCTCGATCCAGTGACGTAGGCGAGTACGGCGTCACCGACAACGCTTCTACCTGAGAGTAGAACGTCTCGTGGTAGTGGCGGAACTGCTCGTAATGCGCCAAATCGCGGGGGCGAGACCAATTACCGAGTGTCACCACCAAACCGGGCCGGGCGCCGTCACGGCCGACACGAGATGACGCCTGAATGTACTCGGCAGTGTTCTTGGGCTGACCGACGACGAGCATCAGCCCCAGCCGCTGCACGTCGACACCCACCTGCAGCATCGAGGTGGCCAGCACCACATCGAACGGCGCCTCCTTGCGCGCGGGCACGTTCTTGCCGTCGCGCTGCGCTGCTATCCGAGCCTGAAAGGCTTCGGTGGTGTCATAGTCTGGGTCGAAGTCCAACCCCAACCGGTCCAGTGTGCGGCCGATCTCCGACGACGCGATCCGTGCGGTGAGTTCACCGGTGTTCAGCAAGCCGAACGCGGCGCCGTGGCGGGGCGGGAACCCTGAGTCTCTGCGGGGCCGTTTGATTCGATTCTGTACATCATCACCCATGTAGCGGGTCATGCCCGCCAGCTCCCGGGTGGCGTTGAAATACCCGACCAGCGTCAGGTAGGGGTCGGCAGCGATGCCACTGCGGTCCAACAGCAGCTGCCCGGCCGAAAGCAGCACCTCCGAGACGCGGATCTCGGCGCTGGCGAGACGCACTCCCTGAGCGCTCACCCCGATATAGCGGCGGCCCGGTGTTGCCTTGGTGATCGGGATTTCACGGGAGAAGTAGGTGTCGGCAACATCAAGGACCTGCGGTGGAAAAATCTCCAGCCGGCGCCCATACAACCCCCGCACCTGTTCCTGCGCATTGCGGACGGTAGCTGTGGACGCGACAATGAGCGGCCGCACCGGATTGCCGTCGGGCTGTTCCCAGGAAGCCAAGGTCTCCACCGCAACCTCGAACAGGCCAACGGAAGTGCCCAGCGCCCCAGTAATCAGGTGCAGCTCGTCCTGGATGATCAGATCCGGCGGTCGCAGCCGGTCCACCGGATGGACGGTGGCCGCGGGGTACCCTGCCACGGCCGGATGTGCGGTGGAGATGTTGCACGCCGAATAGTCGGGATGTACATAGCCGTGACGGGCGCAGCGCCGCCCGACGTAGCCGAACAATGCCGCGGCTTCGCCTTCGCGGGCCAGGCGGGCGAACTTGTCGACGGTGGCGATGACAAATACCGGTGTCAGCCGGTAGATCTCCTCGTCCACCGTCAGAATCGGCAGGCCCTTACTGACCTGCCCGCCTTTGGCGAACGGGCAACGCGCAAGGTCATCACCGCAGTAAACAAACACCCTACGGGCCGTCGCGTCGGCCTTGACCTGTGCCGCGGTGATCGGGGTGCCACACCATGGGCAGCGCTGGACCTGAAGCACCGTAAGCCGATGCGACCCGTATTCGTTGGCCTTGGTCAGCTGCTCGTCGGCTTCCTCGAAACGTTTCGGGCTCACGTCGGTACCCACCCACAGCCCGATCCGGAACGGTTCACTGCCCCAGGTGGTTTGGTCAGCTTGACGCGCCAGCTCGGCCGCGCACACCAGCGCGGTGGCCCGCTGAAACTGCTGTGCTGTGAGCAGCCGCAGCGTGTAGCGCATCAGCACCGCCACGCCGTCGCGGCCATCCAGCGGGCCGTCGACGGAATCGACGACACCCTGGCGGCGGCGTATCGCGAATGTGTAGGCGGCCAGCCCGAGGTAGGCCTCGGTCTTGCCGCCACCGGTCGGGAAGAACAACAACTCGACTTGCGCCAAGTGTGCGGCGCTGCGAAGCAACGTCGCCGGGCTCGTCAAAGCTCCCAGTTGCATCAGGATGAACGCCAGCTGGAACGGCCGCCACGATGCGGCCTTCGCCCCAGCTTCGGCCACCTTACTTTGTGCATCGGTGATGGATAAGGCGGGATCCGATGCCCGCAACGCAGCGACCTGAGAGGCGATGCGCTGATCGCGCATCACCGCGTTCATGAATTGAAAGCAGCGCATCGCTTCAGCATCGGCGACAACGTGTTCCAGCCCCGCTTGCAGTCGCTTGTGAGCCCGGCGGGCTTCTACCAGTGCCAAGTCGGCGGTCTCGCGAAGATGCGGCGGCAATAGCGTGGCCGCTGCTTCCTGAGTCTCAAGCCAGTCCCCGTAGCCGGCGATCAGGGGCTGCAGTCCGGCGCGGACCTTTTCGGCGGTCGCGGTCGCCAGGGCATCCATGGATAGCAGCGCGTTCTCGACGTCGCGCGCCTGTGTCTGCGGGGTTTCAGCCACCGGCAGCCAGGTGGTCCACACCGCCGTCGCCCGTCGCGAGTCCTTCTTGACGGTCCAGTCCACCGAGCAGGTCCGCCCGATCGCGTACTCAAGGCGGTTGCGGTACTGCAGGTTCAAGCGCTGAACCTCAGGGTCGTGTTCCGGCAGTTCTTGCTCGAGCACGTCGCAGACGGGGAGAAATGCCTCCGCTCCCCCGGCATCGATGTGGAGCTTGGTTTGGAACATCCACATGCCGATCGGGATCGGCATCGGTGTCTCGCGGTCGTTGCACAGCGCGATTTCGATGAGCACCCGTCCGTAAGTCGCGTCGTCGTAGCGGTCCACCCGAAGACAGATGGTGTCGCGCAACGGGATCGTCGTCGTCTGCCCGGCATCGAGATCGGCTAGGCGGATGGTGGGGGATTCTTCGACCGGGATACGCTGGAAATGGCGGATTGGGCGGCCGGCTTTGGTGACTTTGTCGGTCTGCGCCGACTCGTAGGTCCCCCACGAGACCGTAACAGTGAACGCCTCCAAATCTGGCGATACTTGAAACCGCAGACCCATTGACGAGGGAATCATCAACCCCTGCTTTGGCGCCCGATCCTCAGCGTCATCGTCGCCAGCATCGGCCTCGTCCTCGTCGGCAGCGAACGTCGGGACGCCGCGCCCCTCGGTCGCCGCGCTTTCGTCGGCACGGGCTTCTGCCAGCTCGCCGCGATCGGTGGCTTCACTGGTATCTGCGCTGCCAACCATGGCTCTAGTCAGGCGCACTGGCGCGATGTGCCCGACCAGGTACTGCGACCGAGGGCTGAACGGCAGCAACTCGTCGGGGCCATGGATCGGGCCGAGCAGCTCCCGCTCCAGGATGTCAACCATATTCTCGCGGACTGTGAACGACGAATCATCCGGCTCGTAGGTCAACTCGTACGTTGCCGCCGGATCCTTCGCATTCGCGCTGGAGTTGGTCATTACAGCAGTGTCCCTTGCTCGTCCGACGCGTCCTTGCCTCGGCGACCCTTGCCCTTTGGTTTCGGCGCCTGCTTGGCTTCCTCAGCGGCCCGGCGGTGATTCTCCTCCAACAGCCGATCCAAAATCTCCACCCGCGCCGCGGGGCTCACCGTCCAGCGCTGCATCTGTCGATAGGTATGGAATCCATGGTCCAGTGAGACGTCCGACCACCCGTAGGCATCCATTACCGCCTCATCGAGCTCGATGTGAATGGCCCGTATTCGCGCCATATCTGGATCTGAAGCGTCTGTAATCTCTGGGTCGTTGACCAGGTTGTAGAGCTTTGTCAGGCCGAGTTTGCGACGAAGCAGAATCTCACGGCGCTCCACGTCGAGTGTTCGACCAAGCTGCTCTAACCACGCGGATTCTCCTGGGCGGGGGAACGTTTCGAACACGTCCGATGGCGTGTACCGCACGTCGGTGCGCATTGTTGAGCCGTAGGTGATAGCCCAAAGCTGGTGGTTCGCAGACGAGAGCACGGCCTGATCGAAATACGAGTCTGAGGCGAAAACACCTAACATGTGGCTGAAAACCTGCCTACCAGGCACTCGCACAGGCATCACGGTCTTGCTCACAAGTGCGATCGCCAACACTTCGTCGAGGTTCGCGATCGCCTTCCGCAACGCTGGTCGACGTGCCTCATGCAGCCACCAGAACTCGCGCACTTTCGCCTGATTAACGCGGTCGCGCTCAGGCTTCACACGCTCCTGCACACGGAGGAACGGCGACACGTACTCGGCAGCACGTTCGATATTCCAATCCTGGAAATCAATAACCCAGCGTGAAGGAGAAGAGTCGGGGCGCTGATTAAGATCTTCACCGTTCAGATATGGATGCAACACCTCAGAATTTCGTAAGTCCTCTGAAATCCATGCTTCCGCCTCCTCGGCATCCACAACGAAACCAATTCCCCTTACGTAGCAGCCAATGAACGCGATATCCGAATTCTCGTCGAGCGGAACTGGATGACCTTCCACCCGCCCGCCGGGTTCGAGCAGCGCGGTGATCCGCTTCACAAGTACGTCGTCACTGATTCGGGGTACGTCCTTAGCAACCGTACCAACGGTGCCCCACACGGCGGCGAACTCGAGATTGACGCTTTCGGCCGGCCAGGATCGGCTTTGGATCGCCCGGGTGATGGTGAATCCTGCCTCAAGCATGCGGTCGAGTCCGACTGCGCGAGTATCACCTTGAGCAATCGTGTTTGTGGCGATCAATCCAATGGTTCCACTCGTGGAAAGTAGTGCAAGTGCGCGGAGGAAAAAGTAGGCCACCTGATCGGCACTGCCTCGCTGCCCACCAGCAAGGATGTTGACGAGCCAGTCGCGCACATCGGTTCCTAAAGCGCCCGTGAGCTTTTGGCCCCCAAGGAACGGTGGGTTCCCGATGATCGCGTCGAAGCCGCCGCGGTCGACGATTACATCGGGTGCTTCGATGATCCAATGGTTGGGCTTCCAGCGTTCATAGTCGGTGTCAACGGTTGGTATAAGTCCCTTGTCGATGATCGCGTCGAGCATGGTCGAATCAGCTCGGCCGGATTCGGGGTGGGCGGCCTTGACCGCGATACGCAGATTCTCACACGCCTCGTCGAGGGCCTTACCCGGTTTACCGCCGAGAGGCAACCCGGCCGCGACCACACCATCGGCGATCTCACGCAAAGATGCTGTGAAGTAGCGTAATTGGGCTAGCTGACGACGCTTAGCGGCACTGTTTCGAGCGGGATCATTTTCGTCGATTTCGGTGGCAAGTTTGCGGCGCAGGTCGGCTGCCTGATGGATTATGGCGTCGATGTCGACGTCGAAAATTTCGAACATGTCGCCTGTCGGCACCCGCGAAGGGTCGATGTGCAGCTTGCGGAGCTGATCGAGGCTAGTAATACCAAGCAATGAGTTGCCGAGGAAGATCTTGTCGTCAACGAATGAGAACGGCAGGTCGCGATCGAGTGACACTAGCCATAGTGAGAGTTTGCACATCTCAACGGCCATGTCGTTGATGTCGGCGCCGTAAAGACAATTGGCAACAACCTCTCGGATGGCGCGTCGGTGCAGATCCCTGCGGTGGGCGTTGGCGGGATCTTCTGCGGTCCACGCTTCCACAACGCGGTCGGCCAGATAGCTGCCCGCCGAAACGAGAAAGGCTCCTGAGCCGCAGGCAATATCTGCGACCTTCAAGCTCAGCAAGTCATCCGAGGTCTTGAGTTTCCATTCCGATTCGTCGGCGGTCTGATAGGGACCGGGCGCATAGCACAGCGGTTGCAATGCGTGCAGGACGACTTCTCTGGCCAGTGATTTGGGCGTGTAATGCGCACCGGAATTCTTACGTGACGGCGTTTCCTTGACCAATAGCCCGCCGTCGAGTACCACGAACGGGCGGCCCCGGAGGTCCAGGCGCATGATGCCCAGCCAGGGCAGCACGCGTTCACGTAACACGGTGTCGTCGCCGACCGCTTGCGCCAACCCGCTTACCACGCTCGGGTCTGGCTTCGCGCCAACGTTCTTAGCGATCGCCACCACCGATTGGGTTTTGGCAGAAGGCTGGTCATCCTCGATGTGCGCGCGGATCGCCTCGGCCAGCTTCTTCGGGGCCGCGTTGGTCGCGGCGAGCCGTTCCAGTTCGGACAGCGCGATCTCGGGTTCCTCGCCACGAGCTCCCTGCAGACCGAGATGGGTCTCCGTCACGGTGATAGCGGTGTAGCCGAGCAAGCCCTCGTAGATGTAACCAATCTGTTCGACGTCGATGTCGCGGAACGAGATGCGCCGCGCTTCCCCGCCTTTGAGGACCGCCTGCTGCACAGAGCGCAGTGCGTGCAACATCACCCTGTCGGACACGGTGATGGCTAACGTTCCGTGCGCGGTGAGCGTGGTCAGGAATCGAAAGCGGGCGGGGTCGAACAGGGACCCGCCGTAGGCGGGTACTCGCATGTTTTCAAACGACGCACCGCCATAGAGCGCCTGGCTGGTCGCGAGCAGCCTGTGCCACGTGAGCGAGGTGCTATCGAGGGCCTCCTCGCTTTCCTCGGCCTCGCGTGCTTGCAGCCGATCTAGTTCACGGGAGATGCCGTAGCCCTGCTCGAACAACTCCCCCGACGGCAGGAGGCCGCGTTCCTCGGCGAAGAGTAGGAACACAATCCGCATCATGATCGTCACCGCGGCTTCATAGCTCTGGTGGGTCTCGGCGGGTAGCGGATCGGGCTCGCCGCGTTGCTGAGAGTCCCGGACGGATTCCGAGAACGACTGGATGAGCAGTTCGACCGCGCGGCGCACCTGCGCGCCGAGTGCTTCGGTGATCTCCTCGGCGGCGGCCACGGATTCCTCGAACAGGACGGGCAACCGCTCGTCGACATCGCCGCCGACGATGTGCTGGCGCGAGATCAGCCCTAGGAAGGCATCACGGGTGCGGGGTTCCTCTACCCAGGTCAGCGCATCGACGATTCCAGAGGCGGTCATCGCGCCGGGACGGGCGCACACCAGTGCCCACCAGCGCCCGTCGGTGACGATGCCTATCGGAATGTCGTTGCCGCGCAGCAGCGCTTCCATTCGGTCGATCGGGTTGGCCGCCCACAGGTCGGAGGGGACTTGGCGCAGCGAATCGACCGGGTCGATCACCGACACCAGGGCGCCGATATTGCCGTCGGGGTTTTGCAGGGCTGCCTGCGCGCCGACGGTAACCGCACGGTTGGGTGACTGAGCCGTGATGCCGGCGACGGTTCCCCAGGACAGGGATTCGGCCCAGCCGGCAACGTCGCGCAGGACGGTTTCGACCCATTTGTCGCGGGCGATGCGGTACGCGTCATCGGTCGTGCCGTCGTCGCCGGCGGCGCGGTCTGCGGCTTCCCATGCGGCTTCGAAGTCTTTGCGGGCGTACAGCAGCGCTTCTTTGCGGGTGTCATCCAAGGCTGGCATGCCCTGGGGCCATACCCGTTTGAGTGGTGCGATGGCTAGGAACGGGCCGTCTGTGTCGACGAGCTCAAGCCACGCGCGGTGCAGTTCGGACACGTTGGGTGTCGAACGCTGCCGAGGTGTGCGAGACACCATCAACGCAGCCCTCCTTTCGCGTCCTCGGGAGTGAGAGCGAAGACCACCGCGGCGGCGGTGGTGTGGGGTTTGACGTCGGCGTAGCGGTCGGTGATCGCGGTGATCTCGCGGGCCTCCTCGTCGTCGAGTTCGTCGAGACGACTCTGCATCGAGTCGATGTCGCGGCGCCACTGCTTCTGCTGGTCGTCGGCCCAGAGCATGGCTTGGGCTTCGGCTTCCTTGCCGCGCAACAGATCGAGCGATTCGCCCAGGTTCGTCCGGAACGCGGCGAAGATGTCGCGGGCCCGCTGGATATCGGAGGCCCGGCGTTTGTCTAGTTGCTCCAGTACGCGGGTGTGCCGGCGGTCGGCGCGGGCGTGCATGGAATCCTCCAGTCGTGCCCGCAGCGGTGCATCCGGGGCGTTCCAGATGTCGCACAAGTCGCCGCGGACTCGGCGGCTGGCCAGGGTCAGCCGGTCCCCGTCGAGGGCATGGTCAAGTGCGTGTTCGGCTTGCTCCTCGGCCATCGCGCGCCGGCCCTTCAGCCGCACACCGACAAGGAACACCTCCTCGTGCAACCGCACACCGCCGCGACCGACGAGGACCATACGGGTAACGGCAGCCACGAACGACTCCGCCGTATCGTCGATCACCACCGCGGTAACCCGGTTCAGGGTGGAATCCACACTCCACAGCGAGCGGCGCAGCAGCCGTTGCGCTTTCTGCACGATCGGATGTCCGAGGTGGACGTACACCAGGTCGGCGCGTCCTTCAGCGGCAGTCGGGTCGAACGTAATCGGGCGCAGTACCTCAGGTTTCAGTCGGGTGGCCAAGCCGTTGAGGGTGTCCTGCCAGGCGGGGCTCAACGCAGGCATCTCGAACACCTCGGCGTCGGTGCCGGCATCGCCGACCTGCTCCAGTGGAAGCTGATGGTTGATCCTCAGTGCGGTGTCGACGACGCGACGCAGGTTCTGCGACTCGAGGTGCAGATCGGCCCGCGATGCGTCGTAGCCGCGTTCGAGCTCGGTGAGGCGCGCGTTGAGTTCGATGCCGCCGGCTAAGGCTTCCTGGATCACCTTGTTGCCGTCGAGCCCCTTGGCCTTGCGTTTGGCCGGTGCACGGCGGGCGAAGTGCTCCTGGATCTCGTCACCGATCACCTGGTTGGCCGATCCCAGATCCACCTCGACCTGGGCGATCTTCTTGGCGACGCGGGCCATGAAGTTCGCGTCGGCGGCGTAGGTGGAGGACTTGTCGTCGGGCACGAAGTGGAACACCTCAGGTGTTTCGGTCTGCCCGTAGCGGTCGATGCGGCCGATGCGCTGTTCGAGCCGGGACGGGTTGAACGGGATGTCGAAGTTCACCAGCCGGTGGCAGTGGTTTTGCAGATCGATGCCTTCGCCGGCGGCATCGGTGGCCAGCAGCACCCGCACCGGCTCCTCGGTCGGGTCAGCGGTGAACTGCGACCGGATGTACTCGCGGTCCTCGGCGGGTGTCGCACCTTCGATGACGGCCAACCGGTCGGCGTAGCCGCGCTGGGTCAGTACCCGCTGCAGCCAGCCGAGGGTGTGAGCGTATTCGGTGAACACCACCACCCGCTCGTTGGACCAGTGGCTGCCGCCTGGCCGGCACACCGCATCCAGGAATTTGAGCAGCCGCTCCAGGCGCGAGTCGGGTCGGCTTTCGTAGCTCAACCCCCAGTCGGCGAGTTTCTCCAGCTGCCCGGGTTCGGCGGCGTTGAGCGGGTCGGACACTTTGGACTCCCGCAGCCGCTCAGCCTCGTCGTGCTCCCACAGGCCTTCTTCCTCGTCCGCCTGGCCTTCGCCGAAGATGTCGTCGTAGTCGTCTGCACGCAATCCACGCCCGGCCCGCGAGTCGCGGTAGTGGCTGATCGTCATCCCGAAGGCGAACGGGCTGGACAGGAACCGCTTCTTCAACAGCATGGTCACGATGTCGCCGCCCGGTTTGGTGCCGTTCTGCTTGGCGCTGTGGGTGACGATCTCATCGAGCAGGGAGAACATCTCTTGTTCGCTGTCCTCGGGGGTGAAGTCGAGGATGTTGACCTGCCGGTCTTTGAACCCTTTGCCCTTGAGGTCGCGCTTGAGCCGCCGCACCGTCACGTCCTTGAGCGCGGTGGAGTCCAGCAGCGCGCCGCGGGAGAACCGGCGAGGATCGATCATCTCCATCAGCGCGGTGAACGACTCCGGGTAGCCGTTGTGCGGGGTCGCGCTCAGGAACAGGCGGTGCTCACACGTGTCGGCGAGCTGGCGCACCGCCACGGTCCGCTGGGTGTCCACCGAATAGCCACGCCCGCCGGCGATGGTCGAGGGACTCGACGGGGCGACGTGGTGGGCTTCGTCAACGATGAGCATGTCGAAGGCGAACCGCTTGCCCAGCTTGGGGTTCTTGGCCAGGGCGTAGACATCGCGCAGCAAGCGCTGGCAGCGCACCTGCGGCAGCCACGCCATGGACACGATCACCCGCGGATACAGCTGGAAGGGGTTGGCGTGCAGGCCGTGGGTGCGGCGCACGTCGGCCATCAACTCGCTGTTGACGATGACGAACTGCAGGCCGAATTTGTCCCGCATCTCGTCCTGCCATTTCAGCGCCAAGCTCGGCGGGCACACGATCACCGCGGTGCGGGCACGGTGGCGTAAGAACAGTTCCTGCACCACCAGGCCCGCTTCGATGGTCTTGCCCAATCCGACGTCGTCAGCCAGCAGGAGGTTGGTCCGGGGGCTGGTCAACGCACGCCTTAATGGTTCGAGTTGGTACGCCTCGACGGTGACTCCCGACCAGAACGGCGCCTGGTACCGGTTGGGGTCTGCCGAGGTGACCGCCCCCCAACGCATCGCGTCGATGAAGCCCGCCAAGGTGACGGGATCGTCAAAGCCCTCTGGGTTGATGTGCTCGGGCAAGCCCTGCGGTGGAGTGACGGTCTTGCCGACCTCAAGCTCCCAAATCACCGACAGCTGCTCGCCGAGGCGGTCCTCGTCGAGTGACTGCAGGTCGACGACGTGGTTGAGCTTCGCGGCTGCATCGTCAGCGGGACTGAGTGGTAGGCCCTGGGCCTGGACGTTGGCGACCGCCCACGTCGAGCCGCGAACCTCGACGACCTGACCGGCCTCGGGCAGGGACGGGGCAGCTACAGGCACAGGTGATCCTCCGGGTGGTGGCGTTGGCCGAACAGTATCGTCATCGACACCGACAACAACGCGGATGGTGTCCTCCGAGACGCCGAAGAAATCTGCGGACCGCTTGACCATCTCGGCGACTGCACGGCTTCTCTGGTTAACGGCCGCGATCGACATCGCTGCGCCGAACTCTCGTCGGATTCGATTCCTCTGCCCCGACGTCAGCAGCTCCTCGGGCAGCACATCCGGCAGTTCGTCGTGAAGCAGGTAGTCGATGGTTTCGTAGGAGATGCCGTACTTTTCTTCGAGCTCAGCGCAGGTGTTGCGCACTGCCCACTCTTCGCCGTGCGCGTCGATCGCCCCCTGAACAGCGCGACGAATCGTTGAACGCTGGCCGGGCGATAGGTGGTCTGCTTCTAGCTCAGGTGACACCCCCACAGGGCCACGGTAGCTGGGCGCACCCCTCCGCTGCCCAGATTCGCTAGCCCAGGTTGCGTCTACCAAGGTGGTTTGCGAGTCGGACCTTGTTTGTGACTGATGTGTAGCTTGCTGAGCCTCAGACAGGGGCCGACACGTCGTCCGCCAAGTAGCGGTACACGGTAGCTCGGGAGACTCCGAGCATCTTGCCGATGTCGGCTGCTGCGATGCCCTTATCTCTAAGTTGGCGCGCCTTGGCTGCATCGGCATCGTCGATCTTGCGCGGACGTCCTCCCTTTCGCCCGTTGGCTGCGGCAGCGGCCAGTCCGGCACGGGTGCGCTCGATCATGGTGTCGCGTTCGAGTTGGGCGAAGGCCGCCATGATGGTCAGCATCGCCTTGCCCATTGCGCCCTCAGTATGAAGGCCTTCGGTGATGCTGCGGAAGCCGATGCCTCGCGACATGAGGTCGTCGACGACTTTCAGGACGTGTTGGGTATTTCGCCCGAGTCGGTCGAGCTTCCAGACGGTGAGCACATCCCCTTTGCGGAGGTGGTCGAGACACGAGTCGAGTCCTGGCCTGGCCGACTTCGAACCCGAGACGCCCTGATCGCGGAACACCCGGTCTACTCCGGCCTTTCGCAACGCATCGAGTTGAAGCGCCATGTTCTGCTCGGCGGTCGACACCCTTGCGTAACCGATCAGCGCCATCGCTGCCCCTTCTCATAATCCCGTGAAGATCCTGATTTTGAGAATACTAGTTACGAGACGGGTTTTCAAGACAGCCGACCGCGGCGTTCGGCCTGGACCGCTGACACTGGTCGACGGGTCGTCTGATTCTCAACAAGCCATCGAATTTGAGACCTCAACTTGAGTGCCCGTAAGCACTGGATCTGATTTAAGGCGACCTTGTCGCCCTTTGCTGAGAGCATGGGGACGATGTCTGAACCCGAAGGATGTGACCGATGAGCACCGGCCCAACCGAATACACGATGTGGGGCATCCACAACGACCAGGCCGACATCAACCCCGTTGCTGACGGCGCCGTCCGCATTGGCTGGGACGACACTGGCGATCTCTCGCAGCTGTCAGCTTCACGGGACGCGTTCAAGCAGCGCCTCGCCGAGACCATGCCTGCGGTCGAACAGAAGTCGATCGCCGGCTCGGCCGGCACGCTGTACCGCTTCGTCCACGAGATTAAGGTCGGCGACGTCATCGTCTCACCGAACCGCAACAAGCGCTCGCTCAACATCGGCAGGGTCAACGGCGCCTACCAGTTCCAGCCGGAAGCTGACATCCACCGCCACTGGCGACCTGTCGAGTGGCTGGCCGTCGACGTGCCTCGTGACGAACTCTCCGAGGCGGCACAGAACGAGATCAGCTCTCTGATCACCCTGTTCAAAATCAACACCGGCCGCGAAGAGGTCGAGCAGATCATCGCCAAGCCGACAACGATGACAGCCGACTTCACCTGGACGACCTTCTATCCCGAATTGGCCGACCGGATCCTCGACTACGCCAACGACCGCGAAGCCCTGCTCCAGAAGGTCTGGTCAGTCGCTGAGGCCTCGGGCTTCCCGCACCTGTTCAAGTACCTCAAGGGCGACCACCGCCTCGACGGCAGCTATGGCCCACTGCGTGACGTCGACCCCTTCACCGTCCTCGCCAGCTTCAACCGAGGCATCAAGCAAGACGCCCGCGCCGCGATCGCCGAAGCGTTCGCCGGCGAGTTCGGAGTCACCGCGCCGGTGCCGACCCAGTTCTCGGGCGTCCCGGTCGCGAACAACCTCAAGTCGTGGTTCATCCGCTGGGAGATCGACCGCGGACCACACGACATCGACACCCTGTGGCGGCTCGCTGCCGCCGCGGTCGCTTATGCGAGGAACGCCGACGAGAACACCCGAGAAGACCTGGTCAGCGCCTTCGACGAATGTCCGATGAGCCACACCCGGCTGCTGACGATGGGCCTGTACTGGATCCGGCCCACCACCTTCGCCGCCTACGACAACGTCAACGTCGCCTTCATCAAGAAAGACCTGCCCGACTTAGTCACCAAGCTCGCACTCGGCGCGAAGATCACCGGCGAGCAGTTCCTCGCCAACACCGAAACACTCCAAAGCTGGCTGGCCTCATCCTCCACGCCGTACAACAGGATTTGCGAACTCTCCTACGCCGCCTGGGTCGACGCCCTGGGCACTCATGGCACGCACGATCACACTGGGGGGCAACCGCTCACCGATGCGCCCCTTGCTGAGGTCGCCGAGATCGCCGAGGAGCCGGACGATCCGTACGACGTCACCTCGATCCGCGAGGACGGCTGCTTCCTCGCCGAGGACGAGCTCCAGCCGATGCTCGAACGACTCCGATCGAAAAAGAACCTGGTCCTCCAGGGCCCTCCCGGCACCGGCAAGACCTGGCTCGCCCGCCGACTCGGTTGGGCGCTGTGCAACGAACGCGACACCAGACGCGTCCAGATCCTCCAGTTCCACCCCTCACTCGCCTACGAGGACTTCGTTCGCGGATGGCGCCCTTCGACCAGCAGCACCGGTGGCGCGCTGACCCTCGAGGACGGGCCCTTCCTCCAAGCGTGCCAGCAGGCAACCGACGACCCCGCCCGCGACTACGTGCTAGTCATCGAGGAGATCAACCGCGGCAACCCCGCCCAAGTCCTCGGCGAGCTCTTAACCCTCATCGAGGCCGACAAGCGGAACCCGAGCTCGGCCATGCGGCTTGCGTACCCGCGCACACCCGATGAGCGGTTCCACGTGCCATCCAACCTGCACCTCATCGGAACCATGAACGTCGCAGACCGCTCCCTGGCGATCGTCGACATGGCGCTGCGCCGCCGGTTCGCGTTCATCGAGCTCCGACCCCGGCTAGGCGAGGATTGGGTCGAGTACGTCAGCCAACTCGGCTACGACCCCAAGCTGTTGGAGATCTACGGCCAGCGCGTCCATACCCTCAACGAGCAGATCAGCAACGACAGCGCGCTGGGGCGCCAGTACTGCGTCGGCCACTCCTACTTCACCCCTACTGTCGAGCTCGAAACCACCGGCCTGGACACCAAGCAATGGTGGGAACGCGTCGTCGACACCGACGTCCGACCCTTGCTCGAGGAGTATTGGTTCGACCGTCCCGACCTCGCCGACGAGGCCTGCAAGAAGCTCCTCGGCGCCTGAGTATGCAGATCCCGGTCCGCAACCTGTGGCTTCTGCAGTTCTTCGCCTCCGACTTTTTCCGCACCGAGGGTTACGGACCGGTCACGGCTGAGGACGCGCCCGAAGAGCTGCCGAACCTGGTGGCGCGGATGCTGGCCGACGAGGTCGCACAGCGGCTCCATCGTGGTCTGTCCGTCGGGTTCCGCTCCGTGGCCCGTAACGAGCGGCGGGTGCGTGGGCGGATCAACCAGCTCGCGACCGAACGTCACCAGCTGCTCAGCCGCGGCCAGGTCAACTGCACTTTCGACGAGATCGTCACCGACATCCCCTCCAACCGGCTCGTCCGAGCGGCGCTCGAACGAGCCGCCGTCCTCCTACCGAGGGAGCCTCGGTACCGCTCTCTCGCCCGCCAGTTGGAGACCGCTGGTGTGCGGGGTCCGTGTCCCCGACTGGCGGAGGTGCCCCACCTGCGACAGCAGCGCCTGCTCCAACGCGACCGGACAATGCTGGCCACCGCTGAGCTGTTGCTTACTTTCGCCATCCCGACCACGGACGAGGGCGATCGTCGCCTGCCGTTGCCGGCAGACGACGTCCACTACCTGCGCAAGCTCTTCGAGCATGCCTCCTACGGGATCTACCGGCACCACCTGACGCGCAAGGGATGGAAGGTGAAGCACGGCCCCACTCAGCAGTGGGACATCTCCGACGCGTCAGCCGGTATGGACGCTGTGCTCCCGCACATGGAGCTCGACATCGTCCTCGAACATCCGAACCCTGACGGCCAAGGATCGCGCCGGATCGTCATCGACACCAAGTTCACCTCCGTCACGGAGGCCGGTTATTACCGCGCAACGACGCTGAAAAGCGACTACGTCTACCAGATCTACGCCTATCTGATGTCCCAGGCGGCGACCGAGGGCGAGAACCCGTCAGAGGGGCTGATGTTGCATCCCGTGATCGACGGCCGCTTCGATGAGGAGGTCGTCATCCAGGGACGGCGCATCCGGTTCGCCACCGTCGACCTCACCGCGGCGGGGTCGAAGATCGCAAACGACTTCCTGGCCGCGGTGTCGCCAAGAACCGCGCCAGCGCAGCGCCCAGGACGTCTATGGTGCGGGTGACGACCATGGACTCGTCGATCCAGGAGCTGCTGTAGATGTTGTAGGGGGTCGTGACCGCCGAAAGGCGCCCAACGGACGGGCGAACACCAACATCCCATCGCGGTGTCTCAGCGCAAGTGGTTCCGAAAACCGATCGTTTTCGAGGACCCGGGGGCGTGTCACCGCGCACGACATCGCCACATTAGGCCGGGCCGGGCCGCGCGAATAAGGCCGTTGAGACTGAAACCGTCTGCTGCTACTTCTTGCCGAGGGTGGGCAGCCCACCGGAAACGGTGCGGTGATCTCGGTCGCGTCCAATAGGACGCTCGGCGTCGCCTGCCGCGATGATGGCTCCGCGCTCCGTGTTCAGAATGCCCAAGCAGTCCTTGGGCTTGCCCCTTTTCGGGCTATGGGCAACGAAACGCCCCGTCGGGGGGGTGCGCCCTGACCCTTCGGCGACAAAGCGGGCACTCCTTGAAGACTTCCTTCATCATCCCGACCCCCTCCGCCTCTTGATCCCAGCATACGAAGTCGGCCCCGCCAGCGGAAAGGGCTGTCGGGATCGGACACTTGGACTAGGACCCGTTCGGCCCGCTATCTGCTCGCCAGGCGGCAGGCCGAAGCGGCTCAGTTGTACGGATCGTTTTCGAGATACGCGAATGATCCCCTACGCGCTACTGATTCCCGATCAGCTGATTGCCTGCGCAACCACGGTGTGTGACACCTACTGACCCTGACACCGCCACTCGACACGACCGTTCAAGTTCGACCAATACGACTTGATGGAGGGCGCACCTGGGCCGATCACCATCTGGTAGAGGGTGTCGATATCGCCAGCCCCGCCGAGACCAAACCGGGCCAGATTGTTCGGATTGCTAGCCCACGTCGCCGGGTCAAGCCCACCCTCATGATTGGTTCGTTGAAGCTCAACCGCGTTGTCAGCGCAGAACGCCGCCAACGGCGTTTCAGCGCGAGCCTGGAAGGGAATTACCAGGGCGCCGCACACTAGCACCGCACCCACGAAAACAGCCCGCCGAGGCCATTTGACGGCGTCTGAGGTCATCGTCTGTCCCTCCTGGGAATAAGAGCCTACCGAGGTCCCGTACTCGCTGCGGGCGGAACGGGCGCTCTGTCTGATCGCCCTCTCCGACCGCGCCTTCGAAGGCAAGACGCTTAAGTTGCCGGCCGGGGGAAACCCGTCAAACGGCGCTGCCTGCAGTTCGAATAAGAGGCGATCGCGCTAACCCGTCTGGAATGTCTTGGCCTCTTGACTACCAGCGCGTGGATTTACCGCGGCCGGCCTGTGCGACGATCGCCGCCTGCGAATTATTCGGCTGCGAACGTCAGAATCAGATGGTTTTAACTCGCAGCCCTGCCCGAGCGCGGGACCCAAATTGGCGCCAATCTCCGCCGCCGAGTGAGTATTAGCACCGGATAGCTCACGCGGCCTGCTCGACAAGACCCGCTGTGGTTCGCTGTCGATGTCGGCGAGGATTCCACGCGATCGGCGATATTCATCACGCGACCCGGCTTCGACGTTGTCCAGAATCTGCTCATAGATCTTAGGCGCTCCGACTTGTACTGCGACTGCCGTCCGGGCTCCCAGTCCCGCGCGGTCGAGAGCATCGCGGATCGCTGCGAGCTTGACGGAGTCGGCCACGTTGTCGTCGATTGCCATCTTCAAGAGTTCGTAGGCCATACGATCGGCGGCTTCCTCTATTCGCCTTCTTGCCTTTGCCTTTACTTGCGGCGCAGCACCCCCGTGGGACCGACAGACGCTGGAACCCTCGATCGGAGGCAGTTTGCACGGTAGGCCGGTTCTCGAACTATGGGCTTTACAGCGCCGCGGTGAAGGGTCGATCTGGTCATGGGTCGCCGTCATGGCTTCATTGTCTCTCGCATTCTCCGCCACGCCTTGTCATGACGCGGCCCAATAAGCAGGTTGACTTCCTTCTTCCCGCCCCCCGCTCCACAAATGGCCAGACTTGTTGTCTACCTGTATGATTGAGGGAGGCGGGGCGGGAATAGATAAGATGGACCTCTGCGACCTGCGTTACTAACCTCGCTCACCTTACTGACCTTCCAGCAGTCCCATTACGCGCTCCCACATGACCCGACCGCGGTCGTCGGAATACCGATTGGGCCACTTGATGATCTCCACGTCCGTGTCGACTTCGAGTCCATCAAGCACAACCGTTGACGCCTCTGCCATCAATCTCCTTGTGGTCGCCACCGTGTCCTCAATTGAATCGGAATCCCCCTCGACAAGGAGGGCGTCGTGTACGGGCGCGCAGACCTCAATTCCACTCTCAGTGACCAGGCAGCTCGCTAGGCGAAGCATCTCAGCACCGTTGGCCTGCATGGGAAAGTTTCGTAGCGACGTCGGCCGCGCGGCGGTCTCAGTCCGCAGAATCCAACCGAAAACCGTCGACATATAACCCGCTAGCTGACCGACGTCAGTTACGTGATCAGCCCACGCAGTGAACGTAGGGAACGTGCGCGCCAGCCGGCGCAGCAGATCCTGGGCGTCGATCACCGACAATCCGGTACGGGCGGCAAGACTCGGGGCCTGCATGCCGTAGTTGGTACCCAGGACACAGACCTTGCACATGTCTCGAATTGCTTTGTGGGACTGTTTTGTTGCGCCCGAGGGAGCGAGACCGGCCATCTTCGCGAACGCCAGGTACGGGTCACCTGACTCAACAGCAGCCAACAGCGCGGGATCGCCGGAGAGCTGGGCCGCGATGTAGACCTCTTGAGACTTCCAGTCCACGTATGCTAGGGCGCGGCCCTCGGAAGGCTTGATCAACCCGCGTAACCAAACGCTCGGCCCGAAAATAAATTGGTTGTTGCTGGGGGTGTTACGTCCGCTGGACGCACCGAACGGGCTCAATAGTGTCCGGTTCCGGCCATCCGGGCCGACTGCCAGCTTCTCGAGCCGCAGATCGCTGAGCGCATGTCGGAGTTCTTTCAACGGCTCTAGCCGCGGATGCCGCTTGGCCATATCACGGAAGGTGTCGCGGTCGAGCTGCAGCCGGCCCGACTCCGCACGCGGCCAGTCGATTCCGTTGTCGGCGAGGTAGGCCCCGAACAGCCCGGACTTGAACGTCGTCCCCTCATAGACACCGAAGTCCTTGTCGATCGCCTCGATCAGATCGAGCTTGATTCGCCCCCAATTCGTCCGCAGCCGTTGCAGCGTGTCGACGTCGATCGGTACTCCGGTGCGTTCCATCCGCGCCACCGCGGCCATGTAGCGCCCGCGCAGCAGCGCCTGGTCTAGGCCGTAGGGGTGGGCCTGGATCCCCGGCAGCATCCGCTCCAGCAGTGCGCCTATGGGGTCGACGTCGGTCTGGCAGTAGTCCAAGATGCGCTTCTGTTCGTCGGCCGACCAGGGGCCGCCGTCCATGACCAGCGCGCGTTCTTCGTTCTTCTGCGCCGAGGTGATCGACGAGATCCCGTGATGCGATAGTGCGCCGAGCAAGCCGCGGCCCGCCGCCAGCGTGGTCCCGTTGGTGGCGTTGCGGAACTCGCCGTAAGGGTCGAGGATCCGGGTCGGTGCCGGCCATCCGAGCTCGAGGAAGCAGCTGATCTCAGCACTGGCGAAGTACGTGACGAATAACACGTCGTCGTCGATCGCGAACGGAGGCTCGGGGCCAAGTTCGTCCTGCCATAACCGGATCAGCCGGCCGGAGCCGAGCTCGCGCGCGACCATGCACACCGGAACGGGCAGGGCCCCCGACTCGGAGACGAACTCAAAGTCGAGGGCCCACACCTCCCGAAAGGGAAGCCCGAGCACTACAGTTCCCCAGCAAGTTCCCGGATGACCTCATGGTCTGGGCGATCGATCAGAAAACTACGAAAAGCGATCGCAAGTAGCTCGGCGAAAGACTTCTCTGGCCACTGCGGCTCGCCGAGATCACCTTTCGCGCGGTACATCTCCCATGCGCCCAAATGCTTTTCCCACACGATCTTCGTCCACAGGGTCTTCGCCTGCTCAGCCGCCCGAAGCGCCGAATCAGCCATGTGGCGAAGACGGTCGCGTTCATCGCTGGGCAATTTCACCGGCCACAGGAACAAACCGCCGTGCTTGTTGATGACGACGTACAGCCTCACCGGCCGCAGCTCCGACGACACCAAATGCTGCACTGCGGGATCCACAAGATAAGACTCGCGATCCATACCGTCAGACCGCTCCAGTAAGGCCATGTCATACGAGAAGTCAGAGCCAGGGTGTACCCGGAAGAACTCGGTGCGTTTCGGCTTTCTGACTGAAACCGTGGTCAGGATCTTCTCAACCCCGATGTCGGCGATCGAATCGACACGGAACCTTGCAGGATCGAACGGGTCGACCTTCGGGGTATCCGGGCGTTGCCCGTCCACCGGAGGCAACGACCCGGGGGTAAGCGGCTGCGAATCGGACATTGAACTTCCTTTCAAGTGGTGCTGGATGGAGGTGCTAACCGGCCTGGCTCCGAAGAGAGGGCCGTCCTTGCTCGCTTGGGAGGACCTAGGCGAGAGGCTGGTCGGTGCGGGTCTTGCGGTTCTCTTTGACCCACGCCTCGACGTCGCAGCGTCGGTAGTAAACCTTGCGGCAAACCTTCACGAACGCAGGACCACCACCCTTATGGCGCAATGCATTCCATGTCTGTGCGCTTGTGCCCTCAAAAAGCGAGGGCATCACAACGGCCGGGATCAAATCGTCCCGGCGGTAGTCGCTCAGCTTGCGGGTGGGCTCCATGCGCGTCTCGCTGTTCTGCATTAGGACGAACTTTTTATGGTTAACCCCGTTTGTACTCGGTTCCTTGAAATTCTGCAAGTGTCTGTGCATAATCTGGATTATGCCGAAACGTAGCGTGGAGATAGGCCTCACAGGGGAGACGGTGCGAGCGAACGTCAAGCGCTTGCGCAGAACACAAGGGCTGACCTTGCGCGACCTCTCCGACCGCATGAAACGGGTAGACAGGCCAATGGGGCACAGCACGATCTCCGAAATCGAGCGGGGCGCGAGGCGCGTTGACGTAGATGACCTCATGGCTCTCGCTGTAGCACTAGGGGTTTGGCCGGCAACACTCTTGATGCCTGAAATCACCGACGAGGAGTGGCCCGTCGCGCCGATTGATGCCACAGGATTCTCGAATGGCATTGCAGCACGACATCTGTGGGCCTTTTTGAAGGCGTCGTCGGCGCCACCAGGCGATGGACTGAACGCCGTCGCCTGGTTCGGCCGCTCGCTCCCCTTGCCCGCGCTATCGGTGATAAGTCACGGACCGATCCCCGACGAGGACGAGGCGTAATGGCAACCATCGAGAGCTACAAACTTGCCCGTAAGAACGAAGACGGGAAACCATTAAAACCGTTGACGCGCTATATGGTTCGTTACCGCACGCCGCAACACACCCAGACCAAGAAGCGCGGCTTCACAACAAAGCGTGATGCGGAAGCATTTGCGAATACTGTCGAAGTCGAGAAGATGACGGGCAAATACGTTGCACCCGCGCTCGGTCAAATCACCGTGAGCGAGTTGGGCAACGCGTGGCTGGCACGGCAGGCGCACCACAAACCAAGCTGGTCGGCCCGGCTGGAGTCGGTCTGGCGGGTCCACGTCGAACCGGCGTGGGGAGCGCGGCGTATCGGCGACATCCGGCCTAGCCAGGTGCAGACGTGGGTAGCGGAGTTGAAACTCTCAGCGTCATCGGTGGGCCACGCGCACACGGTGCTGGCCGGCATCCTGGACGATGCCGTTGCCGACCGACGCCTTGTCGCCAACCCAGCCCGCGGGGTCAAGCTCCCCCGCAAAACGGTAACCAAGCCGCGCAACTACCTGACCGCCGCCCAGGTGTCGACGTTGGCCGAAGAATCCAAGCATCCCGATATCGTGCTGTTGTTGGCGACCACCGGCCTGCGATGGGGCGAGATGGCCGCGCTGCGAGTCCGGGATATCGACCTCGGTCGGGGCCGTATCCGCGTTGAGCGGTCGGCGTCCAAGGTCAACGCGAATACGGTCATCGGCACCACCAAGACGCACCAGGCCCGCTCGGTGGCGGTGTCGGCGTCGGTTCTCAAACTGATGGCCCCGGCGATGGTCGGCAAGTCCCCCGATGAGCTCTTGTGGACGCGCGCCGATGGCCAGCCTTTGCGGCCCCCGACGACAACTCATTGGTTCGGCGCAGCGGTAAAACGATGCCAGGCGGCAGACGCGAAATTCCCCCGCGTGACCGTCCATGAGCTGCGGCATACGGCCGCGTCCCTGATGATCGCCAGCGGTGCCAACGTGAAGACGGTACAGAGCCAACTCGGGCACAAAACGGCGACGATGACGCTCGATCAATACGGCCACCTGTTCCCCGATGATCTCGACGACATTGCCGACCGGATGGACCTTCTGGTGGTCGAGTCCGCGGAGGAATGTGCCCAAAATGTGCCCACAAAAGAAACAGGCCAGGGCGGATATCTGCCCTGACCTGCTGTTTCCTTGCGTATTCACTTGTGGAGCTGCCGGGAATTGAACCCGGGTCCTACGGCATTCCCTCGAGGCTTCTCCGTGCGCAGTTCGCTAGGTCTCTACTCGGATCTCCTGCTCACGCGAACAAGTCAGGATGACGATCCCAGTCGCTGTTTGATGTCCC
>JAHZKD010000056.1 GCA_022600605.1 Actinomycetes bacterium
AGCACGACGCACCGCCACCGCTCTCGCGCTACCAGGTCGATCCACCGACCCTTTCATCACTGAGCCCGCGGCACGCGAAGCACTAGCCAACGGTGCGCATATGACCGACATAGTGAGTCTCCGCCATTGCCCACCCCTGCCGGGCGGCCCGCCGCACACATCATCGAACGCGGCCTCAGCATCACCGGCTACACCACCACAGATAATCCTGTTTCTTACGGTGAGTTGGGTACGACCAACGACCGTGGGGGACAGAGGGATACACCCCAGAACATCCTACAGATGAACCTCCAGATCAAGCCCACTACCCACACCGCTATCGGCAGATGACGTCAAGGGCGGAGTTCAGAGAATCCGAGGTAGACATGTCACGCCCCACCAACCCCCGAGGTTTGCCATTCACCGTGCGGCTAAGATGGGCCAGTTTGGTCGTTGTTTCGATGCCGTCGTCGTAGTCGCCTTCCTCATCAAGTGAGTTCATGATCGCCAGTGTGTACCGTTGCTGTGGTCCGGCGAAGCCCACACTGTTGACCACCCAGCCGCCATGTTCTCGAGACCAGCCGTTTTCGTTGCCCGGGGCCATGGCCTGACCTGCACCCCACACTCCATTGCTGATTAGAGTCGCACCGGCGCGGCATGGCTGGACCCAGCCGCCGGATTCGTCATCGCCGCCTTCGCCATCCAAGCCTGCGGGGATGTTGATCGTCGGCCAGCCCAGTTGGTTCCATGGCCAGGTCGCCGAGCAGACCGTGATGGTCGCGCGGTGGTGCGGGGGGAGGGCGTAGCTGGGTGTCCACGCGGGGCTGTGTCGGCCCGTCTGCCGCTGGCACATGGTTGGACAACGCCAACCCGTTTTCGTAGTCTCTTCGAAGTCTGGGGCTCGTGGGACCGGCAGTTCGACGAGGAGGTCGGAGAATACGGCCCGGATAGGGTGCGGTCGACCTGGTGACCTCACGTCGCCTCAGTACGACGTTGCCCGGGCTTCGTCGGGGGCGCCCGCGCCGCCAGTACCGCCTTTTCTGCCGAAACGCCGACAGTGGTCAAAGGATGTGCAGTAGTGAAGTTTCACCCTCCGCTTGTGTCGAAAACTGCCGTCTATAAGCCGGTGGTCGCAGCGATAGCCGGGCTCACCACTCTCGGCGTCGTGTGGGGCGGCGCCGCCTACGCTGACCCGGACCCGGACAACGCGGCCAATTTCAACGAGTTGTCGCGGCAGGCCGAACAAATGCTCGAGATCATACAAACGGCCAAGCTCGACCTTGACAAGAAGCTGCAGCTCCAAAGCGAGGCAGACGATAAGCACGCCGACGATCTGGCAATGCTCGAGGCCGCTAAGACCCAGCTTGCGGTCCGTCAGGCTGCCGTGGACAAAGTAACTGCCGCGGAATACATGGGCGGCGGGGGTGCTGGTGGCTTCTCTGCGATCCTGACCGCAGCGTCGCCCCAGAGGTTCATCGACAAGCTGGCTATCGAGCGCGTGATGGTCACCACGATGTCCGAGGAACTGCAGAGCTTCCGCCATGTCGAGCAGGAGGCCCAGACCATCGAGGCGGCCTCGGCCAAGTCCGCGGCTGACGCCAAGGCGGCCGCCGACGCAGCCGCTGCCGCGCGAGCAGACCTGCAGGCGCAGCAGTCTCAGCTGAAGGCGCAAATCGCGGCGGTCAAGGCAAGCTATGCCGTGCTTTCCCCCGCCATGCAGGCAGCCTTGGGCCCAGGGGCGGCCATCCCCACGGTCGGGATGGGCGGTCTGGCCCCCAAGGCGAGGGCCCTCGCCGCCTACATCGTCGCCAACTACCCCGGTGTCCAGTCCATCGGTGGCGTGCGCGCGGACCCGCTGCCCGATCACCCGAGCGGCCGCGCTCTCGACATCATGATTGGCTCAAGCATGGGTCTGGGCGATGCCATCAACGCCGACATTCGAAGTCAGTCGGGCCGGTTCGGTGTTGTGTACACAATATGGCGGGCACCCAATCACTTCGACCACGTTCACGTCTTGGTCTCCTGAGCGTGGCGGTAGCGGTGTGGTTAACGCAACTGGTTACGGTGCCCCGCCGTTCGGGATGACCTGACCCCGTGAACTGGTCCACCGGGTCTGGATCAACCGGTCGGGGTCAGGCATAGTTCCTCCTGCTCGAGGCGGACCTCGAGGTGAATGCCATCGGCCCACAGATAGACGTATTCGGTACCTGACCGGAATTTTCTTCGGCGCAAGCCCTCGACTTCAGTCGGGGGATAGCCGATCCCGTCTTTTGGGTCCGCGTAGCGGGCGGTACTTGTCGTAGGTCGGGTTTAGGGTGAGGTCCATGCAGTACCGGTCAACACGCAAAGCGGTGTTTTCGGTGAAGTACCACGTCATCTGGTGCCCGAAGTACCGCCGCCGTGTGCTGGGCGGCGCAGCCGAGCTACGGTTGAAGCAGATCATCGACGAGGTTGTCACCGAGTTCGGCGGGATGGTGATCGAGGTTGAGACGATGCCCGACCAGGTGCACCTTCTGGTTGAGGTGCCGCCGCAAGTGGCGGTGTCCAAGCTCGTCCAGATCCTGAAAGGCCGTTCTTCGCGTCGTCTGCGGCAAGAGTTCCCACACCTGGCGCGGATGAAGTGCTTGTCGTCGCCGTCGTGGTTCGTTTCAACAGTGGGCGGCGCACCGCTGGAAGTCGTGCGCCGCTACGTCGAGAGCCAGAAACTCGCTGCCGCCCGCAAGCAGGGGAAGGCCGCATAACGATGGCGCACCGCTATCGCATGTATCCGACTCCGCTGGAGTCGGTGTTCATGCTGGAACGGCACTGCGCGGACGCACGGTATGTGTGGAATCTCGCTGTTGAGCAGTTCAATTGGGGTCGTGCGGGCCGGTCAGGCCCCGGGCCGGCGCAACGGCAAAAGCAGCTCGCCGAAGCCCGGCAGGCTTTTGATTGGCTGGCCAGTGGATCGTCGCCGGTGCAGCAGCAGGCATTGCGGGATTTCGACCGCGCGGCCGCTGGATTTTTCAACGGGGTGTACCGGAGGCCGTCGTGGCGGCGCAAGCACCTCGACGAGGGGTTCTGCATTCGGGATAGCCGCGTTCAGATTGTGAACCGTAAATGGGCGCAGGTGTTCGTCCCTAAACTCGGCTTGGTGAAGTTCCGGCTTTCTCGCCCGCTGCCGGCCGGCAAGCTCGGTATGGCCAGGGTCACCTTTAAGGCGGGGCGCTGGCACGTCAGCTTCCCGGCTGCGCAGCCAGCAGTGCCGGGTGTCCCGGGGCGCGAAGAGAACGCGGTCGGGATCGACCGCGGCGTGAAAACAACCCTCGCTCTGTCGGATGCGACGATGCTGCGAGCACCGGTCATGCGCCGCGGTGAGCAGAAGAAGCTGGCTCGCCTTCAACGGCAACTCGCGCGCTGCCGCAAAGGCAGTGTGCGGCGGGGCAAGGTGAAAACCCGGATCGCGAAGCTGCACGCCCGCGTCGCGGACCGGCGCAAAGATTGGGTCGAGAAGACAACTACCCGGATCGCTGCGACCTACAACGTGGTCGCAGTCGAGAAACTCCCGACCCGCAATATGGTGCGGGCACCGAAACCTCAACCCGATCCCGACAACGCCGGCCACTACCTCCCGAACGGGAAAGCTGCGAAAGCCGGCCTCAACCGAGGTATCTACGCGAACTGCTGGGGTTTAATCGCCCAGCGGCTCAACGATAAAACGTCCGCGTCAGGCACAGCCCTCTTAGAGGTGCCAGCCGCGTACAGCAGTCTGGAGTGCCGCAACTGCGGCCACAGCGTGAAGGAAAACCGCAAGAGCCAAGCGGAATTCCAGTGCGCGAAATGTGGCCACGACGACCACGCGGACATTCAGGCAGCGAACACGATCCTCGCCCGGGCAACCCTGCCCGCGCTCACCTCCGGACCGGAGGCAACACCTGCAGACGCGGGTGTGCTCGCGCAAGCGAGTAGACCCCATGACGCGCAAGCGGCATAGGGAATCACGCGATCTTCAGTCGCGTGAGAAGGTCAATGTTTGGCTGTCTGCGAGAACTCCAAAGTGGTCGCCCTGCGCAGCGAGACTACGAACAAGAGCAAGCTGGTGCCACCGATCTGGCTCGGCGACATCCCCGTCCCATACGACACCGCCGCGCGATGCGCATGGGTCAGCCTCGGCGAGCCTGCGACGAAATACTCCCGAAAGCCGGACTCGTCCGAGGTTCCGAATGGGCACACGGATCGCCGCATCTGGGCCCGTTCCCGGGGTCTAGCGACGTACGACTTGATGACGTTGCATCGCAGTCATCGACGGCCGGGGGACTGTGGATCCAACGGTGTCCCCGTCCGGATCTGTTGAGTGTGCCCGGCGGGTCAGGCGCCGTTGCGACGACATTAGTTGCGGGGCAGGGAGTTCGGGCTGTGCGATGTCGGCGACGCACCAGTCGGCGCGTTCTGCGTTTCGCGCGTTGTGAAAAGCTGCAGCGCTCAACCGGGTTGGTTTGGTGCGAGGAGTATTTGGGCCAGGCGAGTGGTGGTCTCGGCCCCCTCCTCGTAGCCGCCCTCACCGTCGAGGGAGTTCATGATCGCCAGGGTGTAGCGTTGTCGGGGGCCGGCGAAACCCACGCTGTTGACGACCCAGCCGCCTTGTTCTTGTGACCATCCGTTTTTGTTGCCGGGGGTCATGGCAGGGCCCGCGCCCCATACTCCCCACTGTTGGTTGGGGTCGAGGTGTTGCATCTCGGCCACGATGGCTGCCGTTTGTGCCGGTGGAAGGCTGGTGAGGGTGTAGTTCATCAGGCGGTCGAGGTCGTCGGTGCTGGATTTCTGGAATCCCCAGTATGGGTATGTGCTGCTGAAGCCCTGCTGGGGTTGAAGATTGGTCATGCCGTATGCCGGGAAGTTGCGGTTGAACGCCATGTTGTCTGGTCCGCTAAAACGTTTCCAGAGCGTGGTGGCCGCCTCACTGTCGGAAGAGTGCATCATGTCAGTCATGAGTTGGCGGTCGGTGTCAGTGAGACTGATCTGGCCGGCTCGCGCGCGGGTCAATAGATCGACCACCATCGCGAGCTTGATGGTGGATGCGGTCCATATCAGGGTGCTCGCCTCGGCGTTACGGTGAGCTCGTCCGGTCGTCCGGTCCCGTAGGACGTAGCCGACTGTGCCCGGGCGCGTAGCGAGGTAGGCGTCGGCCTGTGCAATGCGCTGCGCCAGGTCGGCGTGTGCTTTTGGTGCGGGAACGAAAAATATCGCCGCCAACGCGAGGAGAACTGCGGCGAGCGACTTCACGGACACAGCTTGTCAGGCGCGGAAGGGCGACGGTCGGAGGCACGCCGTAGCGACCCGATTTTCTACGGAACAACTGCGTAGGCACTGTCGGGACGAGGCGAGACTCGTGGCACGTATCTTCACGTGTTGGGATATTGGGAATGTCGGAGCCGCCGATCGATCAGTGACAACTGCGGTGCCTGAATCTAAGGCGCAGGGAACGGATTCGATCCGAGGAAGGTTTCCCTAGGCCGCTGGGCGTTCGGGCTGATCACGATGATCATCTTCACCGAGGGTTAATCGGCATGGGCCGATGGAACCCTGGCCTACTGGGTTGCGCCGGGCACGTTCTTAGCGCACCGCGTCGAGGAGAAGTAGATGTCCTCTTCGATTGGCCGATTCCTGTCGGGTTCAGAGGGATGTAAGAGCCTAGTCGCTCTGGCGCCGCACGCCTGGCATGAGGACGTGGCGGCTAGCTGTGCCCCTCGCTCTCCACCTCGTAAGATGTATTCGTGGATTTCACGATCGCCTCGAAAGGCACGCGAGACATGCTACGGTCTTTCTCCGTATATAGTCGCGGGCGATGCACCGTCAAGCGCGTTCGGGGTCGGCATTGCCTTCCGCTGCGGGATTCCAGCCCAACAGACGTACCTCTGCGTGTGTCACTCTAGCGATCGGCACATGTAAGAAGGACGTGTTTTGATGGCTCCTTTCACAAGAATTTTGCTCACGGTCTTCGTGGTCATCACCTTGTTCATCGGGGCGGGCGTCTATTTCTCGGTCCGCGACCGGGACGCACCCGTAGCGGCGCAGGCGCAGGTCGAAGACGTCGGCCAGCTGGTCCGTGACAACAGTCATCGGCTGAACACTGCGACGAACAGCGACGTCGACTTCGTCGAGTTCCTGGACTTCGAATGTGAAGCGTGTCGCGCAGCTTTCCCGCTCGTCGAACAGCTGCGAGCCGAGTACGGGGACCGCGTCAACTTCGTCGTCCGTTATTTCCCGATTCAGTCGCACTTCAATGCCGAGCGGGCAGCCCGGGCAGTAGAGGCGGCCGCGCAGCAAGGCAAGTTCGAGCCGATGTACAAGAAGATGTACGAGACACAGAACCAGTGGGGAGAACAACAGACACCGGCTGATGCGATATTCCGAGGTTTTGCTGCCGAACTCGGTCTGGATATGGTCGCTTTCGACGCCGCCTACAACGACCCCGCCACACTCGACCGCATCAATCTCGATGTTGCCGACGGTGTGGCGCTCGGTGTCCGGGGCACTCCGACCTTCTTCCTCAACGGCACTCGCCTCAAGCCCAGGAGTTACGAGGACTTGTCAGCGGCCATCGACAAAGCGCTGCAGGAGTAATCGACGAGGCGAGCCGCTGAGTGCTTCGAATTGACCACCCGCTCGGAGGTCGTCTACGTAGGGTTGCCCGGCTAGGAAGGTGACGTCGACCCGGCCGACAAGATCATCGCCGAACTCCAGATAACAGATGCCGCGACCATCGTACTCGGAGGTGCCCTCTCCCCGGGTGATCTGCGCCGCAATCCGGTCCGCGACCACCCGGGCCTGCCCTTCCGAGTACACCCCAGCCTTGGGTGTACCGACGCTGGTGACATCTCCCACGGCAAATACATCGGGAAAGACGGTTTCTAGGCTCGATGAGTCGACCGGGATCCAACCGTCGACCGTAAGCCCCGATTCGACCACTACCGGCGGTGCGTGATGCTTGGGCACACCGAGGAACAAGTCGTAGGCCATCTCTGTCCCGTCGGCGGCGATCGCGAGCTTGCGCTCCGGGTCGAGCTGACGTACCAGCGTCTCAGGGTGCCAAGTGATGTCCCGCTCGGCGAACGCCGCCAGCAACGCCTGCGATGCCTGCGGCGATGGGGGATGGGGGCCCGAGCGGCATCACCAGTGAGATCTCGGAGCGCCCGCGCAGGCCACGTTTAGTGAGCAGTTCGTGCATCAGTAGCACTGTTTCGCTGGGTGCCGGCGGACACTTGAATGGCGTGGAGGTGACCCCCACAATTATCCGTCCACCGTCGAAGTCCTCGAGTACCTCACGAAGCGCGAAAGCCCCTGCGTTGGTATAGAACTCATGCCCGCCCTCGATCAGTCCTGGCGTCGCCGCCGGATCGACATCAGCCCCGAGCGCCACAACGAGAATGTCTCCCTCGAACGTGCCCACGTCGGTTGTCACCGTTTTGGTTGCCGGATCGATCGCCTCGATACTGGCGGACACGAACCGCACCCCGGGCTCAGTCAGTTCCCGGTAGTGGTGCTGCACAACGTCTTTCTCTGCCCGTCCGAACATTACGTCCAGTTTGGAAAATCCGAAAACGAACGCTTCGGATCGGTCGATCAGAAGGACATCGACCGATCTCCAAATTGTTCTGACAACCGCGCTGAAAGCTCCAGCCCTGCGAATCCCGCCCCGAGCACGACTACGCGCATCGTCGGAGCCTATCAACACACCGCCAATGTCGGTTCGTTGCCGAAGTGCCGCACCTAACTTGGGCGCCTGGCAGGTGGTGGTACCCATCTACAAGCGGCCCCCGGCGATCCCAGGCAAGGTGGCGTATCCGAACGAGTCCGCAGCATTTTGGTGAAGCGTTGACGCCGCAAGACCGTCAAAATCTCACGACCACGGGCAGCATGCCATTCCCCACGGGTGTCGGCGTAGCTTGCCCATCGCTCGTACCCGCAAGCGCCGGTGCCCAACGCGCCGATCGCGTACTATTTGGGTACGTACGTTTAATAATACGTACGTTTAATAAACTGTATGGTGTCCGCCCCAAGTGGTCGCCGAGGCGGAGGGAGACGAGACCGATGCTGCGCCCGTCGAGTAAGCGGGTCAGTGCAATGATGGTGGCCGGTTTGGCCGCTATCGGGCTCCTGACCCCAGGCTCTGTGTCGGCCGAACCGCTGGCACCTGGGTCCCCTGGAGCTGGCGAGCCATTCCCGCTGCCCCCAGCGATGGTGCCCAATCCGTTTGCGCCGTCGGCCGGTGCATTCCCGGGTCCGGCGCGGGAGCCGTTCTCCGCAGGTGTGCCGGCTGGTCAGAACCCGATGCCCTACCTCGGTGAGCCGGTCTTCGCACCACCGACGTTCAACCCAGTGAACGGCTCGATGGTCGGTGTCGCCAAGCCCATCGTCATCAACTTTCAGCGGAGGATCGCCGACCGTCAGCTCGCCGAGCAGGCTGTCCATATTTCGTCCGACCCTCCGGTGCCCGGTAAGTTTTATTGGATGACCAGCACCCAACTCAGATGGCGCCCCATCGACTTCTGGCCGGCTAACACCACCGTCAGCATCGATGCTGGCGGGACGAAGTCGAGCTTCCGCACCGGCGACTCACTGGTGGCGACCATCGACGACTCGACCCATCAGATGGAAGTCATGCGCAACGGCACGCTCGAAAGGACGATTCCGGTGTCGCTGGGAAAGCCGGGATACGAAACCCCCAACGGCACCTACTACGTGCTGGAGAAGTTCGCCGATATGGTGATGGACTCCTCGACCTACGGCGTTCCCATCGATTCAGCAGAGGGTTACAGGCTCAAGGTGAAAGACGCAGTCCGGATTAGCAACGGGGGCATCTTCGTTCACGGTGCCCCATGGTCTGTGGCCGATCAGGGCAAGCGCAATGTCAGCCACGGTTGCCCCAATCTGAGTCCTGACGATGCGCAGTGGTTCTACGATAACTTTGGCAGCGGTGACCCGGTCGTCGTCAAGAACTCCGTCGGGATCTACCACCAGAACGACGGTGCCCATGACTGGCAGATGTGAGGGACTTCGCCGCCGCGAGGGGCCATTCGTCTGGCGGTTCGAAGCCGCTGGGAAGTCGGATCTAACGAACTAGACGACGGAAGGAGTCCGGTCCTAGAGTCGCACCCCAACGTTGAAGCTGGAGCGACGGCATCGCCGCGCGCGTGGCCCACCGAGCCAGCGCTGATGCCAGCGCGCAACAGAGATAGTGTTTTCGACCTGTCGGAGGACCTTGGCGGCCAGGTTTGGCCGAACGTCTCGAGGCCTGGGGCATGTCGGTGATGGCGGGGGTGCACCCGGTCGTATTCACACAACGTCTTCGGCGGAAGCCTGGCCGTTTACGGCCGGGAGGTAGCCGATCCTCTATGGGCGGCTGGCGTAGCTGGCCGCGGTTAGTCGGGACGGTCCTGTTGTTCGATGTACTGCTTGATGATCGACAGTGGTGC
>JAHZKD010000529.1 GCA_022600605.1 Actinomycetes bacterium
GCGGCGGGCGACTGGGTCGTAGTAGGGACTCCAAAACCAGCCGAGGGGGTTTCGCCCCCACCGATGAATGCGCCGTTAGCCGACCCGGTGCCGGCTGCACCGCCGGCTCCGCGGGTGATTGAACCGCTGGAGGTGCCGGTCCGCATTCCTTCAGTCAGGGATCGGTTCGCGGTGCCAGGAGCGGCGCCAGGCCTTGTCCAAGCGGCGCCCGGAATTCCCGGTGGTCCCGCCGTTCCCGGGATGCTCGGGGCGCCCGGAGTTCCTGGGGTGCCCGGTGGTCCAGGAGTTCCCGGCGCGCCCGCGACGCCGCTGCTCGTTACCCCGGGCGTTGACGTTCCGCACACCGTTGCCGGCCAGGTGCCCACGCCAGGACCCGGCCCGGTGGGTGTGCTGGGGGCGCCTGGTGTCGGGGTAGCCCCTCCGGGCGGTGAGCTCGCTGTGCCGCTGGGCGCCGACCCGCTGCACGTGTTGCCGGAGGTCGCTACCCCGTCAGGCGCTTCGCTGGGCATCGAGCAGGTCGAGACCGTGCCGGGCGCGCCGGCGTGAGGCGCGAGGGACGCCGGCGGCAGCGCCCGACAAAGCCGGCTGAAACGACGAAATCCTCGAAATCCTCGAAATCGGCGAAAGCACAAACGGCACCAACCCAGGAGCGTTCGGCGCGGTCGCGGCGCAGTCGTGAAGCGGCACCGCAGAGCGGTCTGGGCAGCGCATCGTTCGTATTCCGGCACCGCGCAGGCAATGCCGCGGTTTTCTTGTTGCTGGTTGTGGCGGCTGCCCAGTTGTTCACCCTGCAGGTGCCACGCGCCGAAAAGCTACGCGCGGAGGCGGCCAGCCAGCTGAAGGTAACTGATATCGACGCTGCGCTGCGCGGCGCAATTGTTGACCGCCGCGGCGACAAACTGGCATTCACCATCGAGTCTCGCGCCCTGACGTTCCAACCGGTCAAGGTGCGCGAGCAGTTGGAGGAGGCCAGGGCACAGGGCTCGGATGCTGTGAACCCAGACCGGCGGCTGCTCGACATCGCCGCGGAGGTGGCCACCCGACTGGGCAATAAGCCAGACAGCGCCACGGTGCTCAAGAAGCTACGTAGCAACGAAACTTTCGTGTACCTCGCTCGGGCAGTGGACCCGGCAATCGCCGAAGCCATCACCACCAAGTTCCCCGAAGTCGGCTCGGAGCGTCAGGACCTGCGCCAGTATCCCGGTGGGGTGCTGGCGGCCAACATTGTCGGGGGCATCGACTGGGACGGTCATGGTCTGCTTGGCCTTGAGGACTCGTTGGATGCGGTGCTGGCCGGCACCGACGGCTCGGTGACCTACGACCGCGGCTCTGACGGTGTGGTCATCCCAGGTAGTTATCGAAATCGCCACCACGCGGTGGACGGATCGACGGTGATGCTGACCATCGATGACGATATCCAGTTCTACGTGCAGCAACAGGTGCAGTTAGCCAAGGATGTGTCCGGTGCGCAGAACGCCTCAGCGGTGGTATTGGACGCCAAGACCGGCGAGGTGTTGGCGATGTCGAACGACAACACGTTCGACCCCAGCCAGGACCTCAGCCGGCAGCAGGATCGCGAACTAGGCAACCTTTCTGTGTCATCGCCCTTCGAACCGGGTTCGGTAAACAAGATCGTCACTGCGGCGTCGGTCATCGAGTTCGGCTTGTCCAACCCCGATGAGGTACTGCAGGTCCCGGGCTCGATCCGGATGGGTGGAGTGACTGTCGGCGATTCCTGGGACCACGGGGTCATGCCCTACACGACGACGGGAGTGTTCGGAAAATCCTCGAACGTGGGCACGCTGATGCTTGCAAAACGTATCGGACCCGAACGCTACGCAGAGATGCTGCGTAAGTTCGGTCTTGGCCAGCGCACCGGGGTCGGACTGCCTGGCGAGAGCGCCGGGCTGCTGCCCCCGATCGACCAGTGGTCGGGCAGCACTTTTTCTAACCTGCCCATCGGACAGGGTCTTTCGATGACCCTGCTGCAGATGACCGGCATGTACCAAACCATCGCCAACGACGGTGTGCGGATCAGGCCGCGCATCATCAAGGCGACGGTCGCTCCGGATGGCACCCGCTCGGAGGAACCCCGGCCCGAAGGCGTTCGGGTGGTTTCGGCAGCGACTGCCCGCACTGTGCGCGATATGTTCCGCTCGGTTGTGCAGCGCGATCCGCACGGCATCCAGCAGGGAACCGGCCCGCAGGCCTCAGTCGAGGGGTACCAGATTGCCGGCAAGACCGGCACTGCGCAGAAGATCAACCCAGCCTGTGGCTGCTACTACGACGAGGTCTACTGGATCACCTTCGCCGGAATGGCGCCGGCTGACGATCCGCGCTATGTCGTCGGCGTGATGATCGACGCACCGCATCGCGCCGCCGACGGCTCGCCCGGGTCGTCGGCCGCGCCGCTGTTCCACAACATCTCGTCCTGGCTGTTGCATCGGGAGAACGTCCCGTTGTCGGCGGATCCGGGCGCGCCGCTGATTCTTCAGGCTGACTGAGCCGATCGTCGAGGCCGGTACTGTGTCAAGGCCATGAGTCTGCGTCCCTCCCATCCCGTCGGTCTACCGCTTGCCGCTGTCGCCGATCTAGTTGCCGGGGTGTCGGTGGAGTCTCCAGCGGGATGTGTGCCGTCCGACGTCCGGGTCACCGGTGTCACCCTGCGGGGCCAGAATGCCGACGTTGGAGACCTGTTCGCGGCGCTACCGGGGGCGGCGGCGCACGGCGCTCAGTACGCAGCTGAGGCGGTGGCGCGCGGCGCGGTTGCGGTACTGACCGACCCCGCCGGCCTGGCCGAGTTCGGCGGCACGCTCGGCGTGCCCGTCCTGGTGCACCCCACGCCGCGGGCCGTCCTGGGGGCTGTGGCGTCCGCTGTATACGGAAATCCGTCGGAGCGCCTGCGTGTCATCGGTGTAACCGGTACCTCTGGGAAGACCACAACGACCTATCTCGTTGAGGCCGGCCTTCGTTCGGCCGGCCGGGTGGCCGGGCTGATTGGCACCGTTGGTGTCTGCATCGACGGACGCGGGCAGCCCAGCGTGCTGACGACGCCGGAAGCCCCGCAATTACAGGCGCTGCTGGCGGTCATGGTCGAGCAGGGCGTGGACACGGTGGTGATGGAGGTCTCCAGCCATGCACTCAGGTTGGGCCGCGTTGACGGTGTGTCCTTCGCGGTGGGCGGGTTCACCAACCTCTCGCGTGACCACCTGGACTTCCACGAGTCGATGGAGGACTACTTCGAGGCCAAAGCGCAGCTGTTCGACCCGCAGTCCGCGACCCATGCCCCGCTGTCGGTGGTGTGCGTCGACGATCAGTGGGGTCGTGCGATGGCTGCCCGTGCGCGCCGGGCGGTGACGGTGAGTGTGACGGGAGCCGCCGACTGGGCGGTCGATGACATCTCTGTCGGTGAGGGCGGCATTCAGGATTTTCGTGCCGTGGATCCCGCTGGTGTCCGTCACGAGCTGCGAATCGGGCTGCCCGGCAGCTATAACGTGGCCAACGGCCTGCTCGCGGTGGCACTTCTGGACGCCGTAGGGGTGTCGCCTGAGCAGGCTGCGCCCGGGCTGGCCGAGGCCACTGTGCCGGGGCGACTGGAGGCCGTCGACCGTGGACAACCATTCCTTGCGCTAGTCGACTATGCGCATAAACCCGGTGCGCTGCGCGCAGTCCTGCTGACCCTGCGCCAGCAGGCCACCGGCCGACTAGCCGTGGTTTTCGGCGCCGGCGGCAACCGTGACCATGGCAAGCGAGAGCCGATGGGGCAGGTAGCCGCGGAACTGGCCGACCTGGTGGTGGTGACCGACGACAACCCGCGCGACGAGGATCCGGCAGCTATTCGTGCGGCCATCGCGGTGGGCGCAGGTAGGGGCATGGCCGAGGTTGTGGAGATCGGGGACCGGCGTGCCGCGATCGAGCACGCGGTGGCCTGGGCTCGGGAGGACGACATCGTGTTGATCGCGGGCAAGGGCCATGAAGCGGGGCAGACCAGCGGAGGCCGTACCCGGCCGTTCGATGACCACGACGAACTGGCCGGCGCGCTGGAGGCTGCGAATTCGCGGGGGGCGCGCCGGTGATCGAACTGTCACTAGCGCGAATCGCTGAGATCGTCGGAGGCCGGCTCACCGATATTTCCGCGGATCAGGCCGCCGCCGCCCGCGTGACGGGGACCGTGGAATTCGACTCTCGGGCGGTCACGTCCGGGGGGTTGTTCCTGGCGCTGCCCGGTGCACGTTCTGACGGTCACGACTTCGCGGCGGCCTCTGTGGCGGCGGGCGCGGTCGGGGTGTTGGCGGCCCGCCCGGTTGGCGTGCCCGCGATCGTGGTTGACCCGCAGCCTTGGTCTGGCGCCGGGGCTGGTGGTACCGCAGGCGTACTCGAATACGACGCCGACGGCTCGGGCGCTGCAGTTCTGGCGGCGCTGGCGAAGCTGGCTGCGGCCGTGGCAGCCGAGCTGGTCGCCGAGGGGCTGACCATTATCGGCCTCACCGGCTCGTCGGGAAAGACGTCGACCAAGGATCTCATCGCTGCGGTGCTGGCGCCGCTGGGGGAGGTGGTCGCACCGCCGGGCTCATTCAACAACGAGCTCGGTCATCCCTGGACGGTGTTGCGGGCCACGCAATCCACGGACTACCTGGTGCTGGAGTTGTCGGCGCGGCACCCGGGCAATATCGCTGCACTCGCAGAAATCGCTCCGCCGTCGATTGCCGCGGTGTTGAACGTCGGCACCGCCCACCTTGGCGAGTTCGGAACTCGTGAGGCCATCGCTGCAACGAAATCCGAGCTGCCTCAGGCGGTCCCGGCATCTGGGGTGGTGATCCTCAACATCGACGATCCGGTAGTAGCGCGGATGGCTGACCAGACCGCGGCACGTGTCGTGCGGGTGGCCCGGTCTGCGGATCCTTTGGCGGCGGAGGTGCGCGCGGACAACATCACCCTCGACCCGCTTGCGAGGGCTCGCTTCACACTGCATGCCGGAGGCGCCCAGGCCGGCGTCTCGCTTGCCGTGCATGGTGACCATCAGGTGTCCAACGCGCTGTGCGCTGCGGCCGTCGCTCTGGAGTGCGGTGCCGACGTGGACCAGGCGGCGGCGGCACTGAGTGCGGCGGGCGCGGCGTCTGGCCAGCGAATGCAGGTGAGCGCCCGCGAAGATGGTGTGACGATCGTCAACGACGCCTACAACGCCAACCCGGACTCGATGCGCGCCGGGCTCAAAGCGCTGGCCTGGATGGGAAGTCAGGGCGCTCCGGAGGGCCGAAGTTGGGCGGTGCTGGGCGAGATGGCCGAGCTTGGCGAGGACGCGATATCCGAGCATGACCGCATCGGCAGACTGGCTGTGCGCTTAGATGTGTCTCGACTCATCGTTGTCGGAACCGGGAGGCCTGCGCGAGCCATGCTGAACGGGGCGGTGATGGAGGGGTCGTGGGGTTCGGAGGCCGCCGCGGTGGCCGATGCGGACGCTGCACTGGCTCTGCTGCGCGCTGAGCTTCGTGCCGGCGATGTGGTCATGGTGAAGGCGTCGAACTCTGCCGGGCTCGGCGCGTTGGCCGCAGCGCTGACCGCTGATGCCCCCGTCCCCGAAGAGGGCCGCCGATGATGCAGATACTGATCGCCGTCGGGATCGCGCTGACGGTGTCCATACTCCTGACCCCCGTACTGATCAAGCTGTTCACTCGGCAGGGTTTCGGGCAGGAAATCCGTGAGGACGGTCCACCGAGCCACCACAGCAAGCGCGGCACCCCGTCGATGGGCGGGGTGGCGATCCTCGCCGGCATCTGGGCCAGCTACCTAGGCACCCACTTGGTCGGTGTGGTGATCGGCGGCGGGGGCCCGTCGGCCTCTGGTCTGCTCTTGCTGGGGCTGGCGACGGCCCTGGGTGCCGTCGGCTTCGTCGATGACCTGATCAAGATCCGGCGCGCGCGCAATCTCGGACTGAACAAGACCACCAAGACTGTCGGGATGCTCATCGCCGCCGTGCTGTTCGGCCAGCTGGCGCTGCAGTTCCGCAACGCCGACGGGCTGACACCAGGCAGCGCAGAGTTGTCTTACGTGCGGGAGATCGAGACGGTGACTTTCGGGCCGGGTGTGTTCGTGCTGTTCTGTGTGGTGATCATCAGCGCCTGGTCGAATGCGGTGAATTTCACCGACGGGCTCGATGGGCTGGCCGCCGGTGCCATGGCGATGGTGTGTGCGGCCTATGTGCTCATCACGTTCTGGCAGTTCCGAAACGCCTGCGCCACCAGCCCGGGCTTGGGCTGCTACAACGTCCGCGACCCTCTTGACCTGGCGATCATCGCGGCGGCAGCTGCCGGGGCGTGCATAGGCTTCCTGTGGTGGAACGCGGCGCCGGCCAAGATCTTCATGGGCGATACCGGCTCGCTGGCCCTGGGGGGCATCATCGCCGGACTGTCAGTTACCAGCCGAACAGTCATTCTGGCAGTGGTACTCGGTGCCCTGTTCGTCGCCGAGGTCACCTCGGTGGTCGTGCAGATCATGGCCTTCCGTACCACCGGTCGCCGGGTGTTCCGAATGGCTCCTTTCCACCACCATTTCGAGCTGGGAGGTTGGGCCGAGACCACGGTTATCATCCGATTCTGGCTGCTGACCGCGATCGGATGTGGTCTGGGTGTGGCGCTCTTCTACGGCGAGTGGCTGACCACCGTCGGTGGTTGAGGTGTTGGAGCCGGTCGGGCCTGGAACCTCGGTCTTGGTGGTCGGTGGCGGGGTCACCGGCCACGCGGTGCTCGCTGCAGTGGTCCGACTCGGGGCTCGGGCAGCGCTCACCGATGACAGCCCGTCGGCGCTGACGTCATGTGCACAGCAGGGTGTGGCTGTCATCGAGCCCGGCGCCGCCGCCGATCGGATAACCGACTTCGCGCTCGTCGTCACCAGCCCTGGGATCCCGCCTACCGC
>JAHZKD010000530.1 GCA_022600605.1 Actinomycetes bacterium
CGGTGGGCCCGGTCCACGACGAACTGAGAAATCTCGGTGATCAGCCCGGCCCGCTGTGAGCCAAGGGCTGGCACCCATTCCTCGCAGCGACCCAGCTGACAGCAGCGTCGGCTGATCGGCCCGGCCATGGGTCGCGCGCTGCGCAAGAATCTACGAATTGGCACCAGTGTCACCAGTCGCGGCCTGGGTTTGAGAAACCGGGCACACCAGCTGGGCTCCCAGGGGGGACGTGTCGGCCAGCTGGGCGAGTTCCCCCGGTGATGTTGGGCCACCCAGCAGGGGGGCGATACGGGCCTGATGCGCACCAACAAACGGTGGGCTTGTGCCCTCGCTGCATCTCCTTGCGTCAATGCACGACGGCCACACGGTATCGATAGGCGTGATTATGGTGCAGCATCACTCCCATCTGTTGCCGGTGAAGTGAGCCAATTGCTTCATCTTTGTGAGTCAGAATGACCCCTTAAGCGGGCCTGAATGCTTCCTGTGGATCGCTATAAACGCAGTATATCGGGCATTTAGCGGTGATTTGGACGATTATCTGCACTGCTTCATCTTGAAAGGTTGCATCTGGTGGGGATGTGTGTCTATAGTTCTCGGCAAGATGCTTCATCTACAGATGAAACAAGGCGATGCGAGAGGAGGCGCCCAGTGCGCACCATCGAGATGTTCAAGCCGGCGGCGGTCGTCCTGGCCGCTGCGGCGATCATGGCCGGGTTCTCGAGCGTCTCGGCGGCCTATGGCGCTCCGGCGGCACCACTGCCGCAGTTCACCTCGGGTGGGCCGCAGTTGGAAGATCTGTCCGATCTGCTGCTCGAGACCGAGGAGTTCGCTGCGATCACCGGCGCGACCGGTGCACGCACTCTCGGCGGTCCCTTCGCCGAGCCGTACAACTCTGCTGCCGGACTGGACAGCCCCTCGTGTGCCAGCGCCTACACGCCAGCGGAAAAGAGCTCCTATGCCGGCTCGGGATACCGCGACCTTTCGACCACGATCGTCCTCGACGCCGCACGGCAAAACAGCATGACCCAGGCCGTGATCCGATTCCCCGACCACAGCCACATATCGACCTATGCCAACAACCTGAAGGAACAGTGGGTGGGCTGCGCCAACCGTGAGTTGACCCACACCGACGCCGATGGGTCAGCGTCGCGCTGGCAGGTCGGTGAGCCAACAGTGACCAGCAACAAGGTCCTCGTGCTGCCCCTGCACTCCCTCGACAACGGAGTGACATGCCAGCGCGCAGCCGGCGGGATCGGCGCAATCTTCATCGACGTGCTGGCCTGCGCAACCGAGGCCACTGACTACGGCGAAGCCACGGTTGTGGCTATCGCCGGGAAAACCAACGCCCACCGCTGATCAGCCCAGCCAACTCATCCCAGACCACCGTCTGCCCCCACACGAACGGAGCAACCATGAATACCCGCAACACCACTGCCTCAGGTAAGTCCCGCAGCGGCGCCATCATCGGGCGCGCCCTGGCCGCTGCGCTGGCTACTGCAGCGCTGGCGGGCTGCACCACCCAGGTCTCGGGCACCGCATCCCCGTCGGCCGACCTACTTTCAGGGCCCACGCCGGTCCCGGCGTCCTCGTTGGCGCCGATGCTGGCCCCCAGCACGACCGCGGCCCGCATTGTGGGAGCCGACCATCTGAAGGTCACCGATTCCGCCTCTGAAATGCTTGCGGGGACACCCTATCTCGCCCAGCAGCGCTGCCTCGGCCCGTGGTTCCCCGTCCAGGCGCCGGCCTACCGCAGCAGCGGCTACACCGGAGTCGAAGTGCGTTCGCTCGATGACTCCACCTCCGATGCCCTCGGCTCCAACGACCACGGTGTCATCCAAGCCGTCGTGGCCTTCCCGGCCGCCGCTGACGCCCGCACCTACCTCGAAGACGCCACGGAAACCTGGCGCGAGTGCGGTTCGCAGACCGTGACCTACCAGCGCCCCGGAAACCCCGAACAACGGTGGGACCTCGGCGCGGCCAAGACCACAGACAACACCGTATCGATGACCCAGACCCCCCAGGGCGGACGCGGCTGGATGTGTGACCGCGCAATGCAAGTCGAAAACAACATTGTCATCGACACCATGGTCTGCGCAACGCGGTCTGCCGGCCAGGCCCTCGATCTGGCCGGCGCCATCGCCAAGAACCTGCCGACCCTTCCCTGATCGAACCGCGAATCCCCACCGGCACGAGAGGAATCCGCCGTGATCGACACTTACCGGCCTGGCGGCCACCACAACCACAACCCCGCTGCCCCAAACGCATCCACCCGCGCCGGGCACAACCCAGCCCAGGCGACTGTGCCCACAGAAGCTAGGCCCGGTAGGGCTCAGCGGCCCCCGCGGCGCGACCGTCGTGGAGCTCGCCGTGCCCGGCGGACATGGGTGCCGGTGTTAGCGGCGGCAAGCTGCGCCATGCTGCTGATGTCGGGTTGCTCCACGATGATCCAAGGACGGGCAGTCTCGGCAATTGCCGACCCGTTCTCCATCGCCGGCCTGCCCGTCACAGAGGGTCCCAGCGGCCCGCGCGACGACGCCCCAGCCCCGACCGGGGCGATCACCAACACCGACGGCGGCGACATCGATGACCTAGTTCTGCTCTCCCTCAACGACATCGACGAGTTCTGGACACAGCATTACAGCGACACGCTGCAGGGAACATTCACGCCCGTGGCCAACGTGTTGTCCTACGACCCCCGAGACCCGGCCAGCCCTGAAGCGTGCGGAACGCCGACCTACGGGTTCCCCAATGCATTCTTCTGCGGCTCTGAGGACCTCATCGGCTTCGACCGCACAATCTTGCTTCCGGCGGCCAAGAAGTACTTCGGGCCGATGGCAGTGACCGGAGTCATGGGCCACGAATACGGCCACGCAGTGCAACAGATGGCCGGTCTGGTGAACCGGCGCACCCCAGTTATCGTGCTCGAACAACAAGCCGACTGCTTTGCCGGGGACTACCTGCGCTGGGTCGCCGCCGGCGACTCGCCACGCTTTAC
>JAHZKD010000531.1 GCA_022600605.1 Actinomycetes bacterium
CCAAGCGCGCAGGGCTCAGCAGGGTCGAACGCCATATGCTCAGCAAACCTGCGGTGCTGCCGTTCGAGGACGCAACTTTGGCGGTGGCGCATGAAGCCGATGACGCCGTTGTTGCTCAACTTCTCTCAGCCCTCCGGAATCACCAACGCAGCGTGGTCTTTTGCGGTTCTGGACAACTCGCAGGCATGGTCGCTGACGCATTTCGCGCCTACAGCAGCAAGATTCCAGTCTTTGAACACACAGTTGCGGCGCAGGCGGACCAGATCGACGAGGATCTGAGGAACTGGAGGTCCACCGGAGGGGTGATAGTCGCCGACGAGACTGCCGAAGACGGCGTCAATCTTCAGCAGGCAGACGCGGTAGTCCATTTTCGGTTGCCGTGGTCCCCGAACCGACTCGAACAACGAATCGGTCGGATCGACCGCTACTCATCGTTTTTCGACTCTGTCAACAAACCGGCGCAGCACTTCGTCCTCGCCCTAGGCGATACGGACCACAGCTTCTCTGCGGCGTGGTCCGATCTGTTGGTTCACGCCTTCGAGGCGTGGACGACCTCGATGTCGGCCATACAGGATCGACTCGACGAACTGGAAGTCCAACTGTGGACCCGCGGCGTCCACCACGGCCCCCAAACCATGCATGGCGCACGCGGCGACGTGACGTCCGCAATCACCGCAGAACGCAAACAGATACAGGTCATGGACGCATTGGATGCCGTTGCCGACAGTTCACTTGGGGAGAAGATCGCGGTCCGGATAGGAAAGAGCGAAACTCGTTGGCAAGCCTATGAACGCGATGCCCGCCGCTACGTAGCCCCTGACAGCGGCGGTATCCGATTCACCGTGACTGAACCGGGTTCGCCCGTCGAGTTCGGCGTTGACACCATCCGGAAGCCCTTGATCTCCCCTTTGCTGCTTGCTCAGCAGTTCGGGAGGCTGCCAGCCGGATCGACGCGCGGGGTGTTCAACCGGACCGTTGCGCTCCGGAACCCCGGCCTGCGGCTGTTCAGGTTGGGTAATCCCTTTGTCTCTGGACTGGAAAACGTCATCAATGTCGATGAACGCGGGCAGGCCTCAGCGATGCTGCGGCGGTTAAGGACCGCAGAACCGTTGTCCTTCTTTGGATTCGATCTTCTGGTAGAGGCTGACCTCACCCAAGCGGTCGCACATCTTGGCTCAGCCGGCAATCTTGCGCTCCGTCGCTACGCCGACGCGTTGTTTCCTCCGTCTCTAGCACGGGTGTGGCTACAGGCGGGCACAGACGAATTTGTAAGAGATCCTAAGCTTGTCAGCTGGCTCGAACGTGCATACGACAATCGCCGCGACGAGAACCTCGGCGGCCAATTCGGTATTCTGGCAGATGTCTTTGGGGGCCTTGACCGATTCGCCCAACAGGTACGTACTGCCGAGAAAACCTCCGTCGAGGCATTCGCCAACGAAGCTGCGTTGCGGACCCGTGCCTGCCGTGCACAGGATGAAGCGCAGCAGTTATTGACGATCTACCGCGCCCAGGCTGAATCCCGCCAAGCCGCCGGACGCCTGATCACCGATGCGGAAAGCTATCTGCTCGATGTCGAGGTACGGGAAGCGGTGGTTAACGCGTTGGCCGCCCCGGCCATCCGGGTGATGGCAGCCAGTTGCGTTGTCGGCGGGCAGTGGACTAATGGTTGACCTAAACGCAATTCATGGACTTTGGCAGTCCTATCCCGATGTTGATATCGATGCAACACTGGCGGGAACAACAAGGCGACTGCGCGATGCACTCGACCAGCACAGCACCGGCCGCGACAACGTCCAAGATTTGGTGGCACTGACCAGGCAACTACTGCTCGAGCATCAGGCTTGCGCGGGGACGCCCGCGCGACCGTCAATCACGGTTCCATTGGGTCAAGGTTTGCCCACCGTCTCTCAATGGCGCGACGGACATTGCGATGCGTTCAGCGAAGATTCCTTGGCGCACATAAGCGCCAGGCACTGGCTGCCGCCGACCGAGGACCGTGCCGCGGCCGAAGCAGACCTCGAACCGGTCTATCGATCTCAACCCACCCGAACAGATTCGATACCCGCAGACCCATTCTGGACTAACACTTTTGGCTTCCCGGGCTACACGTCGGAGGGGCAGCGACAGGCCGCCCGTGCTGCGGTACTCGCGCCGTCGGGGTCGACCTTGATCACGTGCCTGCCGACCGGCCAGGGTAAAACCGAAGTTGCTTTGGCGGCCTTGCTCCCGGCAGTACGCACTGGCGGCGGGGTAGCCGTGATCGTCGTGCCCACAGTGGTCCTCGCTCAGGATATGGAACGCCGTTTGCGCGAGTATTTCCCCACCGTGCCTCGATTCGCCTACGCGGGTTCGGGAAGCGCCGAGGAAATCTCGAAAGCGCAGATCCGTAAAGGGATTCGTGACGGAAGTCAACCAGTTGTGGTAGCAGCACCCGAGGCGATCATGACCGGACTCGGGGTGGCCCTAGACCGGGCCGCGGCCGAGGGCAGATTAACCCATCTGGTCATCGACGAAGCCCACTTGGTCGAGCAGTGGGGCGCATCATTCCGGCCCGAGTTCAAAGGCATCGCCGGTAAGCGCCGGCACTGGTTGGATGCAGCGCCAGCTGGACAAGAACTGGTGACAATTGCGATGAGTGCGACCCTCACCGCCGATCAAGTCCGTGTGCTCGAAGACTCCTACGGAGTTTCCGGACCTGTTGAACTGGTCTGGGCGTCGTCAACCCGTCGTGAACCCGCATATTTCTTTGATAAGTACGACAGTCGGGAAGACCGTCAAGAAGCTGTGTTGGCCGCGGTCGGACGACTGCCGCGCCCGTTGATTCTGTACGCCACGACTCGAGAAGATGTTGCGAGATGGTTCGGCTTGCTCAAGAACCACGGGTTCGACCGGGTAGCCAAACTTGATGGGGATTCCAGCAACGCCGAACGCCGCGACGTCGTCGCCGGTCTCCGCGGCGAGGACGGCGACGACGCGACCGCGCCGACCCGCTACGACGTTGCGGTGGGAACCTCGGCATTCGGCCTCGGTCTGGATATCCGCGACGTTCGATCTGTGGTGCACGCAACGATCCCCGAGACCATCGATCGCTACTATCAAGAAGTCGGTCGAGCCGGTCGAGACCGGAGACCATCGGTGGCATACCTTGCTGCCTATGTCGCACCAGTGGGTCGCGACACTTCCGATGATGACCGGATTGCGCAGGGGATCAACGATATTCAACTGATGACCGACGAGCTGTCGTGGCAACGGTGGCGAACCATGCGCGCCAAGGCCGTCAAGGTTGGCGACCGACTATCGATCGACCTTTCAAAGTACCGGCCTGGCCTTCAGGTCGAGTCCAAGCGCAACGCGCAGTGGAACGCCAGCCTGCTTCACCTCATGGAGCGGGCAGGGCTGATCACACTACATGCACCAACCGTAATCCCCGAACAAGACGATGAGGTAACAGAGCGCCGCGAGGTTCGGGAAGTCACCGAACACCATGTGCGCGTCAATGACAAGCAATTCTTCAAAGATGAGATCACCCGCGAACGTGACCTCGTAAAGAAGGAACAATCGATTGCCCTCGACAGGATGCGCGAATTGATCCACGGCGATAGATGTGTGTCGAGGGCGATCGCAGATTACTACCAGATTGACCGAAATGGCATCCGCCTAAGGACGGTCATCAACTGTCGTGGGTGTCCTCAGTGCCGGCGGGAATTACCCGTGAACCCTAACGAGGGATTGCGTCGTCTCGGCGGGGACGCAATGCCGGGCATCCCGAAATGGCCTCTCCCGAAAGATCCCCCCTTATCAAGGTACTTTGGATCCAGTAGGTGGCTGAGTATCCGCTGGGACGATCCACAGCAGTTCCATGACTTAACCCCGCATGTGATCTCCGCGCTCGCACGACGTGGCATACCAGTGACCACCGGCCCGGGCCTGAGCACAGAACTACTTGCGCGAGCGCAAAAGTCGGCAGCGCCTTTTCCGATAATCCTGGACTCTGACGAACTCCTGCTGGAGTTCTATGACGGTCCAGTGGTATTGGTCGCAGCCGCAGGCGAACCCTTGGGGAGGTCAATCAATCACCGGTTGAATCACGGCGCGCCAACATACTTGTTGCATCGCACTGATCTTGCCCACCCTGACAAACCCGGTACTCCGATCTGGACCATGGGCAACACGGTCCGATTGGACAGATTGGCGGAGGAACTCTGAAGTGACTGCTCTGATCAATGTGGAAGGCGCACTGCCCAGACCCCTTTGGTCTCTGACTCGGTACCTGCTAGGAGTGCCGGGTAGGCGGCAAAAGGCCGAACGTGTCCAGGCAATACTTAGTCCACCGTCTCTGTTCGACTCTGGGGCCGACACGGAGAGGACTTTCAAAAGGACCGTCACAATCGCGAAGGAACTTGGCGTCCTCGATGAGGACGATGGGTACCTAGCATTGACCGCGGCGGTGGCTGGCATTGGGCCCGATGACGTCGAAGGGTTCTACGACGTGCTGCGCCACTCAGTTCTGCATCGCGTCTCCGTAGATGTTCTGGGCAGTGAAACCTCGAATACCGAAGGCAAGGATCTACTCCGCGCGCTGTGCTTTTTCATGACATTGCCGTCAGACAAGACTGTCGACATCAACACTTTCAGCAAAGTTCAAGCTGGCGCGGTCTCTGACGAGTTCCGCAACCCCTTTCAGAACACCAGCCGATGGAATTTTTTCCCGGCATGGGCAGAAGCACTTGGGTTCGCTGCCACCCCACTCCTCCATGGGAATGCCACCAAGACTCTCACGCCGGATTGCCGTACGGCTGTGCGGCGCGCAGCGTTAGCCAAATGGCGCGTCGGCACAACACTCTCGCCCCAAGAATTGGTCGATGGATTGCTCGATGAACTACCAGTTCTTCCCGGCGGTGCCTACAGTCGCGCTCTCAAGTTTGACGTTCCTGAAGACGGCGCCAGTGAGGCCCTATCAATTGCGTTGCTGGCCGGGCATGACGACGGTTGGTTGGAATTAACCTCACGTTCGGACGCCCCCAACGCGATCCAACTGTCGGACCCCGACGCACCTAGCGGGACACGACAGATCTCCACAGCCCAGATCAAGGCCGCCGCATGACTGCGACGTCCGGAATCCCAGTTTGCTGGTCACACGACACAGCAATTTCTACAATCAGCACCGAGGCGGTAACCCCCTCTCCCGCAGTATTTTTTGCGACTCACGTGCCGCTTAGAATTCGGCGCCGCCACCCTGATCTGTCCGATTCCGATGGTGCGGAAAACGTGACGGAAAACGAGGTACTCAGCGACTTCCTGACCAGAACGTCGGCAGTCGGCGTGCTGCTGATGCCGGTGATCGGCGAATCCGGCACCGGTAAGTCACACTTGGTCCGATGGATTGCTGAGCGGACGAAATCAGACGATCGTCGCACCGTGGTGTACGTGCCCAAGGCGAAAACCAGTCTCCGCGCGCTCATCCGTATTCTGCTCGAGCGCGACGACGTCGACTCGCCAGAACTCAGTAGACTGCGCGCGAAGGTCGACGAGTTTGCCTCAACGGTGGACGAAGAGGTACTACAGCGCCAACTCATCGGCGCGCTTGCTGACGCCGTTGCTCAGGCTGAGCCCTCTGATTCAGACCGGCGAGCACTGGTTGGGTCCAACAAGTTGGCGTTGATGCTGCGCGACGTGAATGTGCAGAGTCACCTGATGCGCCCCGGGTCACTAATCCCACGGTTGGCGAGCAGTCTCCTGTCCGATCGTGCGGAGGGTGAGACCGACCGACCCACTGAGTTCCAGGTGAGCGACCTGCCGGAAATCACCGTCATTGAGGACTCGGCCAGACAAGTACGCAACCTTCTTCGGGTGATGAGCGGCAAGCCAACGCTCCAGATAGCTGCTGCCGAGTTGTTAACAGAAGCGCTCTCGCCAGCGGTGCAGGCTGTTTTCGGAATGGGCCACGGTCAACTGCAGGAGGCGATGCTTGCCATTCGCAAGGAGTATCGACTCCAGCGGAAGGAGATTGTGCTCCTTGTCGAAGACTTCGCCGTCATTCAGGGCGTCCAACGCGACCTTCTCGACGCCCTGATCGAACCCGCCATCCGCGACGGGAAGCAGGAGCTTGCACCGGTTCGCACGCTGATGGCGGTGACGACGGGCTACTACAAGCGTCTCGCAGAGACCGTGCGCACTCGAGTCGAGGCCGCGACGCCCTACGTCTACGATCTAGACGTCTCGTTCGACACCTCAGAGCAGGGCCGCGCCGACACCATCGAATTTGTCGGCCGCTACTTGAACGCGGCCCGACTAGGCACCGCCGAACTCACCGCATCCCGCGTCGCCGAGGGTGAACCCGTACCCAACAAGTGTGTTGACTGCAAATTCCGGCAACCGTGTCACGCCGCGTTCGGGGCTTCCGAGCATGGTTTCGGTATCTTCCCACTGAATTGGCCGGCGTTGCGCCGAGCCATCCACGCGCGACCCACTCCAGGCAACAACACAGACGCATTCAACGCGCGAACCGTGATCGGCCAGGTGGTCATTCCGGTACTCGAAGAAGCGAGCCACATTACTGCTGGCGAGTTCCCGCAACAGCAGTTCAAGGACAACTTTCCATTACCCGACGTTGAACGGGCCCTCCGACCGGAGGTCATGGTCGACATAAACGAACGCGACGCTAAGGACCCCGAGCGCCGGACGGTGCTGCTCGAGTACTGGGGCGACGCTCCGGATCGCCTTGTTAATTTGGATCCAACGATTCACGCGACGTTCCAACTACCTGAACTCGACCTCGACCAGGAACCGTACGTCCCGCGTGACGACCACCGCGAACACGACGCCCCGGCGGGGCATTCGCGAGGCGGCAAGGGCAGCAACCGCCCCGAAGTACCGCGATCGCTTGCCGTGGCACTTAGCGAAGTTGATGAATGGGCGGCAGGGCGCCGGCGTCTAAGCCAAACCACTTCTGGAGCGATCCGCCGCATAGTCGCACAGGCCGTGCTCAATCGGGTTCAGTGGAACGAACCGTTGACCGCCGAACCTGACGTCGACTTGAAGCGCAAGGCATGGCCGGTCAAGTCAACGACGGTGTCGATCGAGGACGCCGAGGCCGAGAACCTTGCCGGAACCAAAGACGCCCCAATCAAATTCACCCGCAGTGCGGAGAACTCAGTGTTCTTCAAGGGTTTGCTCAACGCCGACGCCGGATTGCCTGGTGCCAAAGCCGCCAACAAGACGATGCGGCGATTGGCCCAGATCGCCGAGAAGTACGCACCCGCCGCCCAAGCCGAAGTGGTCCGCATCCGCACCTCGGACGACCACACCCTGATGGCCTGGTTCACCGCCTCGCTGCTTGGCGCAGTCTTGTGCGGACGGGCTTGGCCCGGCATGACCGATGACGAGTTGGTCGCGGCGGCATTCGACGATGGCGCAAACTGGCCGTTGCGCGATCTGTCGCTGCGTTCGGAAGCCTGGCGGCGCTACTACGACGAGCATCGTAAGTCACGCCCCGACGTGGCAAAGGAATTACGCAAACTGGTCGGCATCGCGCGCGGTATCACTGGTGCGCCGCGCATGATCGATGCCGCACGCGTAGTGCCCCTGGTGCGCGGGGCGGCCACGACGTGGCAATGGCAACCGCCCAATCAGATGCCAGGCAAGCTGAAAAAGACGGTTACCCGGAGTGCCTTAGCCCAGATTCCCCGGTTGGCCCAGGACCATGTGACCGACCTTCGCAGAGTCGACGACGCGTTGGCGCGGTTACTACCAGGGGGCACGACGCTCTCAGAGACACTGGACGCCGTCGAGGCTGCATTCGAGCAGGCGCAGGGTGTCGGACTCGGTCCGACAACCATTACCGATCCGGCAGACTTCCTAAAGCGACTCGGCCAAGTTCGCGACGCTGATTCGCGCTCGATAACCCGATTGCGCAAGGATCTCGAGAAAATCGACGCAGCCGATGACGATACGGCCCGCGCACTAGCCGAACTCGCTTGCGCCGGCTTCGATCGCGGTCCTGACCTGCCGGTCATCCTGAACTTCCTCACAATGTGCGATGAATGGCTCAGCGCCCGCCTTAACGAACCGTCCAGCGGTAGCAGTCCTGGCGACGCGGCCGCAGAGAAAGTTCACGACATGATCGATTTGTGGCGGAAGGTGGTCGGCGCATGATCAGCGGAAGCGGATCGATCTTCACGCGCGCGCTGGAACTACAGGCCGAAGCGCGCAAGCGCGGCGACAGCGCTAATGACACAGATAACGCACTACGTGTTGCAACAGAGGTAGAAAATGCAGAGAAAGTGCTGTCTTCCCTGCGGAATTCGCTCGATCTCGTAGCGGCACTCCGCAGCCAGGACGTCGAGATTGCTGGCATGGAACTCGACAGCGGTCTCAAGAATTTTGAGAAGCACGCCGGCAAGGGCGGCCTGCCGAGTCGGCAGGCGGTTCAGTCGGCCACCAAGAAAATAGCGGAGGTTCAGCAACGAGTCAGCGCGACATTCGGTTCTGCGTGGCGCGACTGGGCGGCAAACACGATCCAGCAGTTGCCGACCGACCGGCTAGCGCTGATCGGACAGGGACGTGCAGGACCGGTCAACCAAGCGTTAGACGCGATGCGGTCAGCACGTTTCCAGGTACCAACTGATTCGTCGGCAATCGCCCAGTTCGTGCGCTACCGCGATATGGTCCGGCGTGAATTGCTGTCAGTCGAGGACCCGGGGCCACATCTACGCGAAGTGCTCAAGCAGTTACAAGACGGCACGACATTGGATCAGTTGACTGACGACGACATTGCTGTGCTACGCACAAGTGGTTGGGAAGCTAACATTCGCGTGAAGCGAGCCGACGTTGACTGATCCTGACTTCAACGAACGTGCAGCAGTTTCCGTGCTCCTCAACGAGCTGGAAGATCTCGAACTTCCGCTGCTGTCCTGGGGTGTGACTACCGGGACACTGTCGCAGCACGAAGTTGAAGCAGTCGTCGACAAACATCTAGCTGACTGGCCACTGGGCATCCTCCCAGAAGACGTGATCGAATTACTTGTCGCCAAGGCGTTGCTGTTCGCGATCCCCGGCTGTTCGCCGGCCAAGTATCGCACTCGGATGAGCGAGACCGTCCGCCTGGCATCTACCCTTCGCCAACTATTCCCCGTCAAAGAACCCACTCAGGGGTGGTGGCAGCGGCGCCCAACCCTGGTGGCCGACTACCGGCTGCATGTCGCTCCGCGTCGCTATCCAGATCGCGCGGTTCCGACCTCCGCTGCTATCGCCGAACTTTCGTTGACGAAAGGCTGGGCCGATCCCCTCGCCGCCGTCGCGGAAGCCGCTATACGCCACGCTAAGCTGGCGCGGTTCCAGGTTGACGCAGCCAAGTCGATCTTGAGCTACCTTGCCGATCGGGACTCTCGCGGCGTCATCGTGGGTGCTGGAACCGGCAGCGGCAAGACGATGGCGTTCTACGTACCCGGATTCGTTGCCATGGCCACGCACGCACGCACTGGTCGGACCGGAGTTCACACCGTCGCTCTATATCCCCGCAACGAATTGCTGCGCGATCAACTCCGTGAAGCCGTCGACCGACTTGCAGCCATCAACAAGGTCCATATCGCAGCAGGTGTCCGAACTCTGCGCGTCGGGGTGCTCTACGGCGACACTCCGTACAACGGTCGCTCCAAATACTATTTCGGCCCAAGGGCGTCGTGGAAGCCGGTCGGCGGCGGGAACGCCTGGGTGTGCCCTTACCTGAAATGCCCGGAGTGCCGCGCTGACTTGGTCTGGACCGACGCCGACCGGCAGGCCGGCATCGAACGCCTCGAATGCATAAATCCCCAGCATCCGTTGGTGATCGAGCACTTGGTTCTGACTCGTGAGAAGCTCAAGGCTAGTCCCCCTGATCTGTTATTCACCTCCACAGAAATGCTCAACCGCAGTTCTACCGATCCCGATATGGGATGGCTACTTGGGTGGACTAGCCAGGCGCCCTCTCCGGCCCTCGTCCTGTTGGATGAGGTGCACACATACTCCGGGGGACATGGCGCCCAAGTTGCCCTGCTGTTGCGACGCTGGCGTTATGCGCTCAAAGGCCAACCGGTGTTCGTTGGTCTAAGTGCGACTCTGCGTGATGCCGCGGATTTCTTCGCACAACTCACCGGACTTTCCCGGGCAGCGGTCGAACTTGTCGAACCTGCACGAGACGACATGCTCGAAGAGGGCCGCGAATATGCGATTGCGTTGCGTAACGACCCTTTGTCTCAGGCTTCTGCATTGTCCACCACCATCCAGACTGCAATGTTGTTCAGTCGCCTGCTGGATCTGCCCAACCAGGAGGACATCTTTGGCTCGCGCAGTTTCCTTTTCACCGATGACCTCGACGTCACAAACCGGCTATTTCATGACCTAACCCACGCCGAAGGCAAAAGAGGGCGCACTCCGGTGCTAGCCGGATTGAGGTCAATCGATGCGCCTTATCGACCTGAACGCTTTATCGACGGGCAGTCCTGGGATTTGGTGCAAGATATTGGGCGCTCGCTTGATCCATCGGCGCGTTCTGGCGGACTGACAGTTTCGCTGACCTCCTCGCAGTCCTCCGGGGTATCGCAAGACTCGAACATGGTGGTAGCGACGGCGTCTCTGGAGGTTGGGTTCGACGATGACCGGGTCGGTTTGGTGCTACAGCATAAGGCTCCTCGCGACCCAGCCTCGTTCGTTCAGCGACGCGGCCGGGCCGGTCGTAACCGCGGTACCCGACCATGGACCGTGGTGACGTTGACAGATTACGGGCGCGACCGATTGACCTACCAGTCCTACGACACCTTGTTCGCACCTGAACTTCCAGCGCGACGCCTGCCAGTAGGCAATCGATTCATCTTAAAGATCCAAGCAACTCAAGCACTATTGGTTTGGCTGTCACGACGAACCGGCCGTGATGCACGCGCCATCGTCACGGCACCAAAGGATCTGGACCAACAACCATCCACCGCGGACCAGACCGCCCTGGCGACACTTTTGAGCAACGTCGCGGCTGATGACTCGCTGCGCTCTGACCTCCGTTCCTATCTGTCGTCCTGCATGCAGGTCAGCCAAGAAGAAGCGGACGCAGTGCTTTGGGACTCTCCGCGTTCCATTTTGCTTGCGGTCGCACCAACAATTGTGCGCAGACTGGATCGACGCTGGGCGGCATTTGGGAAGGACTCCGGGGCACGTCCGAAGTCACTACTTCCCGAGTTCCTCACGCGGACCCTTTTCGACGGGTTGAATGTTCCAGAAGTAACTTTCAATGTCGATTTCCTCGAAGACGACCCGGCCCGCCGCGTCGAGATTGCCTTACGGGAGGCGGTCCCCGGTAAGGTCAGCCTCCGTTACGGTTACAACCAATCCGACCAGCGGACATGGCTTCCTCTCCCCCGTCCCGAGGATGAGCCTTTGGACGTGTCGGTGTTCCTCGACGACTTCGCCGATGAGGGTGAGTGGATGCCTCACGGCGGTTCACCGATCCGGGTGCTGCGCCCACTTGCCATCAAACTCCACGAGCCTCCACCCGAAATCGCTGACCAGTCGCAGGGTTTAGCACTGTGGAAATCCCAGTTCGTCATCCCAGAACCACTCACCGACACCGAAGTGCCCAGGTCCAGTCCCTGGCATCGGCGTATCTCGGCGATGAGTTTTGGCACCGGCGCTATCGGAAACCCCATTGTTGTCCGACGACTTACCGACGGCGCCAACTGCACGATCAAGACGAAAGGCGCAGCTACTCCCGACCGCGAGTTGTCCGTTAGCTACGCAAGAAGCGGTGAGCCAGTTGCACTCGGGTTTTCGCTAAACGTCGACGGAGTACGCTTTCAACTCTCCGCATTCGACACAACTTCGCCAGCAATGAAGAACTACCTGTGCTCACCGCAATGGCGTGGATTCGCCTTCAACGCCGCGATACAAGACGATCCGGAGTTGGAGTGCCGCGCCAACGCGTTCCAGCGCCGCTGGCTCGTCCTTGTTTACACCACCGCGTTTGCGCTCAAGCAAGTGGAAAGCCCGACCAAGCAAAGTCGACAGATACACAGCGAGTTGAGCGGCGGAGCGTGGGCTGAAGGCATTGAACGGGTCCTCAACGCCGTCTACCGCGATGATACCCCCAACAGTCCTGCTCGCCTTGTCAGCAGCTTAAAAGCCTTGGCAGACGACGAGGCCATCGTAGAGGCCCTCGATCGCCATGCGCGTCTGCTGTGGTCAGACGACATCGTGACAGACTCAATCGCATTGGCACAGCGAACCTATCGCGACACAGTCGCGGCTGCTATTCGGGCCGCTGCCCAGCGCTCCAGTCCCGATGGCCAGGACTCGGACCTGATAGTTGACGTCGTGGACCTCGACAACACCGGAAGCGCGTCCGTGTGGTTGACCGAGACCGCGCTCGGCGGCTTGGGCATTCTGACCAAGTTTGTGGACTATTACGCCACCGACCCAAGTTGCTTTTGGCACCTCGTTGACGGAGCGCTCGACGAGAGTGAACTGGAGTACGTCCGTGATACCGTCAACCGTCTACTTGCGCACACCATCGAACGTCCGGAATCGATTGCAGCTCAGGCTGTAAACCACCTCAGATCGCCGGCTTCAGCTGCGGCTGCCGATACGGCTCTGCACGACCTGCGCCTTGCGTGGGCGCAAATTGACGCGCCCCCGCGGCATCGGGCCATCGCTGCATTGTCGTCACGCTACCTGCGACCGGGGTCAAGTCCGGCCACCGACAAAGTCGCGCTGGAGCTTAACGCGGCTTGGGACAAGCTCGAACAGCAACTGGGTTTCGAGTTGGACGGCGGAATTCTGGCCTACCTAGCCGGGACCGGTGCCATCGAAGTTCCAGACCTCGCCGCACTAGACTTGAGTACGGACCAGATCTATAGCATGTTGATGCCGCGTGGCAGCGAAGCGCGAATTCAGCATTTGAAGCACTATCAACCCTATAGTCCGGACCCACTGCTGGACCCGTTGCTTGTGCGCACCGCTCACGAAGAGCAATTGCCGGTAATCGACGTCACCGACGCGGGTTGGGCAGACACTTACATCCGGGAAATCAGCGACCGCGCCAGGGTCCGACTATCGGCATCAGTCGACGAACTCCGGCAATTCACACGTGCGCTCCGGGAGGTGCCGGCCATAGCTGTTGACCGTGATGTTCTAAGGCTGCACGGGTCAGTCGCGAAGCTTACTCGGAGTTCCGGTGAAATCACTGCAATCGTCGAGTTGACCGAGGCAGCAGGATGATTCGCGAACGCGATCAGCGGACCGGTCAAGCAACCGGGGTTAAAATTGATCACCTGTTGTCCGATGTGATGTTGTCCGAGCTGTTTACTCCCAGCGAAGACATGTGGTTGATGTCACCGTGGATATCAGATATCGAGGTGATCGACAACACCGGTGGAGCCTACGACGCAGCATTCAGCGACCCCCTCAACCGCACCTATCTGTTTGCCGAAGTGTTAGGACTCTTGACGAAGGCCGGTACTAGACTCCGGGTAGTCACCCGCCCCGGGCAGAGCGTGCGCTTTTTGGACCACCTTCAGCGACAGGTGGATCCGGCGAACCTCCGGGTCATTCGTGACGAAACTGTCTATCACGAGAAAACCCTATGCGGGGATGACTGGCAGATCACCGGATCTATGAACTACACCTACCAGGGCATGCATACGAACGACGAACGAAGCCGATACCTGCTTGATCCGACCGCAGCCGCACTGACCAGAGTTGAGTTTACCCAGCGTTTCGGCGGGCAGCCATGGGAGTAGCGACTAGTGACTTGGACGGATTTCTTGACAGGTTTTTCTGCGATCCAAGCAACAAGTACTGGCCGAACCGCAACCTCCAAACGCCGACGGGCGAGCGACTGCGTCCCTTCCTGGAGTCGATGTCGACGGATTCTGAGGCGCCTTATGTCCTTCCGCGCCTGGGACCTGGCCAAGACGACCGCCTGATCTACGTCGTACCACGTTCAGCCGATCAAACGATGGCGGTGAGGGAATGGGTTGATGCCTTCGTCGTGCCGAGTTACGCGCCTTACAGTGCACGCACGTTGGATCTTGCCGATCCGGTCGAAGCCGCCGTATGCGAGTTTGTGGGACACCGAGGCATTCTCCTGCTTGATGTTCAGGCGGACACAAGCGGCGACCTGTGGGCAGCGTTGCAACGACTCGTCGACGCCGTTGTTCGCAAGCCGATCGGGACCGGGATTGCTCCAATACCGCTGTCGCGACTGTTGGCTGAATTCGATTTGGCCCTGGCCGCTGGTCAGAGTGCCACATCAGCGGCGTTGCTCGACCGACTATCCGGGAACGGATTGAGCGGCGGAAACTTCGCAAATCTGGTTATAAAGCGTCTCTCCAGACTTGGCAGTTACGGCGAACTGCTCCGCTTGCCCGGCTTGAAATCTGTTGCTCACAGTGATCCCCCCGGCCCGGTCAAGGACGCGATACTGGCAGCGACCTACTACCAACTGATCGAGTCGCCGTTGGATGCGAACGACGTCGAGAGTGCCAAAGAAGCGCTGTTGGACCGCGGTGATCTCGTCCCACCACTGGTAAGTGCGTCCTACGCCGACTTCAGTCCCGAGGCGTTGAAGGTACTCGCGATCGCCGCGCTGATCCGACAAGGTGACGAACTCGGCAACAAAGCGCTACGGGTGCCCGGGGTTGTCGAAACACTCGCCAGCCTGGGACTAGCCCCACTCGGGCAGGCAACCCCAGAGGCCGAGGAGCGACCTGCGGCGTCGCACGATGCATCCGTCCAGGTTGAGGGCCCCGTAGCTGTAATCTCTGAGGGCGATGAGAGCGAAGTTGAATCCGAGACGCTTCCGCAAGCAGAACCCGAACCCGAACCCTCATTAGCATCCGAAGCCCTGGGCGATCTGGCAGCCGGGGTTGGCACCGATACCCAGGTCGATCAACCGGTTTCGTGGCCGGAACTCTTCAGCGCGGTCGGAGCGGGCGCCAAGGTTGACACCTTGCTCGCCGACGAGCTGTGGAGAGAATGGCCGGCACCGTCAGTCGACGACGGTAAGATTGCGGCCGTCATCGAGAGCCTCGACGACCATTCAGCCGCTCGAGTATGGTCGCTGGCTGGCCCGTTTGTCGACGCGGACGACTTCGGCACCCCGGCGCCGAAAGCCGCCCAGTCGCTCATCGATATCGCTCTGCTCCAGGGCAAGTTCCGTCCGGCCGATCTGGCGGGCGTGGTCGCACTCACGGATATCGTCTTGCGGTCTGCACCCACGGTCGCCGACTACGCAAGGTTAGTTGACGATCTCAGCGCGGATGTGGACCGATGGGCGAGCATCGAACGCGCCTCTGTGGAGCTGGATTTGGCGGATATGTTGGCACGTTACGCTTCACCCGACCCAGAGGCTCGCCTGCGGCTAACGACTCGCCTTCTGGAACCGTTGAGTCGACAGCGGGCGCGAATCTCCATCGATGAACTCAGACTAGCGCGCAGTCTCGACGAGGAACTTGATGTCGGATTGGTTTGGGACGAGCCGGAAGGGTCGCAATCTGCTGCACCGCATATTGAGGGGCATCTGCTGCTCTACTCTCTCGATGAGGCCATATTGAGTCGGGTAGAGAATGCTTTAGCCGAACTTGCGCCTGGGCTAAATGTGCGTTCGAGCCATGACCGAGCCGGCAATTCACGCCTCAGAGACTGGTCGCGGCGCGCTGATTACATTGTTCTAGCCATTCGATGTGCGAAACATGCCGCCACCGGATTCATCAGACAGCATGCTAGCGAGGGCGCGACGATCGTAGAGGCGAACGGCGGCGGCTCCGCCTCGCTACTGGGAGCGGCAATGGACGCAATCAAGTTAGGCCACCGCTAATGCTAGGTGCGGAGAGACATTCCGCAACCATGCCCCGATAGCGGCGGCCTCAAGACGCGGCGGGCGCCCAAGAGAGCCTCGCGACTGCGTCGTGGCTGTGGATGCTCTCTATGTTCCGGGCCACAATCCAGTGCGCCAACCCACGGTCCCTACAACTGCCGGTCAATTCACGGATGAGATCCTCGACAAACTTGGGATTGTCGAACGCAGCCATAGTGATCGCACGCTCGTCGGGGCGCTTGACCACTGGATAAACCGGGCACGAGGCTGCGTCGCGAATGAGACCTACCAGGTCGACAGCTGTGCTTGGGTAGGGAACGTCGTCCTCCCCCTGAATCGCCAATGTGACCCTGCTGCGCTGATTGTGAGCACCGTAGTCACTGATCGCCTTACTGCACGGGCACAGGGTGGTCACATCCGCGCTGACTGAGGTCTCCAGCCGAAACGCCCCCTCAACAAATCGGCCCCTGAGTTTCAGATCGTGAACCTGGTAGCCACCGACCGCCGTAACGGGCGAGTCCACTCGGGTAGCTACCGGAATACCTAGGCTAATGCGCAGGTCTCGGGCGTCCAGCAACCCTGTTATGGCTTTGAACGCCGTGTGCAACTCGTAGGGATTGACACGCTCTAAGTGGGTTTCTACAGCTTGCACCATCCGACTCATGTGGGTTCCGCGCCGATCCGCCGGCAGGCGGACAGTCATCTCGATGTCGGCAATCCCCGTCTGGGTGATCTCGCCATCATCGAAGGTCAACGGATAGCGCAGACCTGAGATGCCGACCTCGTCGATCGGGATACCGCGATCGTCGAGTTGGTTCTGGATATCGAGAAGTTGGTCGCCTCCGGCGTTGGTCAGGGTGCTCGTCATTGGTACGCGCCACCGGGCCCGCGGTACACACACCCGGAGGTGCAGGTCTCTGACACTCTGACCGCGGACATCATCGGCAAGGAGGCGGTGAGTTCACGCCAGATCCATGCCGCGAGATGCTCACTGGTGGGGTTCTCCAGCCCGGGTACCTCGTTGAGGTAGTAGTGATCAAGTCGGGCGATGACTGGTTTGCAAGCGTCTTTGATGTGGCCGAAGTCGATGACCCAACCGGCTTTCTGGTCGACCGGGCCTGTCACGAACACCTGGGCCCGGTAGGAGTGGCCATGCAGTCGTGAGCACTTGTGGTCACTGGGCACGTTCGGCAACCGGTGGGCGGCCTCGAAGGTGAACTCCCAAAAAATCTCTGCAGTCTCGTTCATGGGACTCCTAGGTACTTGTGGGTTTGCAGACTCAGCCGCCACCTGGGGCGCTTGAGACAGTATTCGACTGCGGCAGAGGTGTTTTCCCTGACCGCGGGGCCGTCCATCGGCGAGAGCCGGAACGATTTGAAGTTCAACTGTTCGAACTGCGCGGGATCGCCGCCGTCCTGGGGATATACCAGTTTCAACTCGTCGCCGGAGGTGAGGACCAGTGGTGCGCCGATCTTGGGGCTCACGCATGTCCAGTCGATGCCGGGCGGTGGGGGCCGGGTGCCGTTGGTCTCCACTGCGATGTAGAAGCCCTCGGCATGCAGGGCATCGACCAGTGTGGTGTCGAGTTGCAGTAGGGGTTCTCCCCCGGTGCATACCACCATTCGGTCCTCATGGCTGGACTCGGGCCACGCGCGCGCTACCGCGGCCGCGAGGGCGTGGGCGTCGCGAAAGTGTCCGCCGCCTGGGCCGTTGGTCCCGACGAAGTCGGTGTCGCAGAATTTGCAGATCGCCTGCTCTCGATCAGATTCGCGGCCATTCCATAGGTTGCAACTGGCGAACCGGCAGAACACTGCCGGACGCCCGGTATGGAATCCCTCGCCTTGGAGGGTGTAGAAGATTTCCTTGACCGTGTAGGTCATCTCAGGCCGCCTGGTAGATCAGCGGGTCGGGAAGGCCCGCTTCGGCGAAGCCTTTGAGTCGCAGCAGGCACGAGTCGCAGCGCCCGCAGGGCTTGCCTGCGTCGTCGGGGTCATAGCACGAGAAGGTGAGGCTGTAGTCGACGCCGAGTTCCAGGCCCGTGCGAACGATGTCGGCCTTGGTCTTCGTGATGAGCGGGGTGTGGATTGTCAGTTTGGAGCCTTCGACGCCGGCCTTGGTGGCCAGGTTTGCCATTGTTTGGAAGGCGGCGATGTACTCGGGCCGGCAGTCCGGATAGCCGGAATAGTCGAGGGCGTTGACGCCGATGAAGATGTCTTTGGCGCCAACGGTTTCCGCGTAAGCCAGCGCGAAGGACAAGAAGATGGTGTTGCGTGCCGGCACATAGGTCGATGGGATGTCGTCGTCGCTCAACTGAGCTGCTGAGGTGTGTTTGGGCACGCTGATGTCCGCGGTCAGCGACGACCCGCCGAAGACCCGTAGGTCGATGTCGGCGACCACGTGCCGGGCGACCCCTTGCGCCGCGGCGACCCGTCGCGCGGACTCAAGCTCCACAGCGTGCCGTTGGCCATATCGGAAGGACAGGGCGTAGGGCGTGTACCCGTGGTGTTTGGCGATTGCCAGCACCGTCGTCGAGTCCAGTCCTCCGCTGAGCAGTACTACCGCCGGTCTATCGATGGTGTCCTCCCGTGGCGCGTCGGTGTGTGCGGCTATAGTAACCGAAACTACACCGGAGAGCTGACACAGTTGGGGTGTAGTTTCGCGACACGGAGAGGGGGGGCGACTTGCCGAAACTGACGATCGTAGTCAACTGCACCGGCAGAAAATCGCTGCAACCTGCGGCGACCCTGCGGCTGGGTTCCCTCCCCCGCACGGACAACCAGACGCGTTTTGAGCTGTGGCGTCGGCGTGTTGATCAGGCGGATGCGCACGTTAGGCTTATCGACCTCTATCAGGGAGAGGCTTGGCAAGAAGTCCGCGGGTTATCCAACGATGCACGACAGGTCGGCTACTCCGTCACGACCTTGGTCGCCTCGGCGGGCCTTGGTCTGCGCGATGTTTCGACGCTGGCGAGCCCCTATGCCGCGACCTTCGCTGGAGGCCACCCCGACTCGGTGGCCTCCAGGGCCGAGGACAACCGCGACTGGTGGCGCCGCCTCCGCGGCCTTAAGTCCGCGCGATCGCTAACCGACAGTGCTGACCGGGTCCTGTTGGTTCTGTCCGAGCCATACGCCCGCAGCCTGGAGCACGATCTGATCGCCCTGGCTGATCGCGGCGGTGACCTGCTGCTAGTGGGTGGCGCCCGCGACATCGACGGACTACCCCGACTTCCCGCCAACGGTTCCCTGCGCGCCGAATTGGGCGGTACCACCTCCACTGTCGGCCTGCGAATGGCGCGCCGGTGGCTGCGCTGCCGAACCGGCACCCCCCTCTACACCGCAAGGGACGCGTCCGCGTGGTCGGACTGGGCGCAATCGGTGGCCCGTTCCGAGGTTTACCACCGGGCCACGAAAACGGATGCCGAGATCGTCGAGTGCATCAACAAACTCTGCGCCGATGAACCCAACCTTTCAGCGACCCGCGCCCTACGCCGCATCCGCGACGCCGGTATTGCCTGCGAGCAGAAGCGGTTTGGCCGGATCTTTCATTCAGTGATGGACGCACGATGACCGACGACCAACCCGAACGCATCCTCGAACGGCGTGCGCTGCGGATCGAGCAGAACTCAGACATGCCGTTATACCTGTTTGCCCTCGCCGCCGACGAAGTCGCCTTAGTCGCCGACGTGGCCCGCATCTCACGCGACGAGGCCGGCAAACTGATCGGCTACCAACGGCCCGAGCGACGCAACCATGTCAAACAGATCCTCGACTACCTCAACTCCGGCGACGTGCTGTTTCCCAACGGGCTGATCCTCGCAC
>JAHZKD010000532.1 GCA_022600605.1 Actinomycetes bacterium
AGCCGTGCGATATCCATTTGGACCGGTATCGACCTGCCGTCGGCCGCTAAGAGAGCAGTCTCAAAGGTGGCCTCCGATTCAGCCCCTGAATACAGGTTATTCAAGATTTCGAGGTCCGCAGAGACCCGACTGGGATCGGTGATCGTCGAAACCGAATCGCTCGCGGCAATGGTTGGGGCGGATTTGCCGATCAATTCCGCAAAAGCTCGATTGGCCTCCACGAACTTGCCGGCCCGGTCCATTAGAGCAATCCCGATCGGAGAGCTGTCGAACCCCAACCGGTACAAACGTTCAGTCTCCTGAACCGCAGCAGCAGCCTCACGTAACCGGTTTTGGTCCAGTCGATCGGTTAGCCCAGCCAGGATCAACATCACCGCGGCTATCACGACGATCGATATCGACAGTCCCAGCTGCTGACCCAAGGCCCCGGTCCCGGTCCCGGTCCCGGTCCAGGAATTGCCATCCACTGACATCAGTGCGATCACTGAGACAGCTGCCACCGCGAGTAGCAGCAACGGCGTCCAGACCCGGGCGATGCGCCCACCCGCCAACGGAGAAGCAAACAGCTTCGCCCAACCGCGGTCGGTCACTACCACCAGAAGAGCTAAACCAAGCAACAGATGTAGCACCGAAGTGTTGACCGCCATCCTGGTCGCCACCCCAACAATGCCGCCGGACAATGCCGGCACCTGCAGCACGTAACCCAGGACCGCAGCGGTCGCCACCGCGACCACAACGACCGAAGCCGCCTGCCGCATACTCGGGGCTTTCCTGAACGTCAACAGGATCCCTGCGATCCCTAAGGCGACCATGTCAAACGCGGTGTTGAACCCCATCCGCCCGGGATACGCGGTCGCTACAGCGCCCGCCCCCTCATAGGCGAACAACTCATCAAAGCCCGACCACTGCACACTCAATACGTACTCAAGGACAGTAACCGCGCCGATCAAGAGCACGACCGCGGCCCCAGCCCCGGGTACCCAACGTTTCCAGCCCCGAGCTACTCCTACGATCACGATTCCAGTCAGACCGATCCCGACCGCGGTATTCGCCTTCATCGTGACGGCACCAGGAATCAGCGACGCCACCGAGGGCTGATCAAGCCACCAACCCACCACCAACACAACAGACCCAACACCAATGGCCAGCCACCCGATCACTTGCGCCAACAAAGCCAAACGACCAGAAATAGCCGATCGCCCCGACTCGAAGTCAGCCCACTGCGGAACACCCACAGCCATTGCGCCTCCTAGGCCCTTTGCTCTCGAAGATGTCCCAGGGCGACATGGATGTAGTCGCTACTCAAGGAGCGGGCCCTTGCTGCCGAAATGGTAGTTGATCGAGGCGATCGGGAAAATCGTGCCATCCATCTATGCCTGGTGGGAGCCATGTCTCATAACTAGCCAATCGACAAGCGGCTACGCGCGAGCGGCGAGCGGCGAGCGGCGAGCGGCGCGAAGCTGAGTTAAATCGTCAAGCGTGCCAGCAGGTCCCGGCCCCGCTCGGCGCTCTGTGGATCGCACAGCACGTCGTAACGCCCAGCGACCAGTTGCATCGTCGAGCTGAAATCTCTGGTGCCCCGTGCCATCGCGTACGGGATCGCCGTGGTGATCAGCCCGAAAAACACGCCGGCAATCAAACCGGTGATCAGCGCACTCCATGGATTGGGGCTGAAGAAGCCCAGGATCAGACCGATGAAAAGGCCCAACCAGGCGCCGGTGAGTACGCCGCCGCCGAGCACTTTCGGCCAGGACAATCGCCCCGTCACCCGTTCGACCTGCATCAGGTCGACCCCGACGATGGTCACATGCTCGACAGGGAACTGTTGATCCGAGAGGTAGTCCACGGCACGTTGAGCTTCGACATAGGTCGGATACGACCCGATCGGCCACCCCTTGGGCGGCGTGGGCAGTCCGACCCGGCGTCCACGTCCCGGGGCGGTGACGCCGGGCGCCGCGACGGGATTCTGTCCGTGCTGGAACGGGCTGGTCATGGTCTGAGGGCTCCTTCGATTGCGTGACGTGCAACGCTAGTCTGCCTATCAACGCTCCGGGCCCGCCTAAGGTGCCCCGAGACGCGCTCGCTGCGTCTTGCGAGGGTTCCCGAGCCTTGCACTAGGTTAATCAGCATGACAAATCCGGACGACGACGCCGGCCGCATCGAATCTTCCGATTCCACCGCTGGTGGGTCCGAGCCGTCGCCGGCAGGCTATGAAGCGCCTCCCATCGAGCAGTCGCCCAGTTCGCCGCCCGCATCCGCGGATTACCCGCCGCCGGCCGCATTCACTCCCCCAGACTCGGATTACAACGCCTCGGCGTACACCCCGCCGACCGGTTACCCACCGTCGGGCGATTATCCGCCACCAGGCGGCTACCCAGCGCCACCAGGCGGCTACCCAGCGCCACCGGCCGGCTACCTACCGCCTCCGGCCGGCTACACACCGCAATACCCAGATCCCGGTTCCTCGCCCTACCCCGACCCGGGACACGGTGCCGCGTCCTACCCGCAGCCATCCCCATACGGGGCCTACCCACCGCCGTCCGCCGGGTACCCGGGCGCCGAGTACGGATACGGGGCGCCCGTAAGACAGGGCACCAACACCATGGCGATCGCATCGCTGGTGGCCTCGATCGTCGGTGTGTGCTGCGGTCTGGGAGCGATCGTCGGGATCGTGCTCGGCATTGTGGCGCTCAACCAAATCAAACAGACGCGTGAGGCGGGCCAAGGCCTGGCCATCGCGGGCATCGTCGTGGGTGTGGTGACCATGATGATAAGTCTGGCCTGGACCATTGCAGCCCTTTCCAGTTGACGGGGGCAATATTCGCGCCGCGACCCTCTCGGGAGTGACCTGATGGCCCGTGATCACGGCGCTCACGAAGATCTGGAAACCAACGAACCAGGATCACAGGGCGAGGCTGAAGTCAACCGGCAGTCCGCCGGGGAGCGGGCTCCGGCCGAGAACAAGTCGACGTTCCGCAGACGCTGGATTGGCTTCGGTACCGGCGTGCTGTTGGCGGTGTTGGTCTATCTGCTACTGCCCGACGACCTGGCCCACCCAGCTAAGGTGACCGCCGCTATCGCCGTCCTCATGGGCGTGTGGTGGGCAACCGAAGCGATCCCGATCCCGGCCACCGCGTTGCTGCCGCTGATCGTCTTTCCGCTGGTCGTGGACGACGTGGACGTTTCCGACGTCGGTGCCTACTACGGACGCGACATCATCTTTCTGTTCATGGGCGGATTCCTCATCGCCCTGGCGATGCAGCGTTGGAACCTGCACCGGCGAATCGCGTTGCTCACGCTTCGGGCCATGGGCACCAGTGCGACCCGGGTCATCGCTGGTTTCATGCTCGCCAGCGCGTTCCTGAGCATGTGGGTGTCCAACACTGCGACGGCAGTGATGATGGTGCCCATCGGCGTCTCGGTGCTGATGCTGGTCGGCACGATCACAGCGCAGAAGCCTGAAGCTGGCGATA
>JAHZKD010000533.1 GCA_022600605.1 Actinomycetes bacterium
AAACGCAGCCGTGCGGGTGCCGTCGACCAGCTGAGCCAAAGTATCGTCGCCCGCCGAGGCTGCCACCAGCGCGGGAATGGCGAGGTACACGGTGCCGAATAGCGGTCCGCAAGCCAGCGCGGCGCCCAGCTCCTCGATGGCGACAGCTTGGTCGACCAGGGTGCCGCCGGCGCCGCCCTGAGTCTCGGGCACCGACAACCCCAATACGCCCAGCTCGGATCCCAGCCGGGCCCACACCGTGGTGTCGAACGGCGGATCCGATTCCATTGACGTGCGCACCGAGCTCTCATCTGCGTATTCGGCGCAGAACGCCTTAACTGCCGCACGTAATTGGCGTTGCTCATCGGTAAATATGAACTCAGCGGAGTTGTCGGGCTGGTCCGCAAGCTTCTCAGCGGAGTTGTCGGGCTGGTCCGCAAGCTTCTCAGCCACGGGGGATCTCCTTCCATGGCATTCCGGCGTCGGCGCGTAGGTCGCCGGGCAGCCCGAGCACCCGTTCGGCGAGGATGTTGCGCATCACTTCGGATGTGCCGCCCTCGATGGTGTTAGCCCTGCTGCGCAGGAATCTCTGCTGGATCGGGCCGCGCCAGTCCTCCGCTTCGCGGTCCGGCCCTTGGCCCGGCATCTTGTAGGCGTCGTACAGTAGCCCCTCCGGGCCGAGGAGGTCCATGCAGAACTCATAGATGTGCTGGTTGAGCTCGGCGCCGACGAGCTTGCCGATTGAACCTTCTGGGCCTGGACCGCCGACGGTCGCCATTGACCGGGAGCGTTCTGCGGTCAGGCGTTGCGCCTCGGCGCGCAGCCACAGGATCGTGAGGCGGTCCCGCAGGACAGGTGTGTGCAGGTCTGGGCGTGAGGCCCACAGTGCTACCGCGTCGCCGATGGTGCCTGCGCCGCGCCTGCTGCCGCTGCCGCCGAGCGCGCTTCGTTCGTTCATCAGGGTCGTCATGGCGACGCGCCAACCTTCGCCGACCGCGCCCAGCCGGGACGTGTCGGGGATTCGTGCATCGGTGATGTAGACCTCGTTGAACTCGGCGTGTCCGGTCAACTGTCGGAGCGGACGGGTCTGGACGCCGTCGGCGTGCATATCGAGAATGAAGTAGGTCAGCCCACGATGTTTGGGCACGTTCGGGTCGGTACGGGCGAGCAGCAGACCCCACCGCGCGCGGTGGGCCAAGCTTGTCCAGACCTTTTGCCCATTGATGATCCAGTTGTCGCCGTCGCTGACTGCTGAAGTCGCCAGGCCCGCGACATCAGAACCGGCGCCCGGTTCGGAGAACAATTGACACCAAATGTCCTCGGTGGTTGCCAGCGGTCGTAATAGAGACTTTCGGATGTCGTCGGTCTGGGCGTGCTCCCGCAACGTCGGGGCGGCCATGCCGTAGCCGATCGGGTTCAGCGCCAATGGCACGGGCCCGCCCGCGTCCTGAAGGATGCGATCGGCGACGGCCTGCAGTCCGCGGGAAACGCCGAGGCCGCCGAGTCCTTCGGGAAAGTGCACCCAGGACAATCCCGCGTCGAAGCAGGCCCCGAGATACTGGGGAATCGGCACCGAGCGCGGGTTGTTTTCGTTGACCACCCGGTGGGCGGCCTTGGTCACTCGGTCGGTATCGCCAACAGCGCTCATGTGGCCACAGTAGAGCGTGGCGGGTCAACTGACGAGCAGCTGTGTGCTCTTGGGCGGAGGGTCAGCTGGCAGGCAGTGCGAGATGCCCTGCAACCGTCTTATGGCGCCCATGAAGGAGGTATCGGAGCCACCGAACATCAATTAACACAGTGATCCTTTACGCGGTCTTAGTGAGAAGGGGGAGTAGTTGGCGGCGCGCAACCATTGCCTCGGCGAAATGATTGAGCGCTTCCGGCACGGAGCCGCACGCGGTGACCTCGATGCCGCCGTCGCGAAGTGCCAGCTCGACGGGGCGACTGGCGACCAATGACCAGTCCACTCCAGCGGCCGCACAGACCTCTTCAACAGTGAACAGCAGTGAAAGAGCTTCCCGGCTAAAAGAAGTGACGTTGCTGGTGTCTAGCACGAAGGGCTTCTCAGCGAGGATGAAGCGCCGGGTGTAGCGGATGACGCGGTCGACGTTGTTGCCGTTGAGTGCGCCGCTGACCGTCACGACGGTGGCCAACTGGCGGCAGTGCGCCCGGATGTCGGCGCCGTCGCAGTCGAACGTCGGATTGCCGTACATTGCAGCCTCCCTCGATCTAGTGCTGACGCGGCCAGTCGTTGGCCTTACAGAAGCGAAGGTAGTGACCCAATTTAAGGTGGCTGGGAGTAACCACTAATACTTTGTTAAGAACTGGATTTGTCCCAATCAGCAAACTTGTCGGTAACTTGGCATTAGCTGTTGTGCCGCTGATGCCGCGAACCGGTTCGAGTCGGCCATGGGCTGTAATCGGCTAGCAGTGTCTCCTGCGGTGGACGGGCATCTTCGGCGATGTGCTGCAGGTTGATCCGGACCCGGTACCAGATCGAGCTCGGACCGCGCATACCGTCGACGAGTACGTCTGCGGGCTCCAGCTTTCCGGCTGCGGCCGGGTACTTATCCCGCCATTGCTGTAGTGCGGCCATCGCCTCGTTCTTGGTCTTTGTGCGGGCGATCTCGATGAGCGGCATCGTGATCCTGCGCGCCCCCTTGGGTGCCTTCTCAGCCGGCCCCAACCGGTCGGCAAGATTGAGCAGGGACTCCAGACCGCCGGCGGCATCGTCCATTCCTTCCCAGGGATCGCCGAACTGCTCAAGACGTTGCGGAACGGTGGCGACGGTGAACGCCTCCGGCCGGCAGTCGGCAACCTCATCCCAGAACAGTGGCGTCGATACTCGGGCATCCGGGGTGGCGCGCACCGAATAGGCGGACGCTACGGTGCGGTCCTTGGCATTCTGGTTGAAGTCGACGAACACACCGCGGCGCTCCTCTTTCCACCACCGGGCCGTCGCCGACTCCGGTGCGCGGCGTTCCACTTCGCGCGCTACCGCCTCCGCGGCCAGCCGGACGGCCTTGAACGGCCAGCGCCGGTGGATGCGCGCGTAGATGTGGAACCCGCGCGCGCCTGAAGTTTTGGGCCAGGGCACCAGGCCGTGATCGGTGAGCACTTCCCGGGCAACCGAGACCACGTCGAGGATCTGCCGCCACCCTGCGCCCGGCATCGGGTCGAGATCGACGCGCAGTTCGTCGGGATGGTCGAGATCATCGGCCCGGACCGGATGAGGGTTGAGATCGACACAGCCGAGATTTACCGCCCAGATCAAACCGGCACCGTCGCGCAGAACAGCTTCCTTGGCTGACGTGCCCGACGCATACTTGAGTTCAGCGACGTCGACGAAGTCCGGACGTTTCTCGGGTGCGCGTTTCTGGAACACGGCCTCGTGCCCGATTCCCTTGACGAAACGCTTGAGGATCATCGGGCGGTCGCGCACACCGCGCAGAGCGCCGTCGGCCACCGCCGCGTAGTAGTGCATCAAGTCCAGCTTGGTCACTCCGATTTCGTCGAATACGACCCTGTCCGGATGGGTGATGGGCACTTTCTGCCCCCCGATCGCCAGGTATTCCGGGGCAGGCACCCCTGCATCGTAGGTTGCTTGGCGCCGTCGTTCGCTGACTGAGTGCTATGGCATTCACATATTGTTGACGCATGTCCAAGCTCAGCGATCTTCCGTTGCAGGCGGCTGCCAAAGTTCAGCAATCCGTCGGCAAATACTTCGAGCGCGGTTCGGCTGAGCTGCACTACGCGCGAAAGATGTTCGAGGCCGGCGCGCTGAAATTGGAGCCACCGCAGGACCTCGCCGCCTTCCTCGCCGACATTCGGCGCTGGGGTGAGATCGGAATGATCCCCGCCCTCAACGCCCGTCGATACCCGAATCGGGCGGCGGTGCTCGACGACGACGGCGAGATGACCTTCCGAGAACTCAACGATGCGACCAACGCCGTCGCTAACGCCCTGCTCGTTATGGGGATTAGGGGCGGTGACGGGGTGGCCATCCTGGCCCGCAACCACCGTTGGTTCCTGGTTGCGGTGTTCGCCGCCGCCCGGGTCGGTGCGCGCATAATCATGCTCAACAGTGAGTTTTCCGGCCCCCAGATCAAAGAGGTTTCTGAGCGGGAAGGAAGCAAGCTCATCATCTATGACGATGAGTACGCTTCGGCCGTCGCGCACGCCGACCCCGAACTGGGCAAGCTACGGGCTCTCGGGGTAAACCCGGATTCGGATGAGCCCTCGGTCGCCAACGATGAGACGCTGGCCGAGCTGGTTGCCCGCACAGATCGGCGCCCACCGCCCCGGGCGACCAGGAACGCGTCGATCATCATCTTGACTAGTGGCACCACCGGCACGCCCAAAGGCGCTAACCGCAGCGCACCGCCGTCGCTCGCGCCGATCGGAGGTGTGCTGTCCTCGGTGCCGTTCAAAGCCGCCGAGGTGACCTCGCTGCCGGCGCCGATGTTTCACGCACTGGGCTTCTTGCACGCCACGATCGCGATGATGCTGGGTTCGACGCTGCTGCTGCGCAGACGGTTCAAGCCGGCCAGGGTGCTCGCTGACATCGAGGAGAACAAGGCCACCGCGATGGTTGTGGTGCCCGTGATGCTGTCTCGGTTGCTCGACGAGCTCGACAAGACCACGCCCAAGCCGGACCTGTCTTCGCTGCGCATCGTGTTCGTGTCCGGCTCGCAGCTCGGCGCCGAGTTGGCCACCAGGGCGCTGAAGGATCTGGGCCCGGTTATCTATAACCTCTACGGGTCCACTGAGGTTGCGTTTGCGAGCATCGCTGGGCCGCAGCACCTTTCGATCAATCCAGCCACAGTTGGCCCTGTAGTCACGGGCATGAAGGTTAAGATTTTCGACGACAATGGCAATGAGGTGCCCCGCGGTGAGATCGGCCGGATCTTCGTAGGGAATTCACTCCCGTTTGAGGGCTACACCGGCGGCGGTGGCAAGCAGATCATCGACGGGTTGCTGTCATCGGGCGATGTGGGCTACTTCGACGACAACGGGCTGCTGTACGTCAGCGGACGCGATGACGAGATGATCGTTTCCGGCGGCGAGAACGTCTTTCCCGCCGAGGTCGAGGATTTCGTTAGCGGCCATCCCGACGTTATCGAAGCGACGGCGCTCGGCGTCGAAGACAAGGACTGGGGTGCCCGGCTGCGTTGCTTCGTGGTCAAGGTTGAGGGTTCGGAAGTCGACGAAGATGCCATCAAGACGTATGTAAAGGACAACCTGGCCCGCTACAAGGTGCCGCGCGAGGTGATATTCCTCGACGAGCTGCCGCGCAACCCCACCGGCAAGGTCCTCAAGCGTCAACTCCGGGAGATGGAGGTGGACTAGATCTGGAAGGCGCGACGCCGCCGCGTTGCGGCCTCTAGTGTGCAGCCAGATCGTCCGAAGGGCCGATTTCGCGATCTGAGTGCACACCACGCGCTATCGCCAGGCGGACCTACTCGACGCCGCCGACCAGATAGGCCGAGCCGGGTATCGGCAGGGTGAAAAGCATCATGGTCAGCAGCAGCCAGCCGGGTCCCTGCCAGGCGAGCCAGCCGCCGCCGGTCCTCCATTCCCGGTAGGTCTTGACGAATGCCCCGATGCCGCCGAGGAACAGTACGACGGGAACGCATGCCGCGCTGAACACTGATCCGCGGTCGCCGAACGCATAGAAGGCGAACGCGGCCCCGGCCACGGCGATCACCACCAATGTGTATTTGGCGGCCGCCCGGAACGATTCCGGTCGGTCAAAGCGCTTCTCTGCATCGTTGGTCATGAGCGGTGGGTTCCCGTCCTTGGCGGGCGGAAATCCCTGGTTCAGGGATCGCGCGGAAGCCCTAACAGTCGTTCGGCGATGATGTTCAGCTGCACTTCCGACGTTCCGCCGTAGATGGTGGTCGCACGGCTGGCGAGTAGGTACTCGGCCCAGCGTCCGGCGGGTTGCTCACGGTCGCCGATGGCCGCCTCAGTGCCGAAAGAGGTCACCGCGAACTCCGCGTACCCCTGCCCCGTACGCATTGACAGCAATTTCGAGATCGCCGCTGCGGGCATCGGATCGCCCCCGGCCAGAGTCAGCAATGTGGACCTCATGTTGAGGATTTTCGCGGCGTGCCCCTCAGCGATCAGCATCCCTGCGTGGTTCTGCGCGATCTGGTCGAACTGCCCGTCACCCACGAACTCAACGAACCGGTCCAGGCTCGGCAGGAACGCTGGTTCGCTGCCTCCGATCGACACTCGTTCGGCGGTCAGGGTGTTGCGGCTGACTTCCCACCCGCGGTCGACGTCGCCGAGCACCATGTCGTCGGGCACGAAGACATCGTCGATGTAGACGGTGTTGAACATCGCGTTGCCGGTGAGTTCACGCAGCGGCTTGGTCTCAACGCCCTCACTCGACATGTCGAGCAGGAAGTAAGTGATGCCATTGTGTTTGGGAGCGCTCGGGTTGGTTCTTGCCAGCAGTGCGCCCCACTGCGAGTACTGGGCGCCAGTGGTCCAGATCTTCTGGCCGGTGATGCGCCATCCGCCGTCGACCTTGGTGGCCTTGGTGGACAGGCTCGCCAGATCGGAGCCCGCGCCGGGTTCGGAAAATAGCTGACACCAGATCATTTCACCGCGGAACGTCGGCGGCAGGAATCG